>JASHPE010000458.1 GCA_030038235.1 Terriglobia bacterium
CAGTGTTCGAAAATGGTGCGGTATCTCACGTGAAAGTGTTTGGCAACCTGACGGATCGTGAGTGGAACGACAGCCAGCCGATTTACCGCCAGCTTCGCGACCGCATGGTCGCGATGATCCTCGACGGCGTGCTCAAAGAGGGCGACCCACTACCCTCCGTGCGCAATGTCGCGGCAGAGTATCGGGTCAATCCGCTCACAGTTCTGAAAGGCTATCAACAATTGGTGGACGAGCAGCTTGTAGAGAGCAGGCGTGGGCTCGGCATGTTCGTCAAGATCGGGGCCCGCGATCTGCTGCTCGAGAGCGAGCGCCGGAAGTTTCTTGCAGAAGAGTGGCCTCGCGTCCGCGCAACCATTCAGCGGCTCGGCCTGACGCAGGCAGAACTCGTGGACGGCGCGGGAGAGTCACGGCCGTCGCCCGCCGGAGAGCCGTAAGCGGTCGCGGAGAAGCGTATAGTTTCCTGATCTCAAACGCCCCAATGGTGGCACGCGCTAGGAATGCGTCGCAATTGGGCGGCCACAAGGGCCGCCCGTACGTCTGAGAGCCCGGAGGAGCAGAAGCCATGACCGTCATCGAAGCACGCGGCCTGCGCAAGGCCTTCGGCACGACCGTCGCGGTGGACAACGTCAATTTGCACGTGGAAGGCGGCCGCATCCTCGGGCTGATCGGTCCCGACGGCGCCGGCAAGACCACCGCGCTTAACGCGATTCTCGGCCTCATCCCTTATCAGGGAGGATTGCGGGTGCTCGGACGCGATCCCTGGACAGAGCGCGATCGGCTCGTGCGCGGCGTCGCCGCCAAGCCACGATCCTTCCCTGTCCGCACATCACCTGCGAATGCCTCCCGTAGCATTCGAGGGTTCCGATTTCGTTTCGACGAGCGCTCGACAGCGGGTCTGCGGGGGTGCATAGTCGAGCGATCAGTCATGACTCCGGCGGCTCTCGGTGGGCGCACCAATGGGACGATTCTACTCCTTGAACCAGAGGCCCACGTTGCAGCTAGGCAGTGTCGGATCACGTGTGGAGTCAAACCCCACAACGACGCGGTCCGGGATGCCAGATCGGAGACTTATCCAATGAGAGAGAGTAAACGACCTTTGAGCCTCCGCGTACCAAGCTGGTGGAAGATGGCATGCGCGATCGTTACGGTTTGCGTTTTGGCGGCCGCTGTCGCGCCCGCACAGACGTTCATTTCGCTGTACAGCTTTTGCCCCCAGACTGGCTGCGCGGACGGCGACGGGCCGCTGGCGGGGTTGGTTCAGGCGAACAACGGCGACCTTTACGGGACAACATACTTAGGCAGCACGCTGTTCAAAATCACCCCGGAGGGTGCATTTACTGCGGTCTACCGGTTCTGCTTCGGGAGCGATTGTCCGGCTGGATTCGGGCCTGCTGCGCCACTGGTCCAGGACACCAATGGCGATTTGTACGGTACAGCCTACGATGGCGGCGAAACCAATGATTGTGAGCTTGGCTGTGGTACGGTGTTCAAATTGCCTCCGGGCGGCAAGCTGACGCTGCTGCAAAAGTTCGACTTCACGGATGGCGCCAACCCATATGCCGGGCTGATCCAGGGGACCAGTGGTGAGCTTTACGGAACGACGACGTTGGGCGGCGCATATGGCCGCGGAACGGTGTTCGAGGTCACGCCAAGCGGCACGCTGACCACACTCCATAGCTTTTGCGAGGGGGGAAATTGCGGCGGAGGCGCAGAATCCTATACGGCGCTGGTTCAGGGCACGGACGGCAACTTCTACGGGACCACGGCCGAAGGCGGCGAGGGCGAGGCTTGCGCGGGCGGCCGTACTAATGGCTGTGGGACCGTCTTCAAAATGAAGCCCGATGGTGTCGCGACGGTCCTCTGGGATTTCTGCGGGCGAACGGGCTGCCCGGATGGCGTCGGCCCCTCAGCGCTCCTTCAGGCGAGTGACGGCAACTTCTACGGTACCACCCAGGGCGGCGGCATCGGCGGAGCGTGCACATACTCGTACGGGTGCGGTACCATCTTCAAGATCACCCCGACCGGCGGCCTGACCACCCTCTACAACTTTTGCTCGCAGGCTAACTGCGCGGATGGCGCGTATCCGTACGCCGGACTCGTGCAGGGCACGGACGGGAACCTTTACGGTACGACCGACGAGGGTGGTCTCGGCTACGCAGGCGTCAACCCCGGCGGGACGATCTACAAGATCACCACGGCCGGCCTGCTGACGACCCTTTACAACTTCTGTTCCCAGGAGAGTTGTGAGGACGGCACGGAGCCCACCGGGCCGCTGGTTCAGAACACCAATGGGAACTTCTATGGGACAACATTCGCTGGTGGCACAGGCGGATCCTGCGGCTCTCCCGGCTGCGGCACCGTATTCAGCTTGTCGGTAGGTCTCGGACCGTTTGTGGAAACGCAGCCTGGGTCGGGCAAGGTGGGAGCGCCTGTCAGGATCCTGGGAACCAACCTGACGGGCGCAACCAGCGTCGCGTTCAACGGCACGGCGGCGACTTTCACTGTTGTCTCGCCCTCGCTGATCACGACCACCGTACCCGCCAGCGCCACGACCGGCGCGGTTCAGGTTGTCACACCCGGCGGCACGCTTTCGAGCAACGTGCCTTTCCGGGTCATTCCTTAGTTTAGGCTGGCTTGTGACTTCGAGGCCGGCGGCGCTCCCGTCCGTGCAAAGATTCCATTATTTGAGCCCGGATAGCTGTAGCTGATCATGCCCCCGCTCGGAAGCGCAATCGAAGCGATGCGCCCTGTGACATTGGGCGAGTGCCCAGGCGTGGTCTCGTATGCGAAGCTGTACTCTGAGCCGTCCGGAAGCACGATGCTTTCGACCAGCGCAACGTTGGGCGTCGCGGGATAATCTGTCACGCCGCTGCACCCAAAGCTCGTTTGAACCGTGTAATTGGTTCCGTAATTTATCACCACCGTCGAATACCCTCCGGAGGCGTTTGAGTTTGGAAAAGTGTAGGTTTTCGAGGCCGTCGTGCTGGTAAGGGTTAGCGCGGCAGCATTGGGGGGGGCTGGCCGAGGAGCGTATCGCAAAAGTTCTGCCCGTCTGTGCTGATCCTGTTGTTGTTCAGAACAATTGGAATCATTTTCCACCTCGCCCAAAAACCGGTCTCGAAAACGTGGGATTTCTAGCTCGGGGTCTCGGGGAGTGCCGGGTGCCGGTGCCAGTTAGTTGTATAATCTCAAGGCGTGTCCTTTCGCCGTGGTACACGTCACCGCTGTTTGTGAGTTGGCTGGCTGGATCGCGCAGGCCTTGTCGCTGGTTCGGCAGACCACCTAAATTGTCTCGAAAGGGTCTGATGTCATCAGGCGGTAAGTCGGAGACTTTTTGGGTTCGCAATCGTACTTAAGGGAGCGAGTCAGGCGCAGATTTTGTAATTTCTACAATTCTCCGGCGTATTTTTCTCGCAGAGGATGTCGAAATCGACGTAAGTGAAACGACGTTACGGTGAGGAGGACAAAATGGCGACCTATGGCATCGACGACTTAGAATACAAGCCGGGGGCTGGCACCCGTCTGATCAACCACGCGACCGGATTCATCGGCGACTTAAGGGTGGCCGTCCGTTCACTGCGGCGGGTGCCCGCGGTGTGGATCACCGTGGCGCTGACGCTGGCGCTTGGTATTGGCATGAACGCCGCGATTTTCAGCATCGTGCGCGGCGTGCTGCTCAAGCCGCTGGTGAATCGCGATGAGAACCGCCTGATTTACATCCAGCAAAGCGAGCCAGGCATGCAGATCGACGATGCCACCTTCTCGATTCCCGAGATCACTGACATCGGCGCGCGCCTGAAGACGATCAGCGCGCTCGGCACCTTCTCCACCGTCGACTTCACCCTGGAGGGGTTGGGCGAGACCCGCGAGATTCACGCCGCCGTGGTCGACGGGTCCTACTTTCAGGTGATGGGGCTGCATCCGGTGCTGGGCCGCCTGCTCGACAATCACGACGATGGTCCGAGCGCCGCCGGGGCTGTGGTGCTGACCTACGGCTTCTGGGCCAACAGCCTGCACAGCGATCCGCACGTGCTCGGAAAGGCGATCCGCCTGGGCGGCATGGGCAACGGCCGTTCGGCGGTGGTGGTCGGGGTTCTTGAACCTTCGATCCCCTACCCGGCCGAAACCGAGATCATCGCCAACATTGTCACCAGCCCGCACCATCTCTCGGCCACCATGGTGCAAGGCCGCGAGCATCGGATGACCGAAGTGTTCGGACGGCTGGCGCCCGGGGCCAGTCTCAAGTCGGCGCGCGCCGAGCTTGGCGCCGTGTACGCCGCCATGCTTTCGGCGCATCCCGACGTTTATAAGCCCCAGTATCACTTCCACATCGACGCCCGGCTGTTGCGCGACCAGATCAATTCCAGCGCCTGGACGGTGCTCTGGCTGCTCTTTGGCGCCTCCGGCCTGCTTTTCGTGATCGCGTGCTCCAACGTTGCCAACCTGATCCTCGCCCGTACCGTTCGCCGTGAAACGGAATTGGCCACCCGGGTCGCCCTGGGAGCGAGCACAGGTGCGATCCGACGGTCGCTCCTGGCCGAAGGATTGGTCCTCTGCGGCAGTGGAGGACTGGCGGGCGTGCTCGTGGCCATCCCCATGGTCACGGTGCTGGCGCGCTATGCGTTACGCTTCTCGGTGAGGGCTGCGGATCTGAAACCGGATTTCACCGTCCTCTGGATGGGATTCGCGCTGGCTCTGGCGGCGGCGGTCTTTCTCGCCTTCATTCCTCGCATTCCCTCCGCGGACGCTTCGCGCGGGCTCGGACTTACCAGCGGCGCAGCTCGCGTCACGCGGAGCCGTCGCGGCATCCGCATCTTCACCATCATCCAGGTGGCCGCGTCGTTCCTACTGCTCGCCGGCGCCGGCGCGCTGCTGAACACCTTGCTCACGCTGCAGAAAGCGCAGCCGGCGTTTGAAACCGGGCACCTTCTGGTGGCGAATCTGCCGCTGGTTTCCGATGGACGCACGCCCCAGCAGGAGGCGGAGTTCTACCAGGAGACCCAGCGCAGCGTGACCGCGCTGCCGGGAGTGGAAAGCGCCGCCATCGGTATGACCGCTCCGTGGCGTGACGGTATCATCCTGAATTTCGGCCTGCAATTCGGCATCGAGGGGGCGAAGCGCGCGAGCGGGGACGATCTCCGGGCGCGGTTCCGCAACGTTTCCCCGGGCTATTTCGCTACGCTCGGGATTCCGCTGGTCGAAGGGCGTGATTTCACGGATGCCGACCGAGCGGACGCCGAGCCCGTGGTGATCGTCAGCAAAAGCATCGCACAGCAATTGTTCCCCGGGCAGGACGCCCTCAACCGGCACATCGTGTGGACCGATCCCCTCATCAAGTACGCCGGCATAAGTCCGGCACCGCGCCGCATCGTGGGTGTGCTGGCCGATGTGGATGATGCCAACATCATTCCCGAGCCCAACCTGACGATTTATTCCCCCTTCGCGCAGGGGCCTATCTTCATGGCCCGGCTGTTCGTGCGCGCCAAGGGCGATCCCTACGCGCTCGTTCCGGGCATCACGCGCACGATTAAGACGGTGGCGGCTACTCAGCCCGTCGAGCACGCTAACACGCTGCAGGACGTCCGCGCGGAACTGCTCGCCAATAACCGCGTGAATGCGGTCGTCTTTGGAGGATTCGCTGTGCTCGCCCTGGCCAT
>JASHPE010000459.1 GCA_030038235.1 Terriglobia bacterium
TCTTCCCGATTTCGAACACGACGCCGGCGTTATAGTCCCCGCCGGCGCACGTGGTGCCGTAGAGGTTGCCCGCTGTGTCTCGGACCAGGGCCCCGGAAGGACATATTCCATCCGTACCGCCCTTAAAGCTGTGCAGCACGGTCTCTTTGCCGGTCGGAGTCACCTCGTACACCACTCCGCCCGTGCAGCCGTAGCACCCGTGCACGCCACCGAACTCCGTGGGTCCGTAAAGATTGCCTTCGGCATCCCGGACGAGGGCGCCGTCAGGATTCCCTCCATCCGCAGCGCCGGTAAAGGCGTAGAGTACCGTCTCCTCGCCGGTCGGGTCCAATTTGAACACCACTCCCCAACTGTAGGGGCCACCATCAAGAGTGGTGCCGTAAAGATTTCCAGCTGCGTCCCGGATCACGGGTGCGATGGGAAACTCTCCGTCCGAACCCCCGGTGAATGTATGGAGGACAGTCTCCTTGCCGGTCGGATCCAACTTGAACACGACTCCGTATTCGGCAGGGTCGCCGCCACCGGCTTCGGTAGTGCCGTAAAGGTTGCCCGCTGGGTCTCGAACCAGCCCCGCGAGCGGATTGGAGCCGTCCGACCCGCCAGTAAAGCTGTAGAGCACGCTCTCCTTGCCGGTCGGTTCGACCTTGAACACCACTCCGCACCCATAACCGCCACAGTTGCTCAGGTCACCTCCATACTCAGTTGTACCGTATAGGTTGTGTTTCGGGTCTTCGACCAGCCCCGCGTCTGGATAGCCTCCATCTGTACCCCCGGTGAAGCTATAGAGGACGGTCTCCGTTCCCGCCGAGTCCACCTTGAACACAACTCCGCAGCCATACCCGCCACATCCGCTCAAGTCGCCGCCCTCAAAAGTGGTGCCGTACAAGTTGCCCGCCGCATCGCGAATCAGGCCGGCGTAGGGCACTGCCCCGTCAGTGCCGCCCGTGAAGCCGTAAAGTGTATTCTCCGTGTAGGTCTGAGCTCGGGCCAATGGGCTGATCACAATCAGTACGAACAGTGGCACCAAAGCCGCGCGCCCAGCCGCGCTGAACTTCCTCCCAGAAAGCGTGCCTTCATCAATGCCTTTCATCAAAACCCTCCTCCGAAGAAGAATTTGTCGAGCAGCGTTGCCGCTACTCATTTTCAATAGCGACAATTAACTTCCCAATCGGTAACTTGCTCTGGACGGCGTTGAGAAAGACTCCTGACGTTCGGTTTCTACACAGCGAGCCGGTGCGATGCGATCGTCGCTGACGCTGGTGAGCGCGTGGCCGGAGCGGAGGCCCAAATATCGTGGTGCCTCTCGTCGAGCAACGGCTTGTCGCCAGCGCCAGACGCTTATCGCGAACTTCCTCCTGCGACATTCTACGTCTCAAGGCCGCTCCGATTCGCGGGTCGTCCTGGAGTCTGCGCTCTGCTTGTGGTGGAAGGGCTTGCTGAACAAGCCGCCAACGTGCTTCGCACCCCGTCCAAGAGTGTGGAGACCGCCCTGCTGTTTGCCAGACTCGGGCGCCTGAGCGACCCGAGCTGGGGAAGCCTTCACCACCGAGTTTCCGCTAGCGAGCGGAGCTTTCCTCGATTGTTGCCTCACTGTCGTTTTTGCGCCTTGGCCACTTGCGGTCGCAGAGGGACGCTCTTGGGCAACCTCCGGCTGCCCGCCGGACTCTCTCGCGTCGGAAGGACCGGAACCGAGCGATAGTCCGGCAGAGCCTTCGTCTATATTGGCCAAGGATCCGCTGCTCACTTCTTTGACCGTAAGGTTGTGGAGCCCGTGGTGGAGCCAAGGCTTCAGATTGGCATGGACCACGGTGGCCGTCGCGACGCTCGCCGCAAGGGTAACTGCCAGCGTCACTGGGCGGACGGATATTTCGAAGCGCCACGGTCGCGACTCACTGCCTGGCAGATAGATTGATAGTCCACTGTTCCGGTGCTTGCTGATTGCCGGTCTTTTGGCTTTTCCCTTCGAGCTGACACTCACGTTTGACCCCCTTTCGTAGCTAAATTCATCGGCAGACTGTTCCACGCTTTCAAGATCTCTCGCAGTGTGTTGAAGAACCCTCCGACGCTGTCATTTTCTGAGCGAAGCGAAGAATCTGCTTGGATTTTAAGTTTCGTGAAAACAAGAAAAGCGGATTCTTCGCTTCGCTCAGAATGACAGCGTCGGAGCTTTTTTCAACAAGCCGTCGATTTAAGGCGCATAGACGTGGTAGGTGATGTAGTATTGCCACACATCCGTTCCGCTACCCGAGTACAGATAGGTTTGGACGGTGTGGGTGCCAGGCTTTAGGTCGCCGTACGAATAGATCTGGGAGAACGAACCAACGTTGGGATAAAGCTCGTCGATGTAGTGGCTGTCCCAACAATAGAACTCGGCGCCGTTGTCCACGTCGAAACAGAGCCCACCCGTACTCGCAGCGGAAGCCCATCCTTCTTCGACCCACATGTCAGCTTCGATCGTGCAGGTCGTCGTGCCGGGACATGCAACCGTGAGCTGATTGTCGACCGAGTAATCCGCGTTCCCAGGGAAGAACGTTCCACCCCAGTTTCCCGAGTTGAAGTACGTGCCCTTCAAAACATGGGAGGTTGCCAGTGTGTTCCCTTGAGTCTCAGGGGGTATCATCGAAAGCTTGTTAGCCGTTGGCGGCGCGCCCAGGAATACTTGCGACTGGTCAGGCGCCACCAGAGAGGTTTGCGCCGCGGCGCCGCCGGAGAGAATTGTTAGAAACAAGCCGGCGGCAAGTGCCCCGGCAGCCAGATTCGACACACGCTTCCCGATCCACATAACAGTCTCCTTGAAAGGAATTTGGTGAGCCGTTGTTGCTCTCCTTCGCTAATAGCGACAATTGCGTGTGAGATCGGTAATGCGGCAGGAGAAAATACCGAGGGTGGCGGCGACATCGCTTCCCGACAATGTCGCCGCCCCTTTGCATCCTGCCACAGCGCAGGTTTCTCTTGACATCCGGTTCTATCGTTGACATCTTAGCGTTCAAACGGTAAAAAGTCATGATGGCCGGTGAAAACTCCCGGGACAACATCAGGAACCCGCAGGCAGGGCTGGCAAGCCTTATCAACTCTGGAATCAGAGGCTTGGGTGCCGTTCGCCACGCGGGACGGGAATTTCGACCCCCCTAAAATTTGCACGTTTTCGCACAACGGAGCTAAGCAACCCATTTATAATCAACAAAACTGCCCCAAACACGAAGCTAAAACGAAGCTAACCGAACCCAGGGTAAAGCGTCCGAGTCTCAAGTCCAATGGAATCTGTCGCTTAGCAGCCCGGTCCCTCTGCTAACTCTTGATTATTCAGAAGGATGCAGACCATTGCGCGAAGCGTCCAAGTGAGGGCTTCCGCGTTGCCGCGTCACGCGTGGGGTTAGCGCCGTCGCCTGCCTGGATTGTGGACATAGATGGATAGTGATCGCAAAATCCAGACAGCTAAGGCCGAAAGGAACGAGTTAGAGTACACTGGTCAAGAGAGCCGCTATGAAGCCGCGCGGAAACTGACGCGCGAAGCCGGAATGGGAACGGAAGCCGCGATGGAAAATAAGAAACCTAAACCTGGAGCAACGTCCAGATTGCGCGACCGGCGAATCCCCTTCAGACGCAAGAGTGCTCTGGCGGCGATTCTGACCGTGGGCGCGATCGTCTGGCTCTGGCCTGCCCGTCGCGCGCGCGGCGACAATCTCGTCGTTTACCTTCCGAACGCCCGTCAGCTCGTGCCGATCCAGATCGTGGACAACACCCGCTATGTGCCGCTGATCAAGGTGCTGAGTCTTGTGGCAACCGCCAGTGTTCTGGAGGAGAAGCGTGGCACGCTGAAGCTCTCGCTGGGAGACGATCGCCTGGAACTGCACGACGGCAACAACAAGGTCAAGATCGACAGGCACGATATTCGGCTCTTGAATCCGGTGCGCGTGGAGGACAGTCAGTGGCTAGTGCCTCTCGACTTTCTGGACTCTATACTGCCGCACCTTACGACTCAGATCATCCACTATCGCGCGGGGGATGAGCGGATATTCCTCGGCAACGTCAACACCCTCACGTTTTCGGCGCATCTCAGCCCCATCAGCAACGGCGATCGGCTTGATGTGCAGTTCACAGCTCCGGTCATCGTGCAGACCGCCTCCACCAACGGCAACTGGGTGATCTTCCTCGGCGACAAGGCGCTGATGCCGCTCGAGGCGCAGATGAAATTCCAAAGCCGCTTTATCAGCGGCATGCGCTTCGATGATCAGGATGGCGTCCCAAAGCTCATCATCACGCCGACGGAAGCAAACCTGAACTTCAATCCCTCAATGGCTGATGGCGGAAAGACACTGCAAATGGACGTGACGCAGGCTCCGACGCCGCCGGCTCAGGCAGCCACTGTGGCGCCGAAAGTGCCGGCTCAGGGCGCAACAGCCGGCACAGCGCCGGCCGCGGCGGCAGCGGGACAACCTGCGACAGGCGCCACATCCTCTGCATCGAACGCCCCGCAGGCGCCGGGCGCATCCCCGGCAGCGGCGGCAGCGGCTCCTGTGCTGCCGGTCGTGGTGATCGATCCCGGTCATGGCGGGTCTGACGCGGGCGGCCATAGCAGCGACGGCGTGACCGAGCGCGACCTCGTGGCGGCGTTCGCCGAACGCGCGCGGGCGGCGCTCACAGCCACGCGCAAGGTCCGGGTGGTGCTCACGCGAACGGGATCGAGCGATCCCACGCTCGACGAGCGGGACGGCATGGCGAATCTCTCGCATCCGATCGCATTTCTGACGCTGCACGCCGGAGACCTAGGCGGGGCTTCACCCGCGATCGCCGTCTACACTTATCAGGCGCCTTCGCAGCCGGCCCCGCTAGCGGTGTCGCGCACTTTGTTTGTGCCTTGGGACGAGGCGCAGCAGGCACATCTCGCGCGGAGCCGCGATCTGGCGAATTCAGTGGCGCAACAACTCGGTCACATTCAGAACCTGGAGATCCGGAGCCCTGAGGCGGCTCCGGTCCGGCAACTTCGCAGCGTGGACGCGCCCGCGGTCGCACTGGAACTCGGGACCCTCGCACCGCGCCAGGACGCGTCCGCGCTAACTGCCGCGCCGTTCCAGGATCAGCTTGCTAACGCGATCACGCAGGCGGTGCTCGCGCTCGTTCAAGGAGCCTCTTAGGGCATGTCGCGCCGCACCATAATCCTGCTTCTGGTGATGCTCCCGGTTCTGGTGGTCGGGTCGCTATACTTGCGATCGCTGGTGCGGTGGGCATTCTTCGAGCGGCGGCGGCCACCGGACACCGTGGCGCGCGCGCAACTCGATCAGGCCGCCCTGCAGGCCTCAGCCGGCCCCACGCAAACCGTTACGCTCTACTTTCCATCGTATGCGGAAGGCAAACTGCGCGGCGAGGCCCGGCCCATAGCCCTGGCGACGGACCCGGCCGATCGCGTCCGGCAGATTGTTCTCGCGCTGATCGAGGGTCCGAAGCAGGGCACGGGGAGCGCCCTCTCGGCATCTGCAGATGTCCGCGGCGTATTCGTCACCGCGGACGGCACCGTCTATCTTGATCTGTCAAGCGGCGCGACCGGGGACTTCAATCCCGGCATCGAGAGCGAAACTCTGGCAGTGTACTCGGTGGTGGATTCCCTGGCGGCAAATCTTCCCGAAGTGAAGCGGGTGCAGTTTCTGGTGCAGGGCCAGGAAGTGGACACTCTCGACGGACATGCCGACCTGACTGCTCCTTTCGCGCCCGACACGTCCTGGGTCGAGTCCGGGGCAGGCGCCGGACAGGGGGAATCGCCGGCGACGCCTTCTTCGGGGCAGACGCCAGGTCTCGGGACGAGCGGCAATCCGTAGCCGCTTGCGATTATGAATTGATGCCGCCGATGATTGCGGCTGGGAGAAACGATGCCATCCAATACACCCCGCGTAGTGAGCGGCCTGCTCTACACCGGAGGCAAGCTCGTGCGCGCCGGCAACCGAGCTGGCGACGAAATGCGCAAGCTCGAGATCACTCCCCACTTTATCTCCAGCGCCGAGGGATCGGTCCTGATCCGTCTCGGAGAAACGCAGGTCATCTGCACCGCCTCGGTCGAAGACGGTGTACCGCCGTTTCTGAAAGGCTCAGGCAAGGGCTGGATTTCGAGCGAATACTCCATGATCCCGCGCGCCACGGACACGCGGACGCCGCGCGAGGTGACGCGCGGACGTCAAGGGGGCCGTACGATGGAGATTCAGCGGCTGATCGGCCGGTCGCTGCGAGCGGTGACCAACCTGAACGCGCTCGGCGAGCGCACGGTATGGATCGACTGCGACGTGATTCGTGCCGACGGCGGCACGCGGACCGCGTCGATTACGGGGTCGCTCGTGGCGGCGGGCCTCGCCATGCAGAAGTTGATCGCGCTGAAAGCGCTCTCGCGATCGCCTCTCATCGATTACCTCGCGGCCATCAGTGTCGGCGTGGTCGGCGGCGAATTGCTGCTCGATCTCGAATACAGCGAAGACTCGAACGCCGAAGTGGACATGAACGTGGTCATGACGGGCTCCGGCCGGCTCGTGGAGGTTCAGGCAACCGCTGAGGGCAAGCCGTACTCGCGCGACGATCTGAACCGGCTGCTCGACCTGGCCCAGCCCGCCATTCAGAAACTTGTCGAGGCGCAACGCGCGCTCGTGAAGATTGGCCCGGCGTGAAGTGCCGGGTCGCCATCTCGTGATGAACTCAACCTCGAAACCTGGGAAGAGCGCCGACGGCACGGGCCCGAAGCTGTGGCTCGCGTCCAGCAGCAGGGGCAAGTTGCGCGAGTTTGGCGAGGCGGCGCGTTCGCTCGGCATTGACGTCGAACCGTTGCCGGAAATGGACCGCCTCGAGCCTTGCATCGAAGATGGGCTGACCTTCGAAGCGAACGCCCGCAAGAAAGCCGGATACTATTCGCGCCACCGCGACGGCTTGGTTTTCGCCGACGACTCCGGCATCGCCGTGGAGGCGCTCGGCGGCGCGCCCGGCGTCTTCTCCGCGCGATTCTCCGGTCCCGGCGCGACGGACGATGCCAACAACGCCAAACTCCTCGCGGAACTGCGGCGTGCGCTTCACCCCGAATTTCTGGGGCCAAGGGAAGCGCCAAATCCTCGCTCCACTGCGCACTACGTCTGCGTGATCGCGCTCGCGCGGCGCGGTCACGTTCTCGCGACAAGCGAAGGCCGCGCCGACGGTTTCATCGTCGAGCCGCCGCGTGGCAGTGGCGGCTTCGGCTACGATCCCTACTTCTTCTTCCCTCTTCTCGGAAAGACCTTTGCGGAGCTGAGTCCGCAAGCGAAATTTGCGGTGTCGCATCGAGGGATAGCATTTCGCAAGCTGCTGGACTACATCGACTCATCGCGCGAACGCAGTGCGCGCCCTGATGTTCCCGCAGCGTCCGGAGTGCGGCATCAACCGTGATATCCTGAGCCCCATGCCGACGCCAAAACGCAAGACCACGAAACCTGCCGCTTCCGCACGGCGAGCACGTCCGGTCGCGAGCGCGTCCAGGATCAAGCTGAAGAAGAAGGACTACACATCGCCGGCGCGGCTTGCGAAGATCTTCGCGGGTCTCGATGAGCTCTTTCCGCACGCGGAGTGCGCCCTCAAGCACAGCAATGCGTTCGAGCTTTTGGTGGCCACAATCCTCTCCGCGCAATGCACCGACGAGCGTGTGAACAAAGTCACGCCGAATCTTTTCGCGAAGTATCCCACGCCGCGCGATTTCGCTGCCGTCCAGCAGGAAGTCCTGGAGCAGGACATCAAGTCGACGGGATTCTTCCGCAACAAGGCCAGGAACATCATCGGAGCGGCGAAAAAAATCGTGGCCGAGTTCGGCGGCGAGGTGCCGCGCACTATGGAAGAGTTGCTCACGCTGCCCGGCGTGGCTCGCAAGACCGCGAACGTCGTGCTTGGCACCGGTTACGGCATCGCCAGCGGACTCGTGGTGGATACGCACGTCTTTCGCATCGCACACCGGCTGAAGCTCACCAATTCCAAGACGCCTGAAAAGGTTGAACAGGATCTGATGAAGATCATTCCGCGCGAGCGCTGGATTTCGTTCAGCCATCAGGTGATCTGGTTCGGACGCAAGATCTGCGTCGCCCGCAAGCCGCTGTGCCCTTCGTGCCCGTTGGAGCCGATCTGCGACGCGCCGGATAAGACGGTGTGACCGGAGTTGAAAGTCGAAAATCAAAGGCTAAAAAATGCTCCTAGTCTCTCCGCCTAGTCCTGCGCCCTGGAGCGAGCCAATTCCGCGGGTGGCGCGAACGTGACCCGCTCTTCCATAGCCTCGACTTCCTCGACATCGCTGACGCCGAAGGCCCGAAAGTAATCGACGACCGCCTCGACGAGGTGTTCAGGCGCCGACGCGCCGGCGGTAACGCCGACGCATTCCACGCCGTCGAGCCAGGCGGCCTCGATCCGCGAAGCGTCGTCGATCAGGTAAGACGTTGCCCCGGAGTCAACGGCCACTTCACGCAGCCGCTGCGAGTTCGAGCTGTTGGCGGAGCCCAGCACCAATACCAGGTCGGCGCGCTCCGCCAGACGCTTCACCGCGATCTGCCGGTTCTGGGTGGCATAACAGATATCGTCGCTCGGCGGCGTCACGAGTTCGGGAAAGCGGCGCCGCAGCACGTCGATGATGGTGTTGGCGTCGTCCACGCCCAGCGTGGTCTGCGTGAGCACCGCCACGCGCCCGGGATCGGGCACTTCGACGCGTTCGGCCTCCTCGGGCGTGCCCACCAACCGGACGTGGCCGGGCACCTCGCCCATTGTGCCGGCCACTTCTTCGTGCCCTTTATGACCCACGAGGATCAAGGCTCGTCCCTCGCGATGAAACCGCAGCGCCTCCAGATGGACCTTCGTCACCAGCGGGCAAGTCGCGTCGATCACCTGCAGGTTGCGCTCGCGCGCCGCCGCCCGAACGGCCGGCGACACTCCGTGGGCGCTGAAGATTACGAGTCCGCCGTCGGGAACTTCGTCGAGTTCTTCCACGAAAACGACGCCCTGCGCGCAGAAGGACTCAATGACGTGCCGGTTGTGCACGATTTGCTTGCGGACGTAGATTGGACCTTCGAAAAGCTCCAGCGCGCGGCTCACGACCTCGACGGCGCGCTCCACGCCGGCACAGAATCCGCGCGGCTTGGCCAGAAGCAGCCTTTGGGGGCGAACTGGAGTGCCCAAGTTGTCGCGCCCGTTCTCAGAGGACGGTCTCGTGTCCACTGCCACAATGCCTCGTGAATTTGCCTCGAATCATACAGCCTTGCCCATTATATCTTAGTTGGACCTGGCGGCCCGCTCGGGGGCCGACACCGCTGGATATGGGCTCATCCCGATCGCCTCTACGCGTCTTCGCCGCGCTCGTTACTGTTAAGTAAAATGGCCATTTCGACCGCTGAGCTCGAATCGTCATGTTGTTGATCCTACACGACATTCCCGTTCCGCAGGGGGCGCCCTTTTGATATTTCGACATCTCTCGAAATAAGCTCATGTCGCTGATTCCAAACCACATTCCCGTTTTCGGAATATTGTAAACATTGTTCGCAATTTAGGCCCGTTTTACCGATTCTAAAGGACATTCCAGCTTTGGTACGGCCCCGCACCGCCACGTATGTTGTTGATTCTACATAAAGCGCGTTTTCATTCGTGGATGTTAGAGTGGGGGCGCTTTTGCGTGTTTTTTCGATTGTAGGTTGGGCTATGTAGGCTAGGATTGAACTTAACGAGACCGGAATCAGCGAGATGCGATATTCGAAAAACTCATGTTTTGCA
>JASHPE010000460.1 GCA_030038235.1 Terriglobia bacterium
AACAGCCGGGAGCAAAGCTGAAAAGTCCTTTGGATTGAGAGGATTAAGCCACCAGACTCTCAACAGTGTCCAAATTCAACCGCGCCGGCTGCGCGGCCTTCAAAGCCACCGAGTTCGATGAGAGAACGACTGGTATCGCCGAAGCTGATCTCCCCCGAGGACGAGAAGCTGAATCTCACCCTGCGTCCGCCGACGCTGGCAGAATACGTCGGGCAGGCGCGGCTGCGGGAGAAGCTGGAGATCGCTTTGGGCGCGGCGCGGCAGCGCGGCGAGGCGCTCGAGCATGCGTTATTCTACGGCCCGCCGGGGCTCGGCAAGACCACGCTCGCTCACATCATCGGCAACGAAATGAAGGCGAAGGTCGTGGTGACTTCCGGGCCGGCCCTCGAACGCACCGGCGACCTGATGGGTATTCTGACCAATCTGGCCGAGCACGATGTGCTCTTTATCGATGAGATCCACCGTCTGCCCGCTACGGTGGAAGAGTTTCTCTACCCGGCGATGGAGGACTTCAAGGTCGATTTTGTGCTTGACAAGGGCATGTTCGCCAAGACCGTCAACATACCGCTGAAGAAATTCACCCTGGTTGGCGCGACCACGCGGGCCGGGAGCCTGTCGGCGCCGTTACGCAATCGATTCGGGCTGTTCTACCACCTGGAGTTTTACACCGAGGATGAGTTGCGCCAGATCGTGTTGCGCTCGGCGAAGATCCTGGGAATCGAGGTGGAAGAAGCCGGCGCCACGGAAATCGCGCGACGGGCGCGCGGCACGCCTCGCATCGCCAATCGGCTGCTGCGACGCGTCCGCGACTACGCCGACGTGAAAGCGAAGGGACAGATCACCAGTCAGGTTGCGATCGCGGCGCTCGGTCTCGAAGGCGTGGACGAGACCGGCCTCGACGATCTCGATCGCAGCTTCATGACCACGATTATCAAGACCTACCGCGGCGGCCCGGTAGGCGTGGAGGCGCTCGCCGCCACTCTGAACGAAGAAGTGGAGACGCTAGTGGATATGGTGGAGCCTTACCTGCTTCAACAGGGCTTCATCAGCCGAACCAAGAGCGGACGACGCGCCACCGACGCCGCCTACCGGCATTTGAATCTGCCGGTGCCGGTGGGCACGATGGCGCCGCTGTTCGATCAGGCGGGATCAGTGCATGAGTGAGAGCGTGCTCAACGCGGAACAGACTCCGAACGCATCGGCGAACCCCATGTCGCCGGAGGCGCGGATCCGTAAGCTGATTTGGCACGAGATCATGCCTCACTTCGATGAGTTGAGGCAGTGCCGCTCCACGCGGGACCTGCTGGGCAATCCGGTTTATCGCCGCCTCGAACCCATGATCCGCGACGTACTCGAGACGCCGGAAACGGGTCAATTCTGCCGCGCCTTGCCGCCGGTTCGCACGCAGTATCGCTTCGTGGCCTGGAACCTGGAGCGCGGCATCGAGCTCGACGGCCAGCTTCGGGCATTCCGTTCGCACCCTTACCTGCGCGAGGCCGACGTCCTGCTGCTCACGGAGACCGATCTCGGCATGGCGCGCTCCGGGAATCTCGACGTGGCGCAGGAAATCGCGCGCGCCCTCGGTTTCTACTACGCCTTTGTACCCTGTTATCTCAATCTCGCCAAGGGCTCCGGCTTGGAATATCACGTCGAGGGCGAGAACGATCTCGGGCTACACGGAAATGCAATCGTGAGCCGTTATCCACTGCGGAACGTGCGCGCCGTGTTTCTCAAAAACGGCATCGACAAGATGGCGGGGCGCGAGAAGCGACTGGGCCGCCAGGCGGCGGTGATTGCCGACGTGGAGTTTCCGAACTGGCGCGCAACCGCAGTCTCAAGCCATCTCGATGCCAACTCGAGCCAGCGGCATCGAGCGCGCCAGATGCGCGACATTCTCGACGGGCTCGATAGCGGCCTTCCCGTCGTGATCGGCGGCGATTGGAACACCAGCACCTATAACTCGTCGCGTCCCATCTATGCCATCCCCGGTTTCTGGCTGCGCGTGTTCATGGGCGTGGACAACGTCATCAACAATCACTACCTGCATCCGTACCGCTGGTTTGAAAAAGATCTCTTTCAGACCCTGGAGCAGCGAGGCTTTGATTACAAGGCTTGCAATCGGCTCGGCGAGCGCACCGGCGGCTACGACGCCGACTGTGTGAAGACGCGCCAGGGCCTGAGCGAGTGGGTGCCGAACTGGTGCTTCGCTTTCATGCGCTGGTCGCTGAGGAATCACGGCGGACGCTGCCCGATCAAGATCGACTGGTTCTCGACGCGCGGCGCCGAAGTCCGCGATCCGGTGGTGCTGCACGAATTTCGCGAGTGCGACGCGCCGCTGTCGGACCATGATCCGATTGGAGTGGATGTGATCGTCGATTGACGATTGGCGATTGCCGAATGACGATTGAAAAACTCGGCGAAGCGCAATCGGCAATCGGCAATCTTCAATCGGCAATTTCATGAAACGAGTCTTCCTCGCTCTCGGCTCGAATCTCGGCGATCGGCGGGCGAACATCCAGGAAGCGTTCCGCCGCTTGGGCGAAAGCGGAATCC
Source organism: Terriglobia bacterium (assembly GCA_030038235.1). GTDB lineage: Bacteria > Acidobacteriota > Terriglobia > UBA7540 > UBA7540 > Gp13-AA77. The sequence goes on from JASHPE010000460.1 coordinate 2,554, forward strand.
AAGTTCGGCGCGTCTCGTCGCCCTATCGCACCGAGCCAGTAGGCTACGCTGCTCAACCTTGGTTCGTGAATTGTGCGGCGGAAGTCGTGACCGATCTCATGCCGGTGCAGCTGGTGCGGCGCTGCCAGGCAATCCAGCGCGAGATGGGACGCCGACCGGGACCGCGCAACGGTCCGCGGCTGATCGATATCGATATCCTGTTGTACGAGAGCGTCGTCATGCGGTCGCCGGAAGTGACGATTCCGCATCCTCGAATGGCTGAACGGCGATTCGTGCTCGTGCCGCTCGCCGAAATAGCAGGCGACGCCGAGCACCCCATTACGCGGCAAACGGTCCGCGACATGCTCGCCACAGCACCGCCAGCCGCGGTGGTAAGGTTACCGGACCCTGTAAGAGCAGCGGCGCAGATCAACGGTTCTTAGACGGATCGTAGATCTTTCCGTGAATTCGGGCATACGAGCTACGATCAACGATCAACTGACAAACTGAAAAACTGACAATGTCCGAACAGGCTCATCACGACCGGCCACGTTTCATCGCCATCGAAGGTCCGATGCGTGTGGGCAAGAGCACCCTGGCGCGTCTGCTGGCGGAGCGATTGGGTGCGCGGATGTTGTGCGACCTCGAGGATAATCCTTTCCTCGCCCGATTCTATCGCGAGCAGCCTGGCGCCGGCTTCGCTGTCCAGCTCTATTTTCTGATGGAGCGTTTCAAGCAGTGGCGCGCGCTCGACACGGCCAGCACCGCTCACCGCCTGCTCATCAGTGATTATCTCTTCGAGAAAGACAGGATCTATGCTTATCTCAATCTGAACGACACCGAGTTGAGCCTTTACAAGCAGTATTACCAGCTGCTCGCGGAGCAGCTGCCGATTCCAGACTTGGTGGTATACTTGCAAGCGAAGCCGGAGACTCTCCGGGTTCGCATCGGCATGAAGGGCGCGCCGATGGAACACGAGATCTCTGACGAGTATCTGGAAGAGCTGGTGAAAGCGTACGACCACTTCTTCCATCATTACCGTTCAAGCGACCTGCTGGTGGTGGAAACCTCCGAGATGGATTTCGTCCACCGGAACGCCGACCTTGATGAGCTGCTGAAGCGGCTCCGCCAGCCGGTGCGTGGTACGCAGTATTTTTTACCGCTCAGATCTGCGAATGCGGACTGAGACGAAGCAGGGGTCAGGTTGTAGCGCCGGTGTCCTCACCGGCGCGTTGAGCGGAAATCGCCGGTGAGGACACCGGCGCTACAACCTGATCCCTGACTCCTAATTCAGCCAGGAGGTTGCCATGGACCCCAATCTTGAGGCCGTGAGCAAAGTTACCGTTCCCGATATCCTCGACCGCAAGCTGCGCGGCGAGCGCATCACCTGCCTGACCGCCTACGATTACCCCACAGCGCGACTGGTGGACGAGGCCGGAATCGATACCATTCTGGTCGGCGACAGCGTGGCGCAGACCGTGCTCGGCTACGACTCCACCGTTCCGGTGACCGTCGACGAGATGCTGCACCATCTGAAGGCCGTGCGACGCGCGGTGCGGCGCGCGCTCGTCATGGTCGACCTTCCTTTCGGCGCCTATCATACCGAGCCCGGACGCGCCGTTGAAGCGGCGATCCGCTACCTCAAGGAAGGCGGCGCGGAAGCGGTGAAGCTCGAAGGCGGACGCCGCCGCATCGAGGTGATCCGCAAGCTGGTGGACGCGGAAATTCCGGTCGTGGGCCACATTGGCCTCACGCCCCAATCCGTGCACAGCATGGGTGGATATCACGTGCAAGGCAAGACGGTGGAAACCGCGGGCGATCTGCTTACAGACGCGGAAGCAGTGGAGGAAGCAGGCGCCTTCGCCATCGTGCTTGAGGGCCTTCCGCGCGAACTGGCCGGCATCATCACGCGACGCCTTCGGATTCCCACCATCGGCATCGGCGCGGGACCGGAATGCGACGGACAGGTGCTGGTGTTCCACGATCTCGTCGGGTTGAGCTTTCAGAATCCGGCAAAGTTCGTGCGCTCTTACGCCGATCTCACCGGCACGCTGCGTCAGGCTCTGGCCGAGTACCGTCGCGACGTGATGGAGGGAGCTTATCCCGCCGATCGCGAGAGCTATCACTGGTCGCCCGCGGTGCGCGCCGAATTTGAGCGGGTCAGAACGTAGCCATGAGCTGTCAGCTTTCAGCCATCAGCGCTCGGTTACTGGTTTGCCGGCGGCTGAAGGCTGAGGCTGAGCGCCGGAATCTAATTTCTGCTCTCGCCTATGCGCCTCATCACATCCCTCGACGATGTTCATTCCTTGACGCTCGACCTTCGCCGGCGCGGCACGACCGTCAGCTTTGTGCCGACCATGGGCGCGCTCCATGAAGGCCATTTGAGCCTGGTACGGCGCGCGAAATCGGAGGGAGGCGCGCTTGTCGTCTCGATCTTCGTCAATCCCACCCAGTTCGGTCCGTCTGAGGACTACTCTCGTTATCCGCGCGATCTCGAACGGGATTGTGAGGCGCTGGCGAGGTTCGAACCCGATGCGATATTTGCTCCGGGACCGGCCGACATGTACCCGGACGGTTTCGACACTCACATCGAGCCCGGCAACGTCGCCGCCAAGTTCGAAGGAGCCTTGCGTCCGGGTCACTTCCGTGGCGTCGCCACCGTCGTCGTCAAACTCCTGAACCTCGTCGCGCCGGACGTGGCCTATTTCGGCCAGAAAGACTTCCAACAGGCCGCCGTTCTGCGGCGCATGATCGACGATTTCAATATCGGCACGCGCCTCATGATCTGCCCGACCGTGCGCGAGCATGACGGCCTCGCCTTGAGCTCACGCAATGCCTATCTCAGTACGGAGGATCGCCTCGCGGCGCCAGTGCTCTATCGCAGCTTGAATCGCGCTCGTGAGCTGTTTCACGCCGGTGAGACTCGTGCTGACGTTCTCGCTGCGGCAATGCGTACGATTCTCGAAGCCGCGCCTCGGGCGAAGGTCGATTACGCCGCAGTGGTCAGGCCCGATACGCTGGAACCAGCCGCGCAGGCTGCTGCGGGATGCGTGGCGCTCGTGGCGTCGCGCGTCGGGCCAGCGCGGCTGATCGACAATCTGATCCTCGGGCCACCGGGAGCGCCGGATGAGGAGTTGATCGAACTCGCGTTCGAGGCTCCGGCCACGAGCGGTGGGCATACACGACCTTGAGGGTTCTCTTTCGATCATTGTTTCGGCTCACCCTGGAGGCAAATTATGGTACCGTCTTGAGGTCGCGGAAAGTCTCCAGTAAGCGGCTGAAGGGGAGGCCTCGTGAGACTAGGATCCCTGCTCTTATTTATCGCGGCTACGGCATTTGTTTTCGCATCCGACGAACGGCAAGCCGAGAATGAGCGAGCGGTGCGAGTCACCTTGGCCGACTTTGTACGGATCTGGAACCAAAACGAAATGAAGTCCTTCGGGAGCCTCTTTACCAAGGACGCGAGCTTCGTGGTCATCAGTGGTCTCCACCTGACGGGCCGCGACGAAATCGCGGCGTACCATCTCAAGCTCCGAGCGGGCCCCTACGGAGACAGCCACCTCACTTTTAACCCCGTTCGCATCAGGCTCATTCGTCCCGAGGTGGCGATTGCCGAGGTGGAAACGGCGATGACATTCAACAATAACAAGAGGACTTCATTCGCGACGGTCGTGCTTGTTCGGGAGGACTCACACTGGCTCATCACGGCATTCGAGAATGTGCTGCTAAGCGGGCCGCCGGTTCAATCGCCCGCGAAATAATGTCGCTCGGCGATGTTTCGACAGGGCTGTCGAGCTGTTGCAAAAGCTGAACCACTTGAGGTCGTGATCGCGAAAGCAGCGACCGGAACATCAGACACTCTTCAAAGCGCATGGATAACCTGCTCCGCTGGCGCGATCAGTTTCCGATCCTCGACAAGACAACCTACCTGATTTCCAACTCGCTCGGGGCCATGCCGAACGCGGTTTACGATCGCCTGAGGGATTATGCCGACATTTGGGCGACCCGCGGCGTACGCGCCTGGGAGGAAGGCTGGTGGCAGGCGAGCGCCGAAGCCGGCGATCAGATTGGCGAGCTGCTGGGCGCCGAGCCGGGCAGTATCTCGATCCACCAGAACGTCACGCTCACTCAGGCCGTGATCAGCTCGTGTTTCGATTTCACCGGGCGCCGCAACAAAGTGGTGTTGGTCGATCTCGAATTTCCTTCGATCGTCTACTTCTACATGGAGCAGCGGCGACGCGGTGCGCGTATTGAAATGGTGAAGAGCGATGATGGCATTCGTGTCCCTCTCGACAAACTTCTTGCGTCCATCGACGAGGAAACGCTGCTGGTGCCGGTGTCGCACGTGATCTTCCGCAGCTCGTACCTGCAGGACGCACGCGCGATCGTCGAGCGCGCGCACCAGGTCGGCGCTCACGTCATCCTCGATGTCTTTCAGTCCGCAGGCACTGTGCCCTTCAACGTGCGCGACTTGGAAGTAGACTTCGCGGTGGGCGGCGTGCTGAAGTGGCTTTGCGGCGGGCCCGGCGTCGCCTATCTCTACGCGCGCCCTGACCTGCGCGCGAAACTCGAGCCCACCATCACGGGTTGGCTCGCGCACAAGCGTCCTTTTGAGTTTGAAGTGGGCGAGATTGAGCGCACCGACGATTCCTATCGCATGCTGAACGGCACGCCGCAGATTCTGCCCGTCTACGCCTGCAGCCCCGGGCTCGAAATCATCCAGCAAGTCGGCATTGAGAACATCCGGGCGAAGTCCATTCAGATGACGGAGCGGCTGATCCGCGGTGCCGAGGCGCGCGGCTGGCGCGTGAATACGCCGCGCGATCCGGCGGAGCGCGGCGGGACGGTTTCGATCGACTGCCCGAACGGCTACGAGATCATGCGGGAATTGGTGGCGCGCAACGTCCTCGTCGACTATCGCCCCAAAGCCGGCATTCGCCTTTCCCCGCACTTCTACAATCGCGATGAAGAGATCGATTTCGCGCTGGAACAGATTCAAGAAATCGTATCGGCACGCGCCTGGGAGCGCCACGTGCAGCCGGCCTGAGTTACAATTCAACTTTTGCTCGCGCGAATCCTCGCCGGAGGACTTTCGCGCGGCCGAGCAGACTTAGCGTTTCAAAAGGGGGCATCACAATGAAAACCTGCAGATACTTGGCGGCGGTGATGGTCGCCCTGGCGGCGACGTGCGCTGCCCAAAGCCATCGGGTGTCGCTGCTGCGGTCGCCCACCGTCAGCAAGACGCAGATCGCCTTTGCTTATGGCGGCGACATCTGGATCGTCAGCCGAGAGGGCGGAGAAGCGCAACGCCTCGTAACCGGCATGGATCGCCTGGCAAATCCCGTTTTCTCGCCGGACGGAACCCTGATCGCCTACACAGGCGAGTACGACGGCAATGTCGACGTCTACGTGGTCGCGGCAAGGGGAGGCGACCCGCGCCGCCTGACGTATCATCCCGGAGCGGACTGGGCCGTTGGCTGGACGCCAGACGGAAAGAGCATTCTCTTCCAGTCCCACCGCGACAGTCCCAACGACTCCGACAAACTCTTCACCGTGCCCGTCGCGGGCGGATTCCCCACCGAGATTCCCCTCGCGATGGCCGAAGACGGTTCGTTCTCGCCGGACGGCACGCATCTCGCGTACATGCCCGTCTTTCAATGGGAGCCCGACTGGAAGCATTACCGCGGCGGCCAGACCACGCCCATCTGGATTGCCGATCTCTCGGATTCGAGCGTGGTGAAGGTTCCTCGCGAAAATTCGAATGACAAGAATCCCATGTGGGTCGGCAAGACCGTCTACTTTCTCTCCGATCGCAACGGCCCGGTCACGCTGTTCGCCTATGACACCGACACCCAGACGGTGACGCAGGTCGTCAAGAACGACGGCTTCGACATCAAGTCGGCGTCGGCGGGCCCGGGCGCCATCGTCTACGAGCAGTTCGGGACCATTCACCTCTACGATCTGGGAAAGCACGACGAGAAGCCCGTGGACATTCGCGTGGCCGCTGACATGCCGCAATTGCGTCCGCACTTCGTGAAAGTAGCTGCGGCGACCGATTACCAGATCCAGAACCAGGGCATCTCGCCAACCGGCGCGCGCGCGGTGTTTGAAGCGCACGGCGAGATTCTGACCGTGCCCGCCGAGAAGGGCGACGTCCGCAACATCACCCGGACCACGGCCGTCGCGGAGCGCGATCCGGCCTGGTCGCCCGACGGCAAGTCGATCGCTTATTTCTCCGACGAGTCCGGCGAATACGCGCTGCACATCCGGCCCCAGGACGGCATCGGCGCGGTGCGCAAGATCGATCTCGGGAAGCCGCCGTCGTTCTTCTACACGCCGACCTGGTCGCCCGACAGCAAGAAGATCGCGTACAGCGACAAGCGCCTCAATCTCTGGTACGTGGACCTCGATCGTCCGACGCCCGTGAAGGTGGACACCGACCGCTTTGATTCCCCCCTGCACGAGTTTGACCTGGTCTGGTCGGCGGACAGCAAATGGCTGGCTTACACCAAGCAGTTGCAGAACTCGCTGCGCGCCGCCTTTGTCTACTCGCTCGACAGCAACAAGGCGACCCAGGTCTCGGACGGCATGAGCGACGTGCTCTATCCGAACTTCGACAAGAACGGGAAATACCTGTACTTCACGGCCAGCACGAACATGGGCTTGACAGCCGGCTGGCTCGACATGACCAGCGCAGCGCATCCCGTCAGGCGCAGCGTGTACGTGGTCGTGCTGCGCAAGGATTTGCCTTCGCCGATACCGCCCGAAAGCGACGATGAGAAGGCGGAGGAGGCGAAGAACGCAGCGGGCGGAGATCAGGCTGCCCCCTCGGGCGACGCGTCGAAGAGCGATCAGGCCAAGAGCGAGGCGGCCAAGAAGCCGGAGCCCGTTAAGGTCACGATCGATTTTGACGGTCTCAGCCAGCGCATCCTTTCGCTGCCGATCCCGGCGGAGAACTACGTCGGCTTGACGGCCGGCAAGGAAGGCATTCTCTACCTGCAGCAGGCGGAGCCAGTACCGGTTCCCGGGCCTGACGGCGGACCACCCACGCTCACCTTGCAGCGCTTCGATCTGAAGACGCGCAAGACCGACAAGCTGCTGGACGGTATCAGCGCCTTCACGCTCTCTTTCGACGGCGAGAAGATGCTCTACCAGCAGCAGAGGAAGTGGTTCATCGCCGCGGCAGACAAGGCTCCGTCGCCCGGCGCAGGCCAGCTCAAGACCGACGACATGGAGGTCTACGTCGACCCGCGCGCGGAGTGGAAGCAGATGTACCAGGAAGTGTGGCGCATCGAGCGCGACTTCTTCTATGACCCGCACTATCACGGCTTGAATCTCGACGAGGCTGAGAAGACGTTCGCGCCCTATCTGAACGATATCTCGAGCCGCGACGATCTGAACTACTTGTTCACCGAGATGCTGAGTTACATGTCCGTTGGGCACATGTTCATTCGCGGCGGTGCTCAGCCCGACGCGCCCCACGTCCAGGTGGGATTGCTCGGGGCCGATTACAAGCTCGAGAACGGACGCTATCGTTTCGAAAAGGTATTCGGCGGCGAGAACTGGAATCCCGAGCTGCACGCTCCGCTGACGCAGCCGGGAGTCAATGTCAAAAACGGCGAATACCTGCTGGCCGTGAACGGCCGCGATCTCCATGCCACTGACAACGTCTATAGCTTCTTCCAGGAAACAGCGGGAAAGCAGACGGTGATCAAGGTGGGACCGAATGGCGACGGCTC
>JASHPE010000461.1 GCA_030038235.1 Terriglobia bacterium
GAATTTCGTCCGCAGCGGCAAGGGCCTCGCGGGCGTTCACGCGGCGGTGGATTCTTACCACACCGGCCCGGCCGCGGGTGCACGCGGGGCCGAAGCGGAATCATTCGTTCCCACAGGCACGTGGCCCGATTACAACAAGATGATCGGCGGCTTCTTCAAGTGGCATTGGTCGTATCCGCAGGTCATCACGGTGAAGATCGATGACACCAGGAGCCCGCTCACCCAGATGTTCCACGGACAGGAATTCGTTATTCACGACGAAACCTACACCATGGCCCAGGACTCCTATTCCCTGAAGAACGTCCACGAGCTCACCAGCATCGACTATTCGAAGATGAGCCAGGAGGACAAGGATAAGGAACCCGCCGGCTCACGACGCACCGATGGCGATTACGGGTTGAGCTGGATTCGCCGCGAAGGCAAAGGCCGCGTCTTCATCGGAGTCCTCGGCCATGACGAACACATGTACGAGATGCCGGTCTACCTCGAACACTTGCTCGCCGGCACGCAATACGCGCTCGGCGATTTGCGGGCGAACGACGCTCCGAGTGAACGGTAAGTCGCGCCATGACGCTGGACGCGTGCGGGACCGCCTATAGGTGAAGGCTGAGAGAGTAGCGGAGAGCTTCGGTCGCGCGTGTGGTGGCGACGACATACAAACCAATGTCGTCGCCAACCGCGCCACGGTGTGGCCTTTTCTGCCTGTACCGCCCCAATGATGGCAAGTTTGCTTTACGGCGTGCACCCGCACGATTTGGCGGTATTTCTGGTGGTGCCGATGCTCCTGCTCGTAGTCTCTTTTCTGGCCAGCTATATTCCAGGCTGGCGAGCAACGAAGGTGGATCCCATAGTTGCGCTCCGGGAGGTATGAACAGCCGCGCAGGTCACTAAACCGCCCTGAAATTCCTCCCATGGTAGTTCTGGGGAGAACGACACTGGCTGGGATAGATCCCGAGTAACGGCGCAGTGCAGGGCGAAGTAGTTCAACTCCGGTATCGCCGCCGACTCGGAAACAGTGCGTAAGCTGCCCGGGGGTTAAGTACCAGGCTGACCCGCTCCCGTTGTGGGAGGGTCCAGGAGACCGTGCCACAACGAGACCGTGCCACAACGAGAGAAATCTGGGCCGGCGCCTGTCCGCTACTGCAATTTGGCGTACTCGGCCTTGGCCTGCTTGTAAATCGGGATATCGGGGTCGGCGTCTTTCCAGAGAGCCAGGAAATCCTTGTAGGCGGCGAGCGCGCGGACGCGGGCAGCGTCGGCATCCGCGCCCTGCGACGTTTTCGACACTACAGTGTTGGCGCGAGCCACGCCCAGATGCGCCAGCGCTCCCGTCCAGCAATTCCAGACGAGCCCACTGTGGTCGAGAATCTTCTGGAACTCGGCGGCCGCCGCCGAGCCCTCTCCCGCCGCCAGGTACGCCTGCCCCCGAACGTAGGTGGGATAGAGACAGGACAGGTTGGCCGCGAAAAAAATCTGCCCGTACTCGATGGGCGGCAAAGCCGGCTGCAAATCATTGACGGCTGCGGCCGCATTCCTGCCGTCGAGGGCCAATTGCGCGTGAATGGCCGTCAGCCAAAGCGATTGCATCTCGGTGTCGAGCGGGTATCGCCGGTTCAGGTCCTGCGCCAGAGATTCCGCTCGCGCCCTGTCGCCCGCCATGGCATAGGCCAGCGCCGCTTCTGCGGCCACGCCCTGGCTGGCGGGATCGAGCTTGAGTCCCGCCTCCGCTGCCTGCCGCGCTTGCGGCAAGTTGCCGAAAGCCGCTTCGCGCAGCGCGGCATTCTCCCGCCAGATCGCGCCCACCTCTTTGCTGTCGGCCTGCACGGCCGAATCAACCGAACGCTTCGTCAGCTCCCGGGCTTTCGCCAGGTGTCCGTCGTATGCCTCGGTGTCCGAAGCGAGCGACAATCCGTCGTTCTCGAATGCGGGATTGGCCGCCAACCACTGCTGCTCGACCATCATCGCGGACGCGTCGCCCGCCAGAAAAGCAAGGCCATAGAGCGCATTGTGCGCGACGAAATCGTCCAGCTTTCGCGCCTGCATCTCCTGGATGTCCTGCCGGGCCCGGTCAAAGTGCTGGGAGGCTAGCAGGAAATTGGCGAGGGCCTCGTACGGATCGACAGAATCCGGGTCGAGTCTTTGACCCTGGCGGGCTGCCTCAATCGCTTTTTCGTATTGCCCCTGTTCCGCGTAAACTTCGCCTAAACTTCCGAACCCCGCGGCGATTCGCGGATAGCTTTCGGTCATTTCCTCAGCAGCTTGCGCCGCCTTATCCAGTTCTCCAGCTACACTCGAATAGTACCCCTCGCTGATCAGCAGCTTTTCGCGCTCGCTGGTCTGCTCGCGCAACTGGAATGCTTTCGTGAAGTACTCGCTGGCGCGCCCCAGTTCGCCCAAGACGAAGTAATCGTCAGCCACTTCGTAATAGGCCATGGCAAAATTTGGATCGAGCTGAATGGCTCGCTGACCATCAGGCAGGCCTGCCGCGGCGCCCTTCTCAGCGCGCGCCCGCCTGGCGGCGCTATACGCTTGCAGCGCTTCGAGCGAAGGAGTGGTGGCTTCGACCAGGGGAACAGCGTACTTGTTGACCGTCGGCAGTGACTCGCCCAATTGCCGGCGCAGCTTCGCCGCCGCCTCGCCCAGAGCATCGAGCACCTTCTCCTTGCCCTTTGCGGTCGCTTGCTGCTCGGCCAGAGTGTCGCCCGTCGAGCAATTCACTGCCTTCAGGCCCAGCACATACTGGCTGCCCAGGGCCTCAATCGAACCCGCTACATATGCCCTGCTGCCGGCGCGCCGGCAAAGGTCGCGAGCCACATCGGGCGTCAGCTTCGCGTCGGCAGGGCGCATCATCAGCTTCAGCGTCGCGGCAACTTTGTTGTCGGAGAGCACGTCGAGAAAGGGAGACTGGTCGAGCGCCACGGTGAGCGCGGTTTTCAGCGTCCCATCGAATACCGCGTCGGCTGTGCTGTTCGCGAAATCGCCGATCACGATGGTGTCTTTGTCCGTGAGGCGTTCGGCTCGATGAGCGCGCAGGTAAAGCGCGGTCGCCCCTAGCGCTGCGATCAGGATGGCCGCGCCCGCAACCAGGACGGCGAGCTTGTTCCGGCTTGCCGATGTAGCGCCGCCCTTTAGGGCGGCAGGTGCGGGTAGAGCGGCAGGTGCCGGGCTGGAGCCCGGCGCGCTGCTGGGGCGGGACGCCCCAGCCATAGCGGGCGGGACGCCCGCGCTACGTCCGGAATCCGTGTCGCGTTTCAGGCGCTTCAGGTCCGCGCCCAGCTCGGCCGCCGTCTGGTAACGCGCGGTGGGGTCCTTTTCGAGGGCCTTCACGACGATGCGCTCCAGCTCGGGCGGTAAGGCGGGATTCAGTTCCCGAGGGGGCTGCGGCGGTTCCCTGAGGAGCGCCACAAAGACGACGGCGGAGGTATTGCCCGCGAAGGGCTGCCGGCCGGTCGCCATCTCGTAAAGCACGGCGCCGAAACTGAACAGGTCGGTGCGCGCATCCAGCTCTTCACCTCTCGCCTGCTCCGGACTCATGTAAGCCACCGTACCCAGCGTGCTTCCCGGACTGGTGAGCTGGTCGGGATCGATGGAACGCGTCGGCGTGTCGTCAACGGTTGACGGTTGGCGGTTGCCGGTAGCCGGTGCCGTTATTCCTGAGCCCTGACCCCTGATTCCCGGCCCCTGCACTTTCGCTAAACCGAAGTCCAAAATCTTCGCAAGTCCGCGGTTTGTCAGGAAGATGTTCGCCGGCTTGATGTCGCGATGGATGATGCCGGCCGCGTGCGCCGCCTCCAGCGCGTCGGCAATCTGAATCGCGAGGTCCAACACCTCATCAACCGCCAAGGGCGCTCCCGCGATGCGATGCTTGAGTGTGGTTCCTTCCAGCCGCTCCATCACCAGGAACGGCCGGCCCTCGTCCTCGCCGATGTCGTGAATGGTGCAGATGTTGGGATGATTCAGCGCCGACGCGGCCCGCGCCTCGCGTTGGAAGCGCTCGCGCGCGAGCGGATCGCGCGCCAGCTCGTCGGGAAGGAACTTGAGGGCCACGCGGCGGCCGAGGCGTACGTCCTCGGCCTCGTACACCACACCCATCCCACCGCCGCCCAGCCTCTCTCCGATCCGGTAATGAGAAACGGTTGTACCCGCCACGAGGAGCCCCCGGCGCCCGATCTGCAGTTACCCACATTATACGGGAATGCCAGGCGCCCTTGTCATTGCGCAGCCCAGACGTTCAAGCGGGCGAAAAAATGCGAGGAAGGCTGGCGCAGACCTTGTCGCGATTCCTCACGACGAATCTCGACTCCGGCTAGAAGGTCTGCGTCAGTCTTCGGAACCGGAACGCGCACTGATTATCCATTGACATCCTACCCATAGATCGTCTATGGTTTGGAAATATGACGAACAAGCCCGAACTTCTGCCCGGAACCCTCGACATGCTGATTCTGAAAACGCTGACCCGTGCCCCACTGCACGGCTACGGGATTGCCCTCTCGATCAAACGCCTTTCCGACGACGTGCTCACGGTGGAAGAAGGCTCGCTCTACCCGGCGTTGCAACGGCTTCTGCTGCAAGGCTGGGTGAAGGCCGATTGGAAGATGACAGAGACCAACCGGCGGGCGCGTTTTTATACGTTGACCGCGGCAGGGCGGAGGCAATTCAACATCGAGTTGTCGCGGTTTGAGCTGATGATTGGCGCGATCGGGCGGGTTTTGCGCGACGCGCAGGAGGCGTAGATGCGTACTTTCACCCGGTTCATGAACAAACTCTCGATTCTTTTCAGCCGCGCGCGATTTCACAGCGAACTCGACGAAGAGATGGCCTTCCATCGCGCCCAGGTGGAGAAGGAATTCGTAGAAGGCGGCATGGCGCCGGAGGCCGCGCATTACAGGGCTATGCGGCAATTCGGCAATGCGATGAAGTTGCGGGAGCAAAGCCACGAAACAGTCGCATTTCGACTGGAGACGGTGGTGCACGACCTGCGTTTTGGGCTACGCCAATGGGGAAGGAATCCAGGGTTTGCGTTGACGGCGATCCTGATTCTGGCCCTCGGCGTCGGCGCGAGCGTGGCCATCTTCGCTTTTGTGGATGCGGCTCTGCTGGAACCTCTTCCGTATGCAAATCCCGGCCGGCTGATGTCGGTGAACGAAAGCAATATTGAATCGCCACGCTGGCCACTCTCGTATCCCGACTATCTCGACTGGCAACAAACGAACAAATCCTTCAGTTCGCTCGATGTGTATAGCGAAATCGGCTACCTCCTGCGTACCTCCTCCGGCCCGGAGCAGGTTCAAGGTGCGCGCGTAAGCGGCGGTTTTTTTCAGACCCTTGGTGTGCATCCGATGGTGGGGCGCGATTTTTCTCCGGGTGAGGACCGGCTAGGCGGCCCAAACGTCGCGATTCTGAGTTATGGGGCATGGCTTCATCGCTTCGGCGCACGGCGCGATGCGGTGGGGCAGACCGTGGATCTCGACAACACCGCCTACACGATTATCGGCGTCCTGGCTCGTACGTTTTCCTTCGCGCCGGCCGGCAACGCCGAGTTCTGGGTTCCAATCAATGCTTTGAGCCCTCACGAGCATTCGCGGACTTTTTATAACTTTTCGGGGATTGGAAGGCTGCGTGACGGCGTCACCATCCCGGCAGCGCAGGCCGAAATGACGGCCATCGCGAAGCACCTCCAGCGGCAATACGGCATCACCGGGCGCGACTTGAGCGCCAACGTCGTCCCGCTTTCTGAGATCCTGGTTGGCGATGTGCGGCCGATTCTGCTGACGCTGCTGGGCGGGGCCAGCCTGCTGCTGTTGATTGCTTGCGTGAACGTGGCCGGCCTGGTGCTGCTGCGCTCGGAGAGCCGCAGACGCGAGGTCGCCATCCGCCGCGCGCTGGGCGCGACTCCGGTGAGGTTGGTGCGGCAGTTTGTGACTGAAGGACTCTCGCTTGCCGTGTTCGGCAGCTTGGCAGGACTGATGGTTGCGAGCGAAATCGTGAGGCTGCTGGCGCGCCTGGTTCCGAAAGATATGGTGTCGAACATGCCGTTCCTGGAAGGCGTTGGCCTGAACGCTCACACGGGGCTGTTTGCCGCCCTTACCGGACTGCTGGCCGCCTTGCTGCTCGCCGCCACTCCGGTGTTGCGGCTCTCGTTTCAGAAGGTCCGCGACGGGCTGCCCGGCGGGGACCGCGGCACAGGCCTGTTCTGGCGCCGGTTGGGAGCGAACCTGGTGGCGGTTGAACTCGCGATCGCGGTTGTGCTGCTGGCCGGCGCGGGACTGCTGGGCAAGAGCCTCTATCGCCTGCTGCGCGTCCCGTTGGGGTTCGATCCCAACCACATCGCAACGGTGCAAGTAATGGCGCCCGGCACCGCTTATAAGAGCGACGAACAGATGGCCGGGCTTTACCGGGAAATTGTGCGGCGAGTCTCAGGCCTGCCAGGCGTGGAGTCGGCCGGGATGACAAGCATGCTTCCGGTCGAATGTACCTGCGCCACCGACAGGATTCAGTTCCCGGGAAGACCCTACCACGGCGAACATAGCGAAGTGCTCGAGCGTCATGTGAGCCCGCAGTATCTGGCCACGCTCAAGGCGAGCCTGGTGCGGGGACGGTTCTTCACCGAAGACGAAGATGCTTCCAAGCCAGGAGTAACCGTGATCAATAACGGTCTGGCCCGCAAGTATTTTCCCGGCCAGGATCCCATTGGTCAGAGGATCGCTAATGACGAATTTGGGCTGCCGCACACCTGGCAAATTGTCGGCATCGTCGACGACGTTCGCGAGGGCCCGCTGGACGTCGACACTTGGCCTGCGGAATACTTCCCCCTCAACCAGACATTGGATCACGACTTCACCCTGGCAGTGCGCACAGGGCAAGATGCGGGGGCGCTGCTGCCGGTGCTGGTCAGCACAATCCATCAGATCGACCCGAGGCTCGCCGTTTCCGACGAAGCGACCATGAACGAGCAGATTGACGCCACGCAGGCGGCGTTGCTGCACCGGTTTTCGGCATGGCTGGTGGGCGGATTCGCGGCCGTGGCGTTGGTGTTGGGCCTGGTTGGACTATACGGAGTGATCGCCTATTCGGTGAGCCAGCGGACGCGGGAAATCGGTGTGCGCATGGCGCTGGGAGCACCGCGCAGCTCGGTGTACACGCTCGTGATGCGGCAGGCAGGATGGTTGACGTTGACTGGCCTCGCGATCGGGCTGGTCTGCTCGGTCGGGACATCGCTGTCTATGCGCAACCTGTTGTTCGGCGTGCAGGCGTGGGACGTAACCACGCTGGCCTCCGTGGCCGTGTCGCTGGGCCTCGCGTCGCTGGCGGCGGCCTTCGTGCCTGCGCGCCGCGCGGCGTCGGTGAATCCAACAGATGCGCTCCGGGCCGAGTGACAGTAAGAGTGACAAGTGCCAAGACCTGGCCGAGATGAATTCCCGCGTGCGCGGGAACAAGACGTTGGCCTTTGATTGGCGCGCGCCTCATGGGAAGCTCCGGAGGAGCGAAAGGAGGTAGCCCGCAGCGCAAGTCGTGGGGTGGAAGGAGCCATTTCCATTCCAATTCCCCCTCTCCCACCCGCGCGAGTTCGCGCCGGGCGGGAGAGGATTGCAAGAGGGAAAGTTACGGCCCTCCGTAACGCGGGCATCATGCCCGCTGTGTCGCGGGCGTCTCGTCGGCGCCAGGGCTGAGGCGAGACGACTCAACTACAGCGGCCGGGGACGGCCGCGCTACGTCGGCCCGCACTATGTTCTGCGAGCTCAATAAGTCGTAGCGATCGAGATTCATCACCTTGCTCCACGCCGCCACGAAATCCTTCACAAACGCCTCCTTCGAGTCGTCACAAGCATAGACTTCCGCGACAGCCCGGAGCTGGGAGTTCGAACCGAAGATAAGGTCGACACGGGTGCCCGTCCACTTGACCTCGCCCGTGGCGCGATCGCGCCCCTCATACACGCCTTCGGCTGTCGCGGAGGGCTGCCACTTCGTATTCATGTCGAGCAGGTTGACGAAGAAATCATTCGTAAGCGTCCCGGGCCGGTTGGTGAAGACGCCGTGTTTTGACCGCCCAAAGTTGGTACCGAGGGCGCGCATGCCGCCGATGAGAACCGTCATCTCGGGAGCCGTTAGTGTCAGCAACTGCGCCCGATCCACCAGCCGCTCCTCCGCGGTTCTCGGATCTCCATGCCGGCCGAGGTAGTTGCGGAACCCGTCTGCGGTGGGCTCCATTACGGCGAAGGAGTGCACATCGGTCTGCTCCTGCGATGCGTCTGTGCGCCCGGGCAAGAAGGGGACCTTCACCTCGTACCCCGCCTTTTTGGCCGCTTCCTCGACGGCGGCGCAGCCGCCCAAAACGATCAGGTCGGCAAGCGAGACCTTCTTCTTCCCGTCAGCCTGTGCGCGATTGAAACGCCTTTGAATCGCCTCGAGCTTCTTGACGACTTTCGCCAGTTCGGCCGGCTGGTTCACTTCCCAGTCCTTTTGCGGCGACAGGCGAATGCGCGCGCCGTTCGCTCCACCGCGCTTGTCGGAGCCGCGGAAAGTCGACGCCGACGCCCAAGCCGTGGTCACCAGTTCCGAAATCGACAGTCCGGAGGCTAGGACTCTGGCCTTCAAGGCATTAATCTGCCTGGTTCCGATGAGTTCATGGTCGACAGCGGGAACAGGGTCTTGCCAGATCTGGGGCTCCGCGGGAACGAGCGGACCAAGGTAGCGCGAGATGGGGCCCATGTCGCGGTGCGTCAGCTTATACCACGCCTTGGCGAATGCGTCGGCGAACTCCTGCGGATTTTCGTGGAAGCGCTTCGCGATCGGCGCATAGATCGGATCCATCCTGAGAGAGAGGTCCGTCGTGAACATGATCGGGGTGTGCCGCTTCGACGGATCGTGGGCATCCGGAACGGTTGCCGCTGACGACCCGTTCTTGGGAAACCACTGGTAGGCGCCGGCTGGGCTCTTCCCGAGCTCCCACTCATGGCCGAACAGGGTGTCCAGGTAGCTGTTGTCCCACTGGATGGGAGTTGGGGTCCATGCGCCCTCCAACCCGCTGCCGATCGTGTCGGCGCCGCTGCCGCTGCCATAGGTGCTCGTCCAGCCGAGGCCTTGCTCCTCGATAGGGGCGCCCTCGGGTTCGGGACCGACATACTGCTTGGGATCGGCAGCGCCGTGGGCTTTGCCGAACGTGTGCCCGCCGGCAATCAGCGCCACCGTCTCTTCGTCATTCATCGCCATGCGGCCGAAGGTCTCACGAATGTCCCGCGCCGCAGCGACGGGATCCGGCTTGCCATTGGGCCCCTCCGGATTCACGTAAATCAGGCCCATCTGAACGGCGCCGAGGGGATTCTCAAGCTCGCGCTCGCCTTTGTAGCGTTTGTCCGCCAGCCACTCGCCTTCCGGCCCCCAGTAAATGTCCTCTTCGGGCTCCCAGACGTCCACGCGTCCGCCACCGAAGCCAAAGGTCTTGAACCCCATCGACTCCAACGCAACATTGCCGGCGAGAATCATGAGGTCGCCCCAGGAGATTTTGCGGCCATACTTCTGCTTGATCGGCCACAGCAACCGGCGCGCCTTATCGAGGCTCACATTGTCCGGCCAGCTATTGAGAGGCGCAAAGCGTTGTGTGCCGTTACCTGCCCCGCCGCGGCCGTCGCCGATGCGGTACGTGCCGGCGCTGTGCCACGCCATACGAATCATAAACGGGCCGTAGTGGCCGTAGTCTGCCGGCCACCAGTCCTGCGACGTCGTCATCAAGGCTTGGAGGTCCTTGATCACGGCATCGAGGTCGAGAGTCTTGAATTCTTGGGCATAATTGAAGTCCTTGGCTATGGGATTTGACAAGGAAGAGTGCTGGTGCAGGACCTTCAGGTTCAGTTGATTCGGCCACCAGTCGACATTTGTCGCGGCCGCGGTGCGCCGGCTGGCGCCGCCCGCTACCGGGCACTTGCTTTCGGTTGATGAGGTTTGCTCCTGATGAGCGGGAACAGGCGCCCCCGCTGCAGTGGTGAGTTGAGTACCCATGTGTACATCCTCCTTATTTTTTCTTTGTGCGGTCGCCGCCCGGCCGCGCAGGCCGGCGCGCGTCATTAATCCTGTTTTCAAAGCCTACGACACGGCGCGGGAAGCGCGCCGCGGAGCGCACTTCGTGCAGAGCCCACGAAAAATGAGTTCGCACTGGCGAAGAATCCGCTTGCCGAGGGAGCCCGAGCGAGGCTGCGGCACATCGTACCACTCCACGTCCTCAACATTGCCGCAGCGGTCGCAGATAAAGTGGTGATGCGGCATCCCTGTGGCATCAAATCGCGCGGCGCGGCCCTCGACGGCCACTTCGCGCACCAGACCCGCCTGCACCAGGTCCCGCAGATTGTTATAAGTCGTGGCCCTCGAACAGCGCGGATCCGCGCGATTCACGGCCTCGAAGATTTCCGCAGCGGTGGGATGGCCGGTGTGTTCCATCAAGAACGCCATCACGGTGTAGCGCTGTGGCGTGCACCGCAATCCGCTGTCCTCCAGGGATTTCTTAATGGCTTCGATATCCATTTGGAAGACTTAGATTAAATCTAATGTGATATTTTGTCAAGGATAGGCTTTCGAAGCGGTCCTACTGACGATTGCATAATATAGTGACCCGCATCGCGTAGCGCGGCCGTCCCGGCCGCTGTATCTGGGGCGTCTCGCCCCAGCCCCATTGCGGGCGAGACGCCCGCCCGACAGCCGGCAAGATGCCGGCGCTACGTGCAGCCGGAGTCACTCCATTATGTAATCCGCGTTAAAACGTGACTTTCATCCCCCATTCAACACTGCGGGGTCCGCCAAAGGCGAAAACGCCCGAGCCAAACAGCGTCCGATTCGTGCGCAGACCGGGCGTAGTACCGTCCACCGACCCAGGCTGGCCGTTGAGGATTCCGCTCAGCGTGTTTCCCGGGGCGTCGTAGTTGGCCACGTTGAAGAGGTTGTAGATGG
>JASHPE010000462.1 GCA_030038235.1 Terriglobia bacterium
AACCAGACGCTCACGATCACCAGCATTATGATCGGCGGGGCCGATCCCAGCGATTTCACACAAACGAATACCTGCCCCTCGAGTTTGTCTCCGGGAGGAACCTGTACCATCACGGTAACCTTTACACCCCTGGTGACCGGATCGCTGACGGCTCAGGTGCAGGTAGCAGACAACGGAGGCGGCAGCCCGCAGACGGCGTCGCTTTCGGGGACAGGCGCGAATTGATCTCTCAGGGGATCTGATTAGCGTGGCACGGCGATCTTGGCCGTGGCCATTCACGGGCGGGACGCCCGTGCCACGTCAAGCATCGAGCGCAGCAGTTCGCGATAAAGCGGCACGAGGTCCGGAGCTTTGCTGCTCAGCGCGGCCTGATGTTTGCGGATCGTCGCCCAGTCGCCGCGCACGGCGGGGCCGGTGAGGGAGCGACGGCCTCCGAGCCGGCCGAAGTTCACTGCGGTTTCCGCCACGAATCCTGCCAGCATCTTGCGTGCCTGCGACCGCTCTACGCCACTCAATTCCATCAGTCGTTCCGCGCTCTCCATCAAGGTCACAACTCCGGCGCAAGCGATCACGGCGGCGGCATGATACGCCGCCTTGTGCTGCGGCGCTATGGTCAACGTGTGGCCGCGCAGTAATCGTACCCAGCGACGCGCCAGTCGCACGCCTCTTGGATCGCCTTCGACCGCCCAGAAGCATCCGATGAGGTTCCGGACTCCGGCCGCGCGGTTGGGCACCGTCTGCAGTGGATGCAGGGAAGCCGCGGAGGCGCCGCGGCGCCGAAAAGGCCGGAGCACCGAAGATTCGCCGCCGGCCGGCCAAGCCCCGCTCGTGTGCAGCACAAGACATCCTTCCCAACTCGGACGCTGTTTGGCCATCGACCGCGCGACGACGGGCAGGGCTGCGTCAGATGTGGTGAGGAGCAGGACACGCGCGCCGTCGAGTTCCGGCGATGACAGCGCGACCGCGTGACCGGCGCCGATGAATCGCGCGGCGCTGCGCGCCGCGGAGAGACGTCGCGCTGCGATCCACTCAACACGCGCGCCCGCCTTCACCAGAAGACGGCCGAGGGCCTGGCCGATGCGGCCAGGGCCGACGAGCGCTACCCGGCTTGTATGGGAAGAACTAAACACAGAGGCACGGAGACACAGAGAAACGAAGAAATGCCACAGACTAATGAACCTCCTGGTCTCCGTGTCTCTGTGTTGCAGGAGTATTTGCCGCTTGCTCGTGGCTCTCGACCCTGAGTTCCAGCGGCGCGGACGGATGGAACGTGGAGGCATTCGATTCCACCTGGCCCACCACGTAAATCGGCTGCTCGATCGGCTTGGCCCAGTCCTCGGCGCGCAGAGTGAACGTCCGCGTGGTCTGAGTCTCGGTCACGAGTACGCCGTTCAGTCCGACGTTGACCACGCGCACGCCCGGCGGCAGGTTAAGGACGTCGCAGGGCACGCGTCCCTTGAATCCGTTCTGGCGCGCGACGTGCAGCGTGACCTTGACTTCCTGGCCTGCTCCAATAGCTACAACACTAGGCTCTGCGCTGACCACCACATCGGGTGGTGGAATAACGGAGGCAAGCTGGAGCGGCGCATCGGCGTTGGCCTTGCGCACCACTTCGCGCCCATCCACGCGCGCCCGGCCCACGATTTCAATTGGAGCTGCCGGAGCGCTCTCGGCAGCATCGGAAGCCGCCAAGAGAATCACTTGCGTCGAGTCCTGTCCCGCGGCGATGGTGGCTGGCGCGGCGGTGATACCGCGCGGCAATCCCTTCACTTCAATATCGATGGGGCCTTCGTAGCCCTGCAACCGGTCGGCCCTGACTTGGACGGGCACCGAACCGCCGCGTGGAATGTTGGGATTCGCGGGGTCAGCCGCCAGTTGATAATCCGGGAGCGCGTCGCGCATCGTCAGGCGATAAGCGAAGTCAGGCCCTTGCAGGTTGCGGACGTCCGCGAGGTGCAGGATGTAATCGCCGTCGCGCGGCGCGACGAAGTCGAGCCGCGAGTCAGCCCCGTAACCCGGTCCGCCATCGTCGTTGCGCCATGTCAGGCGAAACACCGGCAGGCCATTGGGCGGGAACTCGGCGTCCGCCGGCAGAATCTGCGCTCTATAGACCGGCGTGTTGACGGCGTGCACGTCGGGCGAAGTTCCGAGGAAAGCCTCACGCAATCCGCTGATGGATTTCAGATCCACGTCGGCGTCGGGCTGGTCGGGCACGTTGATGATCTGGTCCAGTTCGTCGCCGACCATCAAGTAGTCGCCTTCGCGCAGCCCGGAGGTGGAAACCAGCCGGATGCCCGGCGTGCGCGAGTCGCGATCGCTGAGCGTGGTGGTCGTCTCGTTCAGGCACCGGACGGTGGCACGCGGGATCGGATTCCCCTGCGCGTCCAGCACCTCGATCACGGAGTCGAGAGGCGATCCGAGTCGCGAGGCGGCGACAGAGATCGTGAGCCGCTCGCCCTCGCGCGCATGGAACCGGAAGTAGTCGTTGTCAGGAGCAGCGCCCGGACCACTGTCAATATGTCCGTTGATGGTGACTGGCAGCGACACTGGTTGCGCCTGCGCGGGCGAATTGTTGGGCTCCTGCTCAAGAATCCCGGGCTCTTCGCCCACCGCGACTTTCACCTCATTTAACAGCGGCGCATTCAGGGGCAGTACGAGGGGCGTGGTCGTCCATCCATCGGCCGTCGCGGGCGGCGTCACCTTGACCTGCTTGAGGCCGTCCAGATTGACGCCTTCGACCTCGACTTGCTGCGCCTTCCCGGCGCCCACGCCGAGGGGAAAGACGCTCGTAACGTACGGCAGCGGTCCAGCGTTGAGACGATAGAAGTGGTCCTCGCCGCCGCCCTTCTCGCGGTCCGCGATGGAGAGCGTATAACTTCCGTCGCGGGGCAGTTTCGCAATCAGAACTGCGTCCGGCTTGAAAGTGTTCTCGCCGTCTCGCGCCAGGATCGCGCCTGAAGCGTCCTCGAGCACGAGCTCGGACACAAGCTGCGAACCCAGTTCCGACGCCACGACCTGAGCGACAAGCTCCTCACCCGCGTGGCCTTCGAACCGGTAGCTATCCGTGTCGCCCGGCATCTGGATGGCGCCCACGATCGTGGCCGGCAACGTGACCGCTTGTGCCGCCGCGCCGGCCGTCATTTCGCTGCTCGCGGGCTTCTGGTTCTCTGCAATTTCGGGCAACGCGCCCACGTCGAGCGCGGCCATGTCCGATGTTCCGAGCGGGGTCTGAATGCGGAACTTGTGGATTCCGGGTGCCACGTCCTTCGCGACGGTCACCTCCAGCTTCGCCGTCTGCTTTTTGCCGAGCGGGACCTGCGCGCCCAGGTCGACGCCTGCGCGCGGTCCGGTGATCTTCTCCGGCACGTCGGTCGCTTCGGTAACGCGGCCCGTGATGCCGGGAGCGTCGAAGATGACGGCCCTGGTTTCCGCCAGATTCCTGCCATCGAGAGTAAATGTGGCCGTGGTCCCACGCTCCATGCCGACCGGCCAGACCTTCGAGATTGTGGGCGGGATGATGGGCTCGTCAGCGCGGAGCGGCGGGCGTGCCAAGCCTCCCAGCATGAGGACGATTGCGGCGAGAACGGCCTTGTTTTTCATCGCATGACCTCAAATCTGGCTAACAGTCCAATTCTGGAGTCGCGACTCAATTTGACGTGGGACAGGCGTCCCGGCCGCGAATGGCCGGGGCCGCCGCAAGGACCATAGCCCCGATGTCCGAAATCGCGATTCCGCAGTGAAATTCGAGAGCGGTACGCTTCCTTTCCCGGCACGGCGCCCTCTTTGCCACCCATGCGGGTTTTGCCTATGATCCCAAAGGACATTTCGGCTTTGTCCCGAGGAACTGCTCAGCATCGGACCGGAGCAATTTACAGTGCGGTGACGCCGGCGGACGCGACAGTCACTGTCACCACTACCCTTTCTCGAAAAACAGGCGATTTTTGAGGGATAAGGCGCTGCGTTTAAAGGAGTTAATCGAAGTGGGTTTGGAGCCGGCACGTTATCGCCTATCCTGCTGATTTCATTCTCTTTAACCCCAATGGGTTTGGTGGCTTTGGAGGCCCACAACCGAGAGCCTCTCCTCAGACGCCTCCGCCGGATTTGACGATCCCTACCGGCCTCTCACCATAGCACATGACCGGCCAAATGTCACTTGTTTACTCCAATTCCCACCGATGCTCCAGATTTCATAATCTTGCAGGTTAACCCCCGGCCATCACTACTTGGATTCGGTCGCGCCTCTCGACTGTGGCACCGCAGCCGTGCGGACCGTCTCCGCGTTTGCCGCCCTGTAGACGCTCAGGCTGCCGTCATATCTTCCCGCCGCCAGAAGTTTCCCATCGGGGCTCATGCCCAAAGTCTCAACCCAATCGGGCTGATGATCGATCACCCGCTCGGGATTGAGCGAAGCCGCGTCGCGGAAGCGGATCGAGCCATCGGCCGAGCTGGTGATGACCGTCTTGCCGTCCGGCGACCAGACCAGCGCCAGGATGCTATCCTCGTCGGCGATCAAGGACTGAACCAGATGCCCGTCGTTATCGCCGAGGCGCCAGACGTAGATTGTCTTGTCGTAGCCCGCGGCGGCGATTTCATCTCCTGAAGGAGAATAGGCCAGACTCGTCAGGCCGTCGGAGGCGTCGCTCAAGGTGTAAAGACGCTGGCCCGTGGCGACATCCCAGATCTTCACCGTGCGGTCTTGCGAGGCCGAAGCCAGGCGCTTGCCGTCGGGGCTGAAGGCGACGGCGAAAACCGCGTCGATGTGGTCCTGCAGGGTCTTCAACTCGGCGCCGGTTGACGCGTCCCAGAGCTTCACTGATCGATCGTAGCTTCCGGAGGCCAGCAGCTTTCCGTCCGGGCTCCAGGCCACCGAGTAGATGCAGTCCTTATGGCCCTGCATCGTGCGGACCAGTGAGTGCGACGTTACGTCCCAGATCTTGATCTCGCCGCTCTGTTGGCAGGGTCCGCCGGCGGCCGCGAGCAGTTTGCCGTCGGGACTGAAAGCGAGCGAGCGGACGTAATCCGCATGACCGGTGAGCGTGGCGATCACGTGTTGGCTTTCGGCAGGCGCGCCCCCAGGCGCGTCGCTGATGGGGTCAATCAAGCGCACTTCCTGGTAGCTGCCCACCGCCAGCAGTTTGCCGTCGGGGGAGAATCGAACGGACGCGACGGGCGAGACGACGGGCACTTGAGGCTTGATGTCGGGAATCGCGAGGGGCGCAAGAGTTGTGCCGCCAGCCGCCGTTGCGGAACCGCCCGCGGCCCCGGGCGCCGGACCGAGGGCGCCGGCATTGATCCACGCGGTGATGGTCGAAATGTCGGCCTCGGGCAAGGGGTCGCTGTTGAAAGGCATGCGCGGCTGGATTCTGCCTTCGAGCATCTGGATGAGGCGGCTTTCATCGGCTTTGCCGGGAACGATCACGGCCCCATGGGCGCCGCCCTTCATCAGCGAGTCGTAGCTTTCCATGACGAGCCCGCCCATTTTGGCGGCGGCGGAGTGGCAGGCGAGGCAGTTTTTCTGGAGGATGGGACCGATTTGCGTGCTGAACTGCGGCCCCACAGCATCCCGTGGCGCGGCTTCAAGGTTTACGTTTCCGGCCAAACCTGCACGTATCAGGGGTAAGGCCGCCACCAAAGCGAGTAACTTCGGCGCTGTCGGATAAGCTTTCAACACAGAGATCACTGAGCCCCTGTGCCCTCTGTGTTGAGGCTTTGAAGCACAGAGATCACGGAGATGCGAACTGTGCCGGTGCGCGAGGCCAACCGGCAACCGGCTACTGTTTCTTGAACTCGACCTCGCACGGCCGGCCCTCGACGCGTTTACCGGATCCCTCCTTGTCGGAAAACTTCGCCTCGATGTGATAACCATACGCAGTGCCCCGAGGCCGATGACCGATCGCGACCTCTGATGCGCCCACCAATCCTTTCGCGTAAAGCTTCGCCGTCCCGTCGGGCTGGACGGCTCCGTCGATCTGCAGCCAGCCCGGTTTGCCCTGTTCACCTTTTTCGCCGTGGAGAGTGCCGCCCTTCACCGTTGAAGGGAATTGAAACGAGTAACCCTGTGCCCCCGCGGTGTTGCTGCACGAGAGGGTAGTGTCCCAGGTCCCGTCAAAGCGCGCCGCATCGTCCGCGGCCCAGGCGAGACTCAAGAACAGCAGTACAAGAAAGGTACTCATGCTGAGGTTGCGAACTGTCACGTGAACCTCCCGTAGAGATCAGGACCAGCCCCGCAACGGACTCTGTGCTCTCTCTGTGTGCCGCCAAGGCTTCAACACAGAGACCACTGAGCCTCTGTGTCCTCTGTGTTGATGCTTCGAAGCACAAAGATCACAGAGATGCGAACGACCCAGTGTCCGCCCGCGACTCGACCACCGTCTTCAATGATTAAACATAAACTCTTCGCTCGTCAGCAGCGCCCAGCTCATATCCACCAGCGCCGCCCGCCGCGGATCGTCTACGCCCGGAGCCTTCTGCTGTTCTGCGGCGCCCAGCGCTTTCACCAGCGCCGCGCGCTCCGATTCTGTCGGGGAGCGGCTCAAGGCAGCGAGATAAAGATAATTCACGATCTCCTCGTCGGAGAATCCGAGCTTCAGCAGCATGTCGATGGTGCCGCCGGGCGCGCGCAGCTTGTCGTTCAGCGTGTCGCCATTGATGATATGCAGCGCCTGCGTGATCGTCGGGACGGACGTCCGCTCGCTTTCGCGCGTCTGCTGGCGCGCCGGACGCCCGAAGGCGTCCAGGAAATAGGACTTCACCGCCGTATCCGGCAACTGCAGCGCCCGCATCCCGACGGGATAGCCGTCAAATTTCTCCGGCTCATGCGTCACCTCGGAATATGCGTCAAGCAGGACCTCGGCCGGCAGGCGTTTGATCACGTAGTGCGATCCGGACTTATCGTCGTCGGCGTTCTCAGGCAGCGGCTCTGACGACGTCTGATACGTCGCCGACTGCATGATGGTGCGAATCAGGTAATCGATATCGAAGTGATGGGCTACGAAGTCTGCCGTGAGCGCGTTGAGCAATTCGTCGTTGGTGGAGGGATTCGTGTCGCGCAGATCGTCGACCGGCTCGACCAATCCGCGTCCCATAAAGTTGCGCCACACGCGATTCACGATATTGCGCGCGAAGAAGGGATTGTCGCCGGAAGTGAGCCACTTGGCGAAGTAGATCCGTGTATCACCCGGCGCTTCGAGCGGCAGCGCCCTGGCGTCGAGCGGCTTCGGCGGCAGCACCATCATGAAGCGATCGTCGGTGAATTCGCCGGTGGGCGCCGAATAGACGGTGACGTCATTGAAGAGCGGACCGACCGCGGTGCGGAATCCGCCGGGCGCGAACGTCTTCAGGCGAACGCGCGCGAACAGGTTCGCCATGCCGTAGTAATCCTTCTGCGTCCACCTGGCTAGCGGATGATTGTGGCAATGTGCGCAGGTGATGGTGATGCCGAGAAATGCCTGCGCCACGTTCTCGGACGTGTCGAGCGGATCGCGGTGGATCACCCAATAGTTGGCGGCGCCGTTTTCGTCCGTGTTGCCGGTGGCGGTCAGAATCTCACGCACGAACTGGTCCCACGGCTTGTCCGCTGCGACGCTCGCGCGAATCCAGTCGTAGTAGCTCCACATCTGGTCGTTCGACAGGCGATTGCTCGTCACGAGGAGCAGGTCCGACCACTTGTAGGCCCAGTAATCGACGAACTCCGGCCGCTTCATGATCGAATCAATCAGCCGGTCGCGCTTGTCGGGAGATTTGTCATTGAGGAAGCTCTCGACCTCGCCGCGCGTGGGCAGGATGCCGGCCCCGTCAAGATAAGCTCGGCGGATGAATTCGCTGTCGCTCGCCTGGCGC
The DNA here is from genome assembly GCA_030038235.1 of Terriglobia bacterium. Lineage (GTDB taxonomy): Bacteria > Acidobacteriota > Terriglobia > UBA7540 > UBA7540 > Gp13-AA77. The sequence continues at coordinate 7,840 of JASHPE010000462.1, forward strand.
GACGGCGGAACGTGCAGCACGGCGAGATGCCGCAGGATATCGTCGTCAATGTAGTTGTGCCGCGGCGCGTTCTTGAAGAGCGCCTGGTCGAGCGGATAAGGGAAGGGAATGCGCAGCCGGGCGAAGGTCACATGGCTCTGATACCACACCGTGACCGGCGCCTCGCCGTAGCTGTGCATGACGACGTGGCCATTCCCAACGATGCCGTTCTCATCAACGGTCGCCACACCCTCGTCGCCACTGTCGAATTTGGCCCAGCGCGTCACGTCCCGGCTGCTGCCGTCCGAGAATTTCGCGATCACCACGAGTTGCTGCCTGCCGCCGGGCGTTAGCGACGCCTCGTGCGGCAGCACTTCGATCGCCGTCACGCGCGGGTCGGAGTCCTGCGGAGGCGGCATGCCTTGCGCGATCCAACCCGAGATAACTTGATACTCGTCCGAGCCCACAGCGAAGCGGCGTCCGCCGCCGTGCGGGATGGTCAGCGTAGGCTTGAGCAGGATCAGGCTCTTCGCCGGCTCCATGCGGTCCGTGCGTCGCGCCAGGGCCTGATGCGTCAGCGTGAAGTAGTCGGTCTCGGGATCGTAGCCGCGCAGAGTGAGCTTGAAACCGTTCTTGCCCGCGGCGGCGCCGTGGCAGGGTCCGGAGTTGCAGCCCACCTTAGTCATCACCGGCAGAACGTCGTTACGGAAGCTCCAGGCCGCGGGGGCGGCGAAGTTTTTCACGGTTACGACCGCCGAGGCGCGATGGCCGCCCTGGACAGCCGTGAGCGTCGCCTGGCCGTCGCCCTTCGGAACTACGAGATCGCCTTTCGCGATCATGGCAACCTGCGGGTTGGAGGACACGACGATGAGCCCGCCGGTCCAATCCTCCTGATGAGCGTCCGCGAACGTCGTTTCCACCACGAGTTGCTGGTCGTAGCGCGGTCCGTCCAACGAGATAGACGAGGGCAGAATTTCAATCTTGGTGAGCGTCTTACTGTAAGGGCGCTCCTGGTGTGCGCGCTGGGCAGGCACGGGGCTTGCCCGTACGGCGCCCTGTGGCTTTGACATGTCCTCCTGGTGATAGGGAGCATCCTTCGCGGACATTGACGCCGGCGGAGCTTGATCGGTCTGCGAAGCGCGAATCAGAAAGGGAAGGTCGAGAGCGGTAACGATCGCGGCCAGCAGCAAGAAACTGCGAATCTTCATTTTTTCGGTCTCGACGCCTCAGTGTCCTCCGTGAGTTGCTCCGTGTACTCTGTGTTAGAAGCCTTAACACAGAGGCCACAGAAGCAAGCACAGAGGGCACAGAGTAGCGCTACTTCACCCGCTTGGCTACGTAGTCGACCTTCTGGTCGAACGCGGGAATCTCGACGTGGAAATCGATTTCGTCATCGCTCTTGATCTTGCCCGTGTAATTGACCTTACCTTCGTTGCCTTGAACTTCGATGGTGAGCGTAAAAGTGACGGTGTCGCCGTCGATCTTGCCGTCTTCGATCGTCGACTTGCCGAACATGTCGCTGGTCGTGTCACCGGTGAGTTTGTTCCCGTCCACCTTGAAATTGAACGTCCTCTCCGTGGTACCAGCGGGCGTCTGCGCGGTACCTTTCCAGGCGCCGCTGATATCGGTGGCGGATGCGGTCAACGTCATGGTCAACATCATTCCCAGCAAGGCCACCCATCTGAGCTGTATCATCGTTTTTCGCTCCTTTGCGGCTATCAAGTTTGCTCTCTCCCCCACACCTCCGAAATTACGCGGCGAGGGCGTGTGCAAGTTCCTCTGCGGTATCCTCCGGGGATTCCCTCGTGAGATATTGGCGGGAGCGGATTTCGAACGGGAGGCTCGCAGCTTCGAGTTCGCGGGGCACAATGGGAACGATCCGCTTCCCCATTCCGAAAGCAGCACCGATCTCGAAATACAGGTTGGGATTGAAAGGATGCTCGGGATCAAGCAATGCGACAAACACATCGCTCTCACGCAGACCAGCTTCTACCGCCTCGCTGAGCGATTCGCCAAGAGCCACTTGAAACTGGTCCAACCAGACGCGTACGCCCCGGTCCTTCAACGCTCGTGCAAAATCCCTGGCCCAATCGGCGTCCCGTCTCGTGTAGGAAATGAATATCTGTGGTTCGCTCATCTAGTTGTCTCCAGTCTCGTGCCGGTACACTCGTCCTCGTAACTGCTTCAAGTACGTCTCGATGTCATTTAGCTGGAGCAGGTCTCGCTTCTTAAGCAAAACCGGCACCCCTGGGCGGCTTTGCAATTCTCCGGGTGTTATACCGAGCAGCAGCGCGACGATCGGGATTCTGCGTCCCCATGCTGCGCCAAGCTCGATCCAAACATACGGACGCTCCAGGGCCCAGGGAGTCAGCAAGACAACGAGTTCATGGGCTCGCTCAAGGAAGATGCGAATCTCCTCTTCGAAGTCTGCGCCAGAATCAATGGCCGCCTCGTCCAAAAAAGGCCGGGCACCGCACGCTTCGATTTCCGGCGCGATCTGCCGGGCAACCCACAAGTCCTCCCCACTGTGGCTGACGAACACCAGCCGGCTGCCAGGATCGAGGTCTCGTCCTTCTGCAATAGCCACGCGACCTCCCGAATCACAGCTTGGCTCCGGGCGAATGCTTCTTGCGCTACCCTGTGAAGCACGTTCACGCTAGCAACTCGTCGATGGGATCGAATCCGTGATCCACCAGCCGCACCACGCGTCCTTGCGGCGTCTTCAGTTCCTTATCAATCGGAATGCCGAGGCACTTGTAAACCGTGGCCGCCACGTGCGCCGGCATCACCGGACGATCCTTGGGCGCGCCGCCGATATTGTCGGACGCTCCCACCGCCTGCCCGCCCTTGATGCCGCCGCCCGCCAGCACCACCGTCCAGCACTGCGGCCAGTGATCGCGTCCGCCGGCGGGATTGATGCGCGGCGTGCGTCCGAACTCGCCGGTCGCCAGCACCAGCGTGTTTTCGAGCAGCCCCTGGTTGCTCAAGTCCTCCAGCAGAGAACTGTAAGCGTTATCGAACATCGGACCGACCAGATCGCTGTAGCAACTGATGGGACTGAAGGGCGCCGATCCGTGAATGTCCCAGGTGATGTCGTTGAATACAGTCTCGAACATGTTGACGGTCACGAAGCGCACGCCGCGCTCGACCAGCCGCCGCGCCAGCAGGCACCCCTGGCCGAAGCGATTCATGCCGTATCGCTTGCGAACATCTTCCGATTCCTGCGTCAATTCGAACGCCTCACGCGCCTTCGCCGACGTCATGAGCGTGTACGCCTGGTCGAAGGTCGAGTCCATCAGCTTCGCGTCCTGGTTCGAATCCTCGAAGTACTGCACCGATTTGTCGATCTCAGCGCGCCAGCTTCGCCGGCGGTCGACGCGCACCGCCGCGATGTAGTCAGGCGGCAGCATGTCGGGCACTTTGAAGTTGGGATCCGCGGGATCGGCGTTCAGCACGAAAGGATCGTAGGCCTTGCCGAGGAAGCCGGCCGTGTCGCCGTGCGGGAGGTTCCCGCCAAGCTGGCCGATGGTGTAAGGGATCAGGACGTTGGGCGGCATGTCGCCGCGCGGTCCCCTCTGGAATCGCAGCACCGAACCGTAATTCGGCGACTCGAGCCCGCCCTGAAACAGGCGGCCGGTCTGCATCATCTGGCAACCCGTGTCGTGTACGGCAGCCGCGGTGTGATAGCAGGAACGCAGCAGCGCGAACTTGTCCGCATGCTTCGCCATGCGCGGGAAGATTTCGGAAATCTCCACGCCGGCCACGTTCGTCTTGATGGGCTTGTAAGGCCCGCGGATCGAAGCGGGCGCATCCGGCTTCATATCCCAGGTGTCAAGTTGGCTGGGCCCGCCCACCAGCATGAGCTGGATGCAGTTCACGTCCTTCGACGTATCGACTGCGCCCGCGGCCTTCAGGGTGAAGAATTCGGGCAAGGTCAGGCCGAGAAATCCGAGAGCACCGGCGTGGAGGAAGTCGCGGCGGGTGACTCCATCGCAAAATTCGACTTTTTTGTCAGCATCCAGGCGAAACATCGACTGACCCCTCAACCGGTTCGCCAAGGCGAACCACCCTCTCCCATTGGGAGACGGCATGGCACCTTCAAATCTTCGCTCAAAATTCAAAATCCGGCGACTACACCCGCCGCAGCTTCGTTACCCGCCCTTCCTGGATCCACTCGACCACGTACATATCCCCGCGCTTGTCCCAGCATGCAGCGTGCGGCGAGATAAATTTGCCGGGCACCCAGGTGGTGTCCGGCAGATTGGGCCAGCCTTTTGTGTCCCAAACGCCGGGATTGTCGCCGAGCTGGCCGACGGACTTATTGTTGCGATCGTAAATCGTGACCACGCCGTGCAGGTCGGGGATCAGCAGATCGCCATTCGCAGCCTGATCGAAATGGCACGGGGCGCGCATGGCGTCGGTGAAGAACGCGATGTGCTTGCCGTCGAGGGTGAAAGTCTGCAGGCGCGAGTTCGACCGGTCGGCGATCACGACGATGGGCTCCGCGCCGCGCGTATCGATCCAGATGCCGTGCGGGCAATCGAGCTTGCCGGCATCGCTGCCCTTGCCGCCCCACGTTCGGATTCGCTCGCGCTTCGGATTGTACTGGTGGACGTAGCTCAGGCCGTAGCCGTCGGCCACGTAGATGTCGCCGTTCGGGGCCACCACAGTGTTGGTGGGCTTGAACTCGGCTTCTTCCTTGTAGACGCCGGAGTCCTGCGGCCAGTTGATGGTCCAGAGGGTCTCGCCGTCCAGCGTGGTCTTCACCACCACGTGGCGCTCGTAATCGGAAAGGTAGAGATACTCAGTGCCCTCTTCCTTGCGCAGCAGGCATCCGTGCGCGCCCTTCTGAAACTCCGGCCCCCAGGATTTAACGTACCTGCCCTTGTGATCGAAGATGATCACCGAGTCCTTGCTCTGGTTGTGGACGATCACGCGATTGTGCTGATCGATTTGGACGCCATGCGTGTAGCCGTACTTGACGCCGTTCGGAAGCTCGCCCCAGCCCGCCACGAGTTCGTAGGTGTGATCGCCTGACCCGAGCACCACCCGGCTGCCCGATTTGTTGGATTTCCCCAGCAGGATGCCCGGCGCGAGGCCCTCTCGCAGTGCGCCCGCGGCCCCCACTGCCCCTGCGCTCGCGCGTGTCAGAAATTGCCTCCGCGAGAGGCCCGATGACTCCGCCGACTTCGATTTTTTCCACATCACTCCGCGCCTCCCCAGTCGAACGTCAGAATGCTACAAGTTTAACTCCACAATCGACGCGCCGCCAGCCGAAACCTTCGCTCTCGGCGGCGGCAATCTGCCGCTCCTTGTCGGTCGTGGCTACGGAAGGACCTGAAGACCGATGCTGGCGAGCTCGGTATGTAGCCTATCGACGGAATCGAAGCGCACACCGACAATCCCCAGGGCTCGCGCAGCGGCGACGTTGGGCTCGCGATCGTCGATGAAGATCACTTCCTGCGGCCGCAACTTCAGGCAGTCGAGGCAGCGCCGATAGATCGCCGGGTCGGGCTTGACGAGGAGGAGTTCGCAGGAGAGAATCGGACAGTCGACTCGCTGCATCCAGGGGAAATTCCGCCGGACATGCGCGGCCATGTCGCGGTGCATGTTGGAGAGGACCGCGGTCTTGAGACCCGCCTCGTGAAGCCGGTCCAGCCAATGGACCATGTCCGGATTAAGGTCGCTCCACATTTCCACGTCCCATTGGCGCAGCCTGCTAGTAAGCTCTGGGTTAAGCCGGACCTTGTCCACGGCGACTCTCGACCAATAATCCTCGGGGGTGAGCAAGCCTTGATCGTAGGTCGGGCGCTCCTGGCTGTATCGGGCCAGAAATGTCTCATGGTCAAGCCCCAGCGCATCAGCCATTCGCGCAAGCTTCCCGGGTGACGGCTCGTGGCACAAGACTTCGCCAAAGTCCAAAATCACACCGCGAATTCCGTCAACCCGTTGATTCGCATCTACCACTGCCTCGGCCATCGCGCACCTCAACATGCGATTTTGCAAAGTCGCGGCCCGCGCGTCCACATCATTCCACCAAACGGGCGCAATCGCAGTATGATTGCGGGTTGACTCAACTTGAGGAGGCCGATGAGCGAGAAGGCATATTTCCGTCTGGATGGACAGATCGCGGCCGTGACCGGCGCAGGGCAGGGAATCGGCGAAGCCATCGCGCGTCGATTAGCCGGGGTTGGCGCGCGTGTGGCAGTGCTCGATCTCCAGGCGAAGGCCGCAGCGGGCGTGGCCGGCGAGATTGGCGGGCTTGGGCTCGATTGCGATGTCACTTCGTCCGCATCGGTGGAACGCGCTTTCCGCGAGATCGAGCGGAAGCTCGGCCCGGTCGGCATCCTGGTGAACAACGCCGGCATCACCGGACGCACCGTGCCGCTGTGGGAACTGGATGAGCGTGACCTCGATGCGGTCTACGCGGTGAATCTCAAGGGCGTCTTTCTGTGCGCGAAGGCCGTTGTCAGCGGCATGCTCGATCGCCGCTATGGCCGTATCCTGAACGTCGCCTCGATCGCGGGTAAGGAAGGCAATCCGACCATGATCCCGTATTCGAGCACCAAGGCGAGTGTGATCGGGCTCACCAAGGCATTGGCCAAGGAAGTGGCGGGCAAAGGCGACATCACCGTCAATTGCATCGCGCCGGCAGTGATCCGAACCAAGATTCTCGACGGCGTCGCGCCCGAGACCGTGCAGTACATGGTGAGCCGCATCCCGATGGGCCGCACCGGAACGCTCGACGAGGTCGCGAGCCTGGTGCAATACCTGGTGTCGCGCGAGGCGTCGTTCACCACCGG
>JASHPE010000463.1 GCA_030038235.1 Terriglobia bacterium
GGATCGTTGAAGCGCTGCCGTGGCTCATGGTCAGGCATGCCGAGGCGGATACACAATGGCTTGAGGACCACGCGAAGCTGGCAGACGTTCAAAACCGCCTCGGCTTCCTTGCCACCATGGCCCGGCGCCTCACCGAAGGTGATCCCAAGCGTGAAGCCGAAGCCCAGGCTTTAGCGGGCTTAGAAGAGCGGCTACACAGGAGTCGGCTGGCCAGAGAGGACACGCTTTGTCGGGAGTCATTGACCGGGGCCGAACGACGATGGCTGCGCAGGAACCGGTCCGATGAAGCCAGAAAGTGGAATCTGTTAACTGGCTGGATGCCGGAACACTTCCGGCTCGCCCACGATGCATAAGATCAATCCGGTTTTGAGCGGCCGGTGGAGAACCTTCTTGCAAGAAGTGGATGCGCAGTTGCCGACGCCCGTCGAGCTCCACTGCTTCGGTGGGTTTGTCCTAGCCGCTTGCTACGGGCTCCCGAGGCCGACGGGCGATGTGGATTACGTTACGGCCACGCCGCGCACCAGCGCAACCAGCATCGAGGCGCTGGCTGGTGAAGGCTCGGAACTTGGTAAGAAGCATCGGCTGCACTTTCAACGCGTGACGATCGCCGACGTGCCCGAAGACTACGATCAGCGGTTAGTGCGGATTTTCGCAAAAGACTTTGCCAAGCTCCGACTCCTGGCTTTCGAAGTGCACGACATAGTGCTCTCAAAGCTTTCTCGGAACCACCCGAAGGACTTGGAGGATGCCCAGTTCTTAGCCAAGGCTGGCTGGCTCGATCCCGCGGTTCTTCGTCAGCGGTATCGAAAGGAGTTGCGGCCGAATCTGACCAATGAACGCCGCCACGGCCTGACTTTGGAACTGTGGCTTGAAGCCTGCTTCGAACACCGCTGACCGGCACCCTCTATCAGACGTGGCCAATTGTAAATGTGCCGGTCGAGGATAAATCTGAACCGGTGGCGGCGACGTAGAAAGGGAAATCGCCGCCGCCCACGACACGTTTTATGGCACGCGGAATTTCAGATTGCTGGTCAACGTTGTACCGCTCGCCGTTGTCACCCGCACGTAGCCAGTCGTCGCGCCGCTCGGCACGGTGGTCGTGATAGCAGTACCGGTGGGGCTCACGTTAAAAGGCTTGGCGGCGATGCCGTTGAAGGTGACGCTGGTCGAGCCTGTCAGATTGTTTCCTAGAATCGTGATCTTCGTCCCGACCTTACCAGAGGTGGGATTCGTTTCCACGAATGGCCCAAGGCCTACCGAGAGGCTGTAGACCGTGCCGTCAAATAAACCGTTGGACCCGCCCTCCGTTGTTGTGCCGTAAAAGGTCCCGTTGGTGGCCTGGACCACACCCCCAGCCGGAAGGGCTCCGTCCGTGCAGCCTGGCCCTGGCTGGGAGCAGAAGAAGTACAACGTGGTCAGCGTACCACTTGGCGTGATTCTGAAGACTGTTCCGGAGTACGGGCTCCCGGCATTATTTTCACCGCTCGTCGTGCCGTAGAAATTCCCATCCGTGGCTTGGATTAGGCCCGCATTAGGATAGCCCCCGTCCGTGACGAAGTCGCATCCGCTCTGCGCGCCGAAGGTGTATAACGTCGTGAGCTTGCCTGCCGGGGTGATCTTGAAGATGGTCCCAAGGTTACAAGTGCCACCAAAGAAGGTCGTCCCGTAGAAGTTACTGTCGGAACCCTGGACCATGCCGGGCCCAACGCCGTAGCCGGGATTCAAGCCGTCCGCACAAGGATAGCCGCCTTCGCAGAAGCTGTACAGGGTTGTCAGGGTACCGCCCATCGTCATCTTGAAGACTGTGCCGCAGCCTACCGGACCGAAGTTTCCGCAGTTGAGGTAGGCTCCGCCGGTTGGCGTCACGCCGTAGAGATCCCCGTCGGTGCCCTGGATCAGGCTGGCGCCCTGGGGGTAACTGCCGTCCGGGCAGGTTTGAGCGCAGAAGCTGTACAGGGTGGTGAAGGCGCCGCCGGGTGTGATTTCGAAGATCGTGCCACAACCAGGCGGCTCCGCCTCAGAGCAATTGACCCCTCCGTATTCCGTTGTTCCGTAAAGGTTTCCGTTACTGGCCTGGACCAACCCCGCCTGTGGATTCGCGCCATCCGCGCAGTTGGTTTCTGCACAGAAGTTGTACAACGTCGTGAACGCGCCGCCGGCCGTGATCTTGAAGGCGGTGCCGTGGTTATAAGCCCCGTTGTTCGTCGTTGTGCCATAAAAGTCCCCGTTGGTGGCTAGGACCAACCCTGCCCTCGGGGGGCCACAGTCAAGGTTGCAGAAGGTATACAGCGTGGTTAGCGCCCCGCCCGTAGTCAGCTTAAAGACCGTGCCATTGTTTGTGTTGGACCCGGTGGTCGTCCCATAGAGATCGCCATCCGCGCCTTGGACCGGCCCCGCGACAGGCGAGGCGCCGTCTGCGCAGTTAGTTTGAGAGCAAAAACTATAAAGCGTCGTGAAAGTCACCTGCGCGGACGCAACAGGCGCCGTTATCAGACAGACTGCGCAGAGAAGAAACACCGTCTTCCATGAACTGACCTTGAGCATACTGCCTCCCTTTCACGAGCTTCGGTGAATCAATTAGCTGCTGCCGACGCAGGCCAAGCGCTAACTATGGCACCCGGAATTTCACGTTGCTGGTCAAAACAGTGCCGCTTGCCGTTGTCACCTGGACGTAGCCGGTGGTGGCGCTGCTCGGGACAGTTGCCGTGATGTAGGTGCTGTGCGCCGTGAAGCTGGCTGCGAGGCCGTTGAACGTGACGCTGGTCGAGCCCGTCAGATTGTTTCCTAAGATCGTGACCTTCATCCCGGCCTTGCCGGAAGTCGGTATCGCCTCGACGAACGGGCCCAGAGGAGGCGATAATGCCAAGCTGAAGACCGTGCCGTCAAACAAACCGTTGGACCCGCCCGACGCCGTCGTGCCGTAGAAAGTACCATCAGTGGCCTGAAAGAGGCCAGCCCTCGGACCCCATCCGTCGGTGCAGTTTGGCTGTGGGCAGAAGAAATACAAGGTCGTCAGCGTACCACTTGGCGTGAGTTTGAAGATTGTTCCAGCGTTCGGGCTGTAATTATCGATCCCGACGGTTGTGCCGTAGAAATTCCCATCGGTGGCTTGAATTAGGCCGGGGTTGGCAGGCCCAACCGTTTCGCAGCCGAAACTGTATAGCGTCGCCAGCTTGCCCTCGGGCGTGATCCTAAAGATGGTGCCCCCGTCGTAAAAAGAACAAGTACCGCCAACCGAGGTAGTCCCGTAGAAGTTTCCGTCAGAGCCCTGGACCAGTCCGGCTCCGGTCCCGCCATAGCCGTAGCCGGGCACCGCTCCGTCCACGCAGGTGCCTCCGCCCGAACAGAAGCTATATAGGGTCGTGAACGTGCCGTTCAAGGTCATCTTAAAGACCGTTCCAGCACCATAGGCCCCACCATACGGAGCCACACCGTACAGGTCCCCGTCCGTGCCTTGGATTAGGCTGGCGGCCTGGGGGTAATTGCCCTCCGGGCAGCCGCTTTGAGCGCAGAAGCTGTACAAAGTGGTGAACGCGCCGCCCGGCGTGATTTCGAAGATCGTGCCGCAACCGGGTGGCTCCGCCTCAGAGCAATTGACCCCTCCCCACTCCGTTGTTCCGTAGAGGTTGCCATTGGTGGCCTGGACTAGCCCCGCCCCGGGATCCTTGCCATCCGTGCAGTCTGTCTCCGCGCAGAAGCTATACAGGCCGGCGAAGGAGCCGCCCGGCGTGATCTTGAATACGGTCCCGGAATCCTCCTGCGTCACGCCGTAAAACTCCCCATTTGTGGCCAAGACCAGTGCTCCGATCGGATCAGCGCCGTTCTGGTACCCACACGAATGGCCGCAGAAGCTGAACAGCGTAGTAAGGGCGCCACTTGTCGTCAGCTTGAAGATCACGCCTGCATTAGTTGGGCTTCCTGAGTTCGTCCCGTAGAGGTCTCCGTCCCTACCTTGCACCAGCCCCGCGGCCGGTCCCTCGCCGTCCGTGCAGTTTGTCTGTGAGCAAAAGCTGTAAATCGTCGTGAACGTCACCTGCGCGGACGCAACAAGCGTCGTTATCAAACAAAAGACACACAGAACGAACCCTACCTTCCACGCACTAATCTTGAGCATACAGGCTCCTTTTTGCGAGTTTTGGGTCAATCTGTCAGCTGCTGGCCTCACGCGAAACCGGTAACTAAATTAAGGTGTCGTGACCTCAACTGACGACCAATTCGCCACCTGCGGCCCTCCGTCATTATCCGATCCTATCGCCTGGCCCAGTACCAGGTAGAAGGGGCCTGTGCCCGGCTGCAGGTTGGAGAGAGTGCCCAAGAGTGTTCCCGCGGAGTAAACTTCTAGTGTGCCGGCTCCGGTGGAATCGACCTGCATGACGACCTGGTACAGCGTCTTAAACTGTGGCACGATGTTGGGCGAGAACTGCTCGCCGAGGCAACAACCAATCGAGTCGATATTAGGAGCATTCGCCCAAAAGCCTTCGAACCCATAAGCCGTATTAACATTGGCATACAGAATCAAGTATTCGCTCAGGTCAGCATTCACCAGAAAGATGGCAAATGGGTTTGCGGTGCCCTCGATTGGCGTCACTTGGACGGTGACGGTAGAGGGCGCGCTGAAGGTCGCGAGCGACTGTAAACCAGTCAGAGTGTTAGTCTGCGTCAGCCCGCTCATTTGCAGACCGGTCGGTCCTGCGAAAATTGTTTTTGGAGCTACAAACCCGGGCGGCCCGCCGTTCCAGGCAGCCGCCAGGCTAGTCAGAAGCGAGGAGCTCGCGGTCCACGAGGTAAACTTAAAGGACAGAAGCTCCCCGTCCGTGCCTGAAACGAGCCCCGCCGAAGCCTTTGCATGTCCCGTGTTGTCGAAGGTCTGCGCACGCGAGCCAATGGCTCCCAGCGCATACAACGCGCCCAACAAAACAACTATTTTGCACCGATTGAGTTTGCTCATGCTTCCTCCTGTTCTCTCGATCTTGTCTCTTTTAGGGCGTGCCTCGAACCAGTCGGTCTCTCGGCCTCAATTGATCTGTTCGCCCCAGGGCCGCGCCGGTACCTGCCCTTTGCAGAGGCGGGTGATCTTGGCAGAGTCGTGCCACCGCCTGCACGCTCCGGCGGACTCTTGTGGACGGGCGGCGGTGCCTCCAGGCCAGTAGAACTGGTCAGTTATCCCCTCGTTGCGGCAGCGCCGGAAGGCTCACGTCCTCCGCCGTAAAGACTTTGACTCTGGTGCCTGCGTCGATGTCAGCGAACTCCCCCGACAAGGATACTTTTCTTGGAAAGGGCGCCGGCAAGAGTGTCGAATGCTTGACCTTGCGGACCTTCCCGAGAATCTCGGCACCGGGCACGATAGAATCTTTCTCATGCGCCTCACCTCCACGGAAGGGAACCTCGCGATCTCCTATGACAAGGTACGTAACACGGATGCGCAGTGGCCCGCGTCTCTCCCCACCTACCGCAGCCCCTTTAAGCCCCCATATTGCCCCTTCACCAAATTGTTCTCCCTTCGGAATTGGTCTCTCGAAAACATTGCCTGCAACCTTGCTTCCGGCTTTCACCACGACGGCGTCGCCCACCCTGATGTCCTCGGCCAGTACCAAAGACACCGGGTCGCCACTTTGAAGGTTCTGTGCGTTCTTCTTCGAGCGCTCGCCAGCGGCGGTCAGTGGAAGGAGGACCTCGTCGCTGAAGGCTACGATGACTGGAGTCCCAGCCGGCAATAGGAGCGACGCAGGCGATACAACAGATCCGGCCACCGACGGCGAGACTTCCTTGGGCGCAGCGGGAGCATTGGCGGCTGCCGGGGTTGCTTGCTCCGCGACGCGCGAAGGGATTCGGCTACGTGCATTGAGGACCTCGTTAAACGAATCGTCGTTGTCGAGCTGTCGCGCCAAGTCATCGGCCGCAGCCGTGGCTAGGACATCAGCCCGTTTAGTTTCGTAGGCGTGCACCAAACCCTTCGCCCTGTACTCGTGCGTGAAGACCTGATTGCCCGTGCCGTCTGCGATCGACACGTCCGCTGTCAAAAACACCCCTGCAGTTCCGAAGGTTCTCAGGGGGTTACTCATCGCGTCGGAGCCTTTGGCTTTAAGCAGTTCGACGGTCACTTTGAAGGCAGCGGGATCGCTGGGTTTGACGAGGTGCAGTCCTCGTTCTTGCAGTAACTTCGAGATCCTCTCCTCGAGATTCTGTGATATGCGGTCGTAACTATCGACCTTGAAAAAACCGTGCTTGACGCCTCTATCCGAGGGCACATATTGAATGGAATAGGCGTATGCTGCCGATTGAGCAGCTGAGGCTGGCACTTGAGCTCGCACGGTCCCGAATGACAGCGGTATAAAAAACGCAGCAGTGAACATGTACCTGAGCATTAGTTTTCCTCCCTCCCATCGGCCTTCGGCCAGAAATGCAGCGAAGGCGCGCCTTCTGGCCGTTCTACCGAACGCTGAACGGAGCCAGGTCGGTGTCTCTGCTCCGTTCAAAGGGGAATGCGACAATTCCCATCCAAAGCGGGCCACCCTTGGAAAAAGTTTTGCTCAGAGCAACGGCGGTTCTAAATCTAAGGTAAAATCTCACCGTTTGGCTCCAAAGTCGGAGGTACAGCTTGGAATCTTCGATCGGGGAAGTAACACGCCTGCTCGTTGAGTTGAAGGCCGGGAATCCCGAGGCCGAGACCAAACTCGTTCCGGTGGTCTACGATCATCTTCGCCGCCTGGCGGCGAGGTACATGCGAGGCGAACGGCCCGGCCACACTCTGCAATCGACTGCTGTCGTGCACGAAGCGTATATCCGATTATTTTCACAGGAAGGCGCTGACTGGCAGGACAGGGCACACTTTTTCGGCATTGCCTCGCGGGTGATGCGCCAGATCCTGGTGGAGTATGCCCGGTCGCGAGGGAGGCAAAAGCGCGGCGGCGCCGCAGAGGCGCTACCCCTCGATCGGGCGCTGGAGTTCACGCCGGCAAAATCACAAGAGCTTATCCGGTTAGACGACGCTCTCGAGTCGCTCGCACGCATCGACGCTCAACAAGCCCGCGTGGTCGAGCTACGCTTTTTCGGCGGCCTGACCGTAGAGGAGACAGCCGAGGCCCTCGGCATTTCTCCGCGTACTGTAAAACGCGATTGGAGAGTGGCTCGTATCTGGCTTTACGCTGAGCTCTCCTCAGTAGATAAGGAAAAATGAACGCCGCAGCGAGGGGGAATGACGCCTGAGGAGTGGGCGAGAGTCAAAGAGATTGTCGATGCTGCGCTGGATCTGCCTTCACAGCGGGAGCGCGAGTTCGTGGCCAGCGCTTGCGCCGGGGATTTGACCGTCCAGGTGGAGGTTGAGCGTTTGCTGAGAACAGAGCGCGGCCGCTTGACCGGATTTCTGGAGCGTCCCGCCTGGGCTGAAGGATCGGCCCACGTCGCTTCGCCAGCCCCAAGCATCCCTGACACCTCGGCTCTGTCGCCTCAGGATGGGTCGATAGGTCCTTACCAATTGCTCCAACTCCTCGGCTCGGGCGGCATGGGGGAAGTGTGGCTGGCCCAGCAAACACAGCCCGTTTCCCGCCGCGTTGCCCTCAAGCTGATCAAAGCCGGCATGGATACCCGAGAGGTTGTGGCTCGCTTCGAGTCGGAGCGGCAGGCCCTGGCTCTTATGGACCACCCCGGCATTGCCAAGGTGTTCGACGCCGGATCAACATCGCAGGGGCGCCCGTATTTCGTGATGGAATACATCACGGGTGTTCCCATCACCGATTATTGTGACCAGCACAAGATGACGGTGCGCCAGCGCCTGGAGTTGTTTTTCCAGGTCTGCGAGGCGGTGCAACACGCGCACCAGAAAGCCATTATCCATCGCGATCTGAAGCCTTCGAACATCCTGGTGAGCGAAGTGGACGGCAAGCCGGTGACACGGATCATCGACTTTGGCATCGCCAAAGCCGTCGCACAGGAACTGACCGCCGAAAAACAGTTCACCCGGACCGGTGTGATTCTGGGGACGCCGGCGTACATGAGTCCGGAGCAGGCTGGCTCCGGTGGAGCGGACGTGGACACCCGCACGGATGTGTACTCTCTCGGTGCCGTGCTCTATGAGCTGCTAGTGGGGGTGCGGCCGCTCGATTTCCACAACCTGCCATCCGACGAAATTCGGCGGCAGCTTGAGAAGACGGACACGCCACGGCCGAGCACCAAGCTGCGGACGCTTGGTGACAAATCCTCGCTGACGGCTCAGGACCGCGGCTGTGATCCACCCAGCTTGCTGCGGCAATTGCGAGGCGATCTGGACGCCATCACGCTGAAGGCTCTGGAGAAAGACCGGTCGCGGCGCTACGCTTCGCCCTCCGATTTGGCCACGGACATTGGCCGCTATCTGCGGAGCGAAGCGGTGCTCGCAGTCGCTCCTTCCACTACATACCGCGCCCGAAAGTTTGTGCGGCGCTATCGTGGAGCGCTCCTAATCGGGTCCGCCTTCGCTCTCGTGCTGATCGTCGCCGCAGGCGTCAGCCTCCGGCAGAGCATCCGAGCCAATCGGGAAGCAGCGGCGGCGCAGGCGGTCAACGACTTCTTGCAGCACGACCTCCTCTCACAGGCCGGCCCGCGCGCTCAGTGGGAACGAGGTGACGTGGTCGATCCGGACCTGAAGGTGCGCACCGCGCTCGACCGGGCCGCTGCCGGAATCGCAGGAAAGTTCGCGCGGCAGCCGGAGGTCGAGGCTTCGATTCGCGACACGATCGGGCAGACGTATATGGATCTCGGCCTGGAGATGAACGCGCAAGAAGAGTTTCAGCAGGCCTTGGACCTACGGCGCAGGATGCTCGGCGCCGAGGACTCGTCGACACTTAAAGTCGGCAGTCAGCTTGCGGAAGCGCTCTCTTATGACGGCAGGTATGTCGAGGCCGAGGTATTGATCGGACAAGTTTTGAACAGCCAGCGTCGCGTGCTGGGGGCCGAGCATCCTGACACGTTGCATTCCATGTGGATCCTGGCCAACAACGATCGCCAGGAGGGCAAGTACGCGGAGGCTGAGGCGCTCTTCACCCAGTTGCTTCAACCCAGCCGCCGCGTCTTCGGCCCGGAGGATGCCCGCACGCTCGATTGCATGGATCGGCTGGCGGAACTTTACCTCCGCGAGGGCAAGTACCGGCAGGCCGAGGACCTCAATGCTCAGGTTTTGGAGATGCGGCGCCGCGTACTCGGGCCGGACGATCCTGACACCACGCGTTCCATGAATATCCTCGGCAATGTTTACGAGGCGGAGGGCAGATTCACGCAGGCCGAGACTGTCTACCGCCAGATCTGGGACATACGACGCCGAGTCCTGGGTTCTGAGCACGGGTTCACGCTGGGAGCACCCAACAATGTCGCAGAGATCGAGTCCTTGGAAGGCAAGTACGCGGATGCAGAGGCGCTCGACAGCCAACTTCTGGAGATCCGACGCCGCACGTTGGGCCCGGAGGTTTCCGATACGCTGCTATCGATGGGGGCCTTGGCCCGTGACTACGCCCTCGAGGACAAGTACTCATCGGCGGAAGCTCTGTTCGCCCAGACTCTGGAGATCGAGCGGCGAGTGTTGGGCCGGGAGAGCTGGGTTACTCTCGATGCCCTTTCGGATGCGGCATTTATGTATCAGCGGGAGGGCGAATATGCTATGGCGGAGAACTATGCCGCGGAGGTCCTGGCAGCAGAGCGTCACACGGTGGGATCGGACAGTCCGGTCACGATGGATGCCGCTGCTGCCTTGGCATCGGCTTACCTCTCTGAGGGCAAGTTCACCGAGAGCGAGCCTCTCGCACGGGAGGCGCTACGGTTCTATCAAACGAATCAGCCTGACAGTTGGCAACGATTTCGGGCTGAGACCTTGGTGGGTGCATCGCTTGCGGGACAAAAGAAGTACGCTGATGCCGAACCGCTGCTAACAGAAGGCTACCACGGCATGCTCGCCCGAAAGGACCTCATCAGCGTCCCCGATCACTACTACCTGGAGATCGCCCATCGATGGCTCGTCCAGTCGCGAGACGAGCGGTCCAACGCTCAAGAGGTATCGGGAGGAGCACGCCGAGTTCGAACGGGCGCTACGCCGACCCGGCGAGTTCGACGCTATGTGGGAACGCTTGAGCCGCAGCGATTAAGGGCGATGGTTGAGCCTGAGCTGCTCGACCACGGCGGCGTGATGTGGCTGGTGCGGTTTCGTCAGCGATCTGAGGGTCGTGGAGTGCGAGGATGACTCCGGGCCAGATATGTCCAGCTGGCCAGCGAGCACCGAGGTAAGCGCCGAGTGAGAAAGCGCTAGAGGTCGGCCAACAACCGAGAAAAGCCAAGGGGGGACCTGACCTCCATCCGCAGACATTCTGAATGCGTGACGCACGGATTTTGGGCGAACCCAATCGGTTCAATGGCTGGGAGGCAGATTCGAGCCCCGATTAACAGATCCAGAGTCTGACATAAAAACGCTATGTTGTTGGTTCGTCTAGCCTTTTCCTGCACCTAGCACCACGGTATAGCGGGGTATTCGGGGCTTATTGTTCCCAAGTTGTTCCCAACTCACCCATCTCGAATCCTCCCGATCTGCCACCGTCCTGGGGATTCCAGATGGCAAGCACCGAGATAAGGGCCCGCACTCGACCGAGCCAACAGCCGTGGATGGCTACGACGAATGCGACATCTTCCCGAAGCGCTCTTCTAGGTACTGCTCAAGCCAACCGGGCCTGTCGAATGCATACAAAAGCCGATTCCAATTAACGACCCGAAACCGCCTGTTATGCCCCGTTGCGAGACCGGCGGTGAACTGCTCCACTCTGGAGCGATCAGCGGAATCGGAGATCGCGACGAGATTCACCAGTGTGAAGTTCCTGCGACCCGCTAGCTCCGTCCCGATGCGCCAGTTCCGCGCAAGCTTATACAGTTCGCTTTGTACAATCTTATTGCCATCGTTGAACGCGTCGGCGCTAAAGACGTATCGGGAAAAAACGGAGCCCACAGCCCTACGCTCATTGCGACTCCGATACTTCACCTCGATGCAGACCAGACCCGCATCACCAAAGTCGACGATCACATCGGGCTCCGACGTCGAATCGGGGCGCTCGCCAAGCGTGTGGCAAATATCGATGAGCTGTTGGCGGATTTGAGTTCCTCGCGATGATTGCGGCGGGTAGGGCACGCCCCACAATAGCAAAGCGGCCGGAGCGGTGGTGCTCTCAATAGCGTCGATCGCCCTCAGCGTCTCTGACAATTGGCCCGACTTAGCGAGAAAAGTGAATACCGTCCACGTCAAGGCGTCTTCTGAGGTCGAGAAGCCGAATCGCTCTATCTTGTTGGATCGATTGCGCTCGTTGAGTGCCACGCGGAGGATTTCCATCACGCCTTCTCGCACCTGCTCAGGTACGTTGTCTGTGACAACGCGAAAGACCGTGGTGGGGCTGTCCCGCCTCAGCTGAAAATGGAGAGTCCTCCCGTTAGAATAGCTACAACGGAGAGGGCTCATGAGCAACGAACGTAAGCATCACACCCCCGAGGAGAAGGTGACCATTCTCCGCCGGCACCTGGTGGATCGGGTTCCGGTTTCTGCTCTGTGCGACGAATATCAACTTCACCCCACCGTCTTCTATCGGTGGCTCAAGCAGTTCTTTGAGAACGGGGCCGCGGCCTTCGGACCAGCGCCTCGCGCGGACAAACAGGTCGAGGCCCGCGAGCAGCGCATCAGCTTCCTGGAGGCCAAGCTGAAGAAGAAGGACGAGGTGTTGGCCGAGCTGATGGAAGAGCACGTGGCCTTAAAAAAAAGTCTTGGGGAGATCTGAAGAGCCAATGGGTTCCCCACGATACCCGCGACCAGGTAATCGACTTCGTGCGCCGCTGGAACGAGCGCACCGAGATCGCAGCGCAGAGGCTTATTCGCTGGCTGGGCGTGGCCTCCAGCAAGTTCTACGACTGGCGGAGGCGCTACGGCCAGGTGAACGAACACAACCGCTGGATCCCTCGCGATTTCTGGCTGG
>JASHPE010000464.1 GCA_030038235.1 Terriglobia bacterium
CTGGGAGTCTTGCTGGACCTGCTGGGACGCATGGAAGTGTGGTTGGCGCATCGCGGTCGTACCGGGCTCACCCCCGAGGATCGAGCCGTTCTGTCGCCCCGTTTTCAAAGGCTGGCCGGTGAAGCCGCCTCCGTCGCCGCACTGAGTCAGGATCTGGTGAGCGAATTGGAGAGCGCATGAACGAAGCCACGCGCAACGAGGTGATCCGTTTGTGGTATGGAGGCGCGTCCCGCAGTCGCATTGCTCGCCAACTGGGCGTCAACCGCAAAACGGTGGCGCGGATGCTGGCGGAGCATCAAGACCGCCGAGTGGGCAAACCCCTCGCCGCGAGCACCCGCCGGCCCAGCCGCCTCGATCCCTTCACCGAAATCATCACGGAACTGCTGGCGCGCTACCCGGACCTGACGGCGGTGCGCCTCCACGAAGAGTTGGGTCAGCGGGGTTTCAAGGGCGGTTACACGATCGTGAAAGAGTGGCTGCGCGCCGTGCGGCCCAAACCCCAAGCGCTGCCGGTGGTGCGCTTCGAAACTGGTCCTGGGGTGCAAGCCCAAATGGACTTCTCGCTTTATGAGATCGCTTTTAGCAGCGAAGGCCGCCGTCGCGTGCAGGCCTTCAGCTATGTGTTGGGCTACTCACGCCGCCAGTATCTGCACTTCGTGGAGTCGCAGGACTTGCCCACCGCCCTGCGTGAACATGTGCGCGCCTTTGAACACCTTCAGGGTGTAGCCGCCACCTGCCTCTACGACAACATGAAGGTGGTGGTAACAGGTTATGATGGTGACCAGCCGATCTACAACACGCGCTTCCTGGCTTTTGCCACTCACTATGGTTTCCGGCCTTGGGCTTGCCGCCCCCGGCGTCCCCAAACGAAAGGTAAAATCGAAAGGCCATTTTGGTATATTGAAAAAAATCTGCTCAATGGCCGCACCTTCAGTTCATTGGCGCACCTGAACGAGGTCACGGCCCACTGGCTGGCCAACACCGCGGATGTGCGCATTCACCAGGAGACCAAGCGCCGACCGATCAACCTCTATCAGGAGGAAAAGCCTCACCTGCTCCCCTTGCCCGCCCATCCCTACGACACGGCCCCGGTTCTGTACCGCACGGTAAACCCGGAAGGCTATGTGCCGTACCTGCAGAACTTTTACTCGGTGCCTTGGCAACGCATTGGGGAGCTGCTGCCGCTGCGCATCACCGAGCGGGAACTGATCGTTTACGGCCCGGACCTGGCGGAGATCGCTCGGCATGACCTCTACCCTTCCGCCATCACGGGAGAGAAGCACACCTTGCCCGAGCATCCGCCCGGACGCGATCCCTCCCGCAAAGTAGAACTGCTGAAAGAACGTTTCACGGAACTGGGAGTCGAAGCGGTGCGCTTTCTCGAAGCGCTCCTCCAAACCCGCCGCTGTGGTAAGGATGAAGCCCTCCGGGTTTTGGGTCTTCTCGCTACCTACGGACGCGAGGACCTGGTGAAAGCCTTCGAGCGGGCCTGCCGTTACCGCGCCTTCTCTTTTTCCGCGGTGGAGCGCATCCTGGCGGCGCAAGCGCGTCCCCGTTCGGACTGGGAAGCCCTGCAAGACGAGGCGCGGGAACATCTGGACGACGTCTTGCGAAAACCTTCCCTCTCCCCTCGCCCCACGGCGGAGTATCAACAACTCCTGGAGAAGGCGGAGACGGCAAAGCGGAACAGTGAGGCCGACGACGATGGCGAATCTACGTGAGCGTTGTTTAAGCCACTTCCAAACTTTGGGCATCCCCCTTCCGCCCGACAGCTTGGACGGGGTGCTGTCCAAAGCGGAGAAGGAAAGTCTTCCTCACCTTAGCTTCCTCGATCAGCTCCTGGGCCCGCCCGCGGCCGCCCGCCACGAACGCGCCGTCGCACGGCGCATTCGCGAAGCCCGCTTTGCCGAACCCAAAACCCTGGAAGGGTTCGACTGGAAGTTCAATCCCAAGGCCTTCGACCGCCTCCAGATCGAAGAACTGACCACCGGCGATTTCATCCGTCGGCGGGCCAATCTGATCTTCGTCGGTTGGTCCGGAGTCGGCAAGAGTCACATCATCCAGTCGCTGGGACAGAAGGCCTGTGTGCACGGCTACCACGTCTGCTATCGTACCTCGGCGGCCTTGCTCGCCGATCTCACCGCTTCCCTCGCCGATAAAACCCTCCCACAGCGCGTGCGCTACTACTCGCGCCCGGAACTGCTGATCATCGATGAATTCGGACTGGACCGCATCGAACGCTCCGAGGGCCCCCAGGCAGCCCATCTGCTCTATAAGATCATCGCCGCTCGCAACCAGAAGCGTTCCACCGCCCTGGTGACCAACGTCGACTTCGACAAATGGGGCGATTATCTGTTCGACGGTCCCTTGGCGATGGCGCTCCTCGATCGCCTGGTGCAAGGCGCCATCATCCTCAAGATCAAAGGCCAGTCGTATCGCGCCCACGGCCCCCAAGCCGGTAAGAAGCCAACCTAAGACACCCCTGTGGGCTTCCATCCCACTTCTGCGCGTCACAAGACTCCGCAGCGTAACCCCGGCACTGGCCCCCGCTCAACCGCCATACTGGACCCCTTTTTCGCCGCCGCCGACACCATCAATGGGGTTGTCTGGAATCGCGGCTTGGGCCGCGGCCCGGAGCGCTTGCCGGACAATCGGTCCGCCGGGCTAGCTAGCCAGCGCCTCGGTTTGTGACCGTCAGGAGAGCAGAATCTCCTGCACTATTGCACGCAGATCTGCGAGGCACGCCCTCATTTACTCTTTCGCCCGACCCTTTCGCTCATTTTTATCTAGAGTTAAGTATAGTCAGGTAAATTTTTCAGGATGCACTGTAATATCGACCTATTTAAGCGGTCGCCGAGGCAACTTGGCGAAAACGAGCCCCCACGCTTCAACAAGATAGCGGCGCTGGAAGTGGCGCGCCAATTGCGGGCATTGTATGCTCAAAAATCAGGACGGGCGGGCCGCCCCCTTGGGGAAGCCGGTGTACCTCGGCGTGCCGCTATTGTCCTGAGTCGTTCAGTGGCGGAGCAGTTTGGGCTTTCGGGAGAGTTACGTCACACGGCGATTTGGTTGCAGGGGGGTTCATTCGCACGTCTCGGATTCAATCGGGAAACTAGGACTTTCTTCAGGATACGACCGGAAGCGGCAGCCTTCAGGGGTCTTATGATTACCCGAGAGGTTCGCTTCATCAGTTATATATCACAGATATGCCACCGCTCTCCAACCAGGGGTGGAGAAGCTTGGGGCCATCACGCACAGTCGGCGCTAATGCGTCGATCCTGCGGCCTCCTGCCACGGGTGCCAACTCGGTTTATTTTGGCACTTCATCCGGCTCTTCACCTTAGCACTGCATCGGGCTCTTTCGCCTCCCCACGGTCGAGAGAGACGGTTTACCGGCTGTAAAGTTCTTCAGCCGGCACAGCGGGGGTCCTTCGGTCGGGTTCGAGGCCCGGCCACACACTTTCGAAACTCACTCGGGGAAATTAGCCTTTCTCCTGCGTGCCGAAGTGTCCCCGCACGCACCCAAGGCCAGGATATTCCTGGGCGGGCCATGGACCTAAATTCCGCCAACTCTCGTCAACCGTTCCGGCGTAGCCGGACTCATACTGGGGTGCGCGCTGCAGAACTTACCGCTCCACGAAAACAACCGGCCTGCGCGTTGACCAAGAGGGCGTCGTAGCGCCCGGGACCCTACGATTCTCACGAGGCTAGGCAAATGGCCTCTGATCCGCAGGGATGGTCAAACCGCGAGTAGACCTTCTATGAAAAGGGGCTTATGAAATCTTTTAGGTATGAAGTCTCCAATCGCCCTTGGCATGGCGAGGGACGTTTATTTCTGGGTGCTTGCTTACTCTTCGGCGTCCTGATCGTTTTTGGGCTCGTCGCGTCGCCCCTAGCCAACAGGGCGCTGGCTGTCCAGACTGACGATGGGTCGGCTAAGATTCAGGTTGGAACCTCGGGGCAGAACGGCTCGATGTTCGAGCACCCGACATCAGGCGTGAACTTCGGCTACGTGGTCGTGGGCGGCCTTGCCACAGAGCAGGCCACGGTCACGAACAATAGCCACGCCACGATCACCCTAAGCACCTCCCAGGTCTCGGGACCTCCGTTCAGTGTCAGCGGTCTCAATCTGCCCGTGACGCTCGGCTCCGGCCAAAGCCTCGCCTTTACCGCCCAGTTTGCTCCGACTTCGACCGGGACCTTCAGCGGCAATGTGACGTTTGAGGGAACCAATTCTCAAAAGTTCACCACACCACTCCTTGGCAAAGGCATCGCTTCGACCCTCATTTTGTCGTTAAGTCCAACCAGTTTGAGCTTTGGGAACGTTAGTATCGGCGACGATGCACAGCTCCCGGTCCTTATCCGAAACACGGGCACTGGCAGCGTTACCATCTCTGGCGCCTCGCTGACCGGCACCGGTTACGCGTTCAGCAATCTGAATCTGCCTGAAACCCTCAACGCCGGTCAGAGCACGTCCTTTACAGTCACCTTTGCTCCCACCGGTTCGGGAGCTTCCGAAGGTACGGTGTCGCTAACCAGCAATGCGACCACTTCGCCCAACATTGAGTCCCTCTCGGGAACCGGGGTGGCCTCTGGCAACTATGTAACGCTTACTTGGACTGACAGCACTTCGCCGGGAGTCCTGGAGTACGACATTTATCGGGGGACTAAATCAGGCGGGCCATATTCAGAAATTGCGACCGTCTCCGGAACCAGCACCAGCTACACCGACAATACGGTGTCGGCGGGTCAAACTTACTATTACGTGGCCACGACCATCACGGGAACCGGGGAGAGTGGCTACTCCAATCAAGCGATGGCGAATGTTCCCTAGCCATAGGGGCGAAAAGCCGTAGGGAGGTCACGGCAAACGCGGCTAGAAAGCCAGGAACTCTCGGCTATAGAGGGCTTTAGGCTAGGGATTTGGAAGCTACTGTACTCCTGATGCAAGGCTTGGCGCCCGAAACCACCGTCCCATGGAGGAAGTTTTTGCGAAGCTCATTTCGCCCACACCGAACCGCGTCGGAGAGATCCCCGTCCGGGAAGCAGCGTGACGAGTCGATTGTTGAGTGGCTGCCACTCGTACGCCTGATCGCTCGCAGCGAGCTGCGGCGTTTGGGCGGACTGCCGGCGCTCCTGGTGATCGATCTCGACGATCTCGTCCAGAGCGGCGTCCTGGG
>JASHPE010000465.1 GCA_030038235.1 Terriglobia bacterium
GGGTGAGACACATCCACATCACAGGCCACCCGGTCCTCGCGACAACGGGAGAGCTCGTCGAGTACGTCGGCACGGCCATCGATGTGACTGACTACAAATCCGCCGAAGAAGAGCTGCGAGCCGCCGAAACCCGCTTCCGCACTTTTGTGGATCATGCGACCGATGCTTTGTTTGTGGACGACGAGCAGGGAAGAATTGTTGATGTCAATCGGCAGGCCTGCGAGAGCCTCGGGTACACTCGTGAGGAACTCATCGGGAGGACTCCGCGCGATTTCGACCTGGCTTTGAACGAACCCTTCAGGCAATCCGTCAACCAGCGACTCGCAGCCGGGGAAATCGTCGCTCTCGAGACTTCCTACCGGCGAAAGGATGGGACGGAGTTCCCGGTCGAGCTTCGTGTCCGCCCGTTCTGGCACAGTGGTCATCGGTTCGGTTTGGCTTTGGCGCGCGACATCACCGAACGCAAACGGGCGGAGGAGGAGCGCGAAAGGTTGCGACAGGCGCAGGCCGCCCTGGAGAGGGTGACACGGGTGACCACCTTGGGGGAATTGACCGCTTCCCTGGCGCACGAAATCAACCAGCCCATCGCGGCCGCGATCACCAACGCCAACACCTGCGTGCGGTGGCTGAGGCGTGATCCCCCTGACATGGAAGAGGCACGCGAGGCGGCCGGGCGAACCGTCCAGTCCGCAACCCGCGCCGCCGAGATCATCCGGCGCGTCCGGGCCTTGTTCAAGAAGGGCACCTCGCAGCGGGAGCCGGTGGACGTGAATGAAGTCATTCGGGAGATGATCGCTCTGCTCCGCAACGAGGCCGATCGATCCCTGGTTCTGCTCCGCGCGGAACTGGCCGGGGACCTTCCGCCAGTCATGGCCGATCGTGTGCAACTGCAGCAGGTTCTGACCAACCTCATGCTCAATGGTATCGAGGCAATGAAGGAGATGAGCGCAGCAGGCGAGCTCACCATAAAATCGCAGCGTGACGGTGATGGCAACCTGTTGATTTCGGTCAGCGATACGGGTGGGGGATTGACGCCGGAGCAGGTCGACCAGATCTTTCGCGCATTTTACACCACCAAACGAGATGGAACGGGGATGGGACTACCGATCAGCCGCTCCATCATCGAATCTCATGGGGGACGGCTGTGGGCGACGTCCAACTCCAGGCCGGGCGCGACGTTTTGTTTCACTCTGCCGAGCCCGGTCGAGGCGGGCGCCCCGACGGCGGAATTGTCAGACGGACCATGAGCTGAGTCCGGACGGTGCCAACTGGGCGCCCCATTTACTTGAAGCGGATTAGAATTCTGCCTGTGCGTCTGCATGTGCTAACGCAGCGGGCTCTTCACTTCACTATGCTTGGCCAAGCCGGGTTGACGTTTCCTGATTATTGAGAATAAGGCATGGTCCGTACTGGTGGCACGTCCGCGGCAGGCCAATCACCCCAACCCGCTCCGTGTGTTCTGCGCCTCGGGCGAAGGTCGGCCCTGAAGAGGCTTGGCGGTCTGGCGCTGCTTGCGGGACAGGGTTGCCGAACGTCCGTCCAACCTGCTGCAGTCACCCTCGTGCTCGGCGACCAAACCTGGCTGGATGATCAGTTCCAGGACCGGCGACACGAGGAATTGAACCAGTTCACAAAGGAGACTGGAATCCGGGTTGAGCTTGTGCCTGCCCCGGAGGGAGCGGACGACACACTAACCACGTGGCGGAATCTTCTCGAGAGTGGCGCCCGGATCCCGGATGTCTACGCGATCGACGTGATCTGGCCCGGAATTCTTGCTGACAATTTGCTCGACCTGAAACCCTACGTGCCTGAGGTGGAGATTGCTGCGCATTTGCCAGAGTTAATCGCCAATAATACGGTGGCGGGAAAACTGGTCGCCCTGCCTTGCCTCATCGATATCGGGCTGTTATTTTACCGCACCGACCTGCTGAGCCGCTATGGATATCACAGTCCTCCGCAGAGCTGGAGGGAACTTGAAGAGATGGCGCGGAGGATTCAAACGGGCGAGCGCGCCCGAGGTCAGAAGGACTTCTGGGGGTTTGTCTGGGAGGGAGCTCCTTCGGAGTCCCTCACCTGCAACGCCCTGGAATGGCAGGTTTCCGAGGGGGGCGGGGCGATCATCGAGGACGACGTGATCACCGTGAACAACCCGCGCTCGGTCCAAGCCTGGGCAAGCGCGGCCCGCTGGGTGGGCGCCGTTTCACCACCCGGTGTGGTGGCGTATAAAGAATGGGATGCCGACAACATCTGGCGGACGGGACGTGCCGCTTTGATGCGCAACTGGTCGACCTCGCATTTTGGGACACCCGTCCACAAATCCGTCAATGGGTCGCTGACAAAGGATAAATTCGATGTCGCTTCCCTCCCTCGCGGTCGGGCAAGGTTTGCCACCACTGTCGGCGGAAGAGGCTACGGGGTTTCGCGGCACTCGCTTCATCCTCGTGAGGCATCGACGTTGGTCCGCTTCTTGTGCCGGCCCGACGTTCAATTGGCGCGCAGCCGTAAGACTTGGGGGACACCGACGATACCCGCATTGTATAGCGACGCCGATTTGATAGCGGCGAATCCTTATTTCTCAACGATTCTGAAGGCTTATAGCAACGGCGGAGTCCTACGGCCTTCTACGACCGCCGGCAAGAACTATCCGGAAGTCTCTCATGCATATTTTGAGGCGGTTCACGCTGTATTGGCCGGCCGGAAAACCCCCGCCAGCGCGGCATTCGATTTGCGAACCGAATTGATGCAAATCACCGGCCTAAAGGGAGCTTGAGGAACCGAAGAATGGCACCAGACAATGTGCTGAGCGCTGCGAATGCCGAGTCTCCCGCACGAACCACTCCCTACAATTACCATCGTTACGCGCGACTGACAATTGGGGCACGTTTGGCCGTGTGCTTTGCGGCTATCGCACTTCTGATGATAGGGGGCGACGCTATAGCAGTTTGGCAGTTCGGGCGAGTCGAGGCGTCGGCGCAGCGCTTTTACGAAACCGACCAAAGGTCGCTTGCTGTCATGCGCGTCCACCTCGATGTCGTGACCTTCCGCGAAACTCTGAGTGGTTTGGCGCGCGCTCAAGATGGTCGCGAATTCGCCTCACAAGCCGCTTCCCTCCGCGACGACTTTCTGAAGGACGCTGCACGCTTTC
This sequence comes from Terriglobia bacterium, assembly GCA_030038235.1. Classification (GTDB taxonomy): domain Bacteria; phylum Acidobacteriota; class Terriglobia; order UBA7540; family UBA7540; genus Gp13-AA77. The sequence continues at coordinate 3,146 of JASHPE010000465.1, forward strand.
AGGCGTCGCTCAGCCTGGCGCGTGACGCCGATCAGGACCCTACCATCCTGACCAGACTGCAAACCGTCCGCGCCGCGTTGCCTTCGCAAGTTGACCTCATGTTGGAACTGGTGAAAACCGGAGATTGGGAAGCTGTGCAGTTACGGCTGGGGAATCAAGTGGAGTCCCTGGTTGGGTCGAGCTCATCGCTGGTGGAGAACGTTGACCGAGAGGTTGCAGAAGAGCGGGTGGCGGCTTTGGAGAGTGCCGATCGGGCGCGGCGCGAGCTTTCCCTTGTATTGCCGGTGACCGCCGTCCTGATTCTGCTCATGGCTACCGCGCTGGGCTGGTATGCCACGCGTGCGATCAGCAGGCCTCTTGCGCACCTTGGTGCCGGCGCGCAGGCCCTGGCCCGCGGCGACTTTGAGTGTGAGGTCGAAGTGAGCGGGAGTGATGAACTGGCGGAACTGGGGGGAGCTTTCAACTACGCCGCCAGGCAGCTTCGGGAGCGCAAGAGGGCCGAAGAAGCTTTGCGCCAGGCGCAAGCGGACCTGGCCTACATCAACCGCGCGACCACAATGGGAGAACTCACCGCGTCTCTGGCGCACGAGATCAGACAGCCCATCACCGCGGCGCTCACCAACGCCAGAACCTGCGTTCGGTGGCTCTCGCGCGATCAGCCCGATTCCGAAGAAGCCCGCGTGGCCGCGTCGAGAATCGTCGAGGACTTGAGGCGCGCGGAAGGTATCATCAGCCGCATTCGCCTGCTGTTCAAGCGAGGGAACGGGCAACGCGAATGGATTGACGTCAACGAGGTCATTCGCGAGATGATCGTCCTGCTGCGCAACGAAGCGAACCAGTACTCGATCTCCATCCGCACCCAAACCGCTGAGAATCTTCCCCGGGTCATGGCGGACCGGGTGCAATTACAGCAAGTGTTCATGAATCTGATGCTGAACGGCATCGAGGCCATGAAGAGCATGAGCACGCCGGCAGAGCTAACGATAAGGTCGCAGCGCGGCGATAATGGTGACCTGCTGGTTTCGATCAGTGATACAGGCGTGGGACTGTTACCGGAGCAGGCGGACCAGCTCTTTGAGGCGTTTTTCACCACCAAACCGGATGGTACCGGCATGGGCTTGCCCATCAGCCGGTCCATTATCGAGTCACACGGCGGCCGACTGTGGGCCGGCACCAACGCCGGGCGGGGCGCGACCTTTCACTTCACGCTGCCGGGCGAAGCCGGGGGGCCGGAATGAGTGCGGCGGCCAGTCCGACAGTGTTCATTGTCGACGACGATGACGAGGTGCGCGCGTCGATACAAGGGCTTGCGAAGTCGGTGGGGCTCAGGTCCGAGGCTTTTGCGTCGCCGCGCGAGTTTCTGCAGAGCAAACGCTCCGACGGTCCCGCTTGCCTGGTCCTGGACGTAAGACTTCCGGGGATGAGCGGACTCGATTTTCAAAAAAAGCTGACGGAGGCCGGTGTACAGATCCCCATCATCTTCATCACGGGTTACGGAGACGTTCCGATGTCGGTCAAGGCCATGAAATCGGGGGCGGTGGAGTTTCTGACGAAGCCCTTCCGGGACCAGGACTTGTTGGATGCGATTCAGCAGGCTCTGGAGCGCGACCGCGTAGCGCGCGAAAACAGAAGCGGGATCGCAGACTTGCAGAAGCGCTACGATACGCTGACCCCGCGCGAGCGAGAGGTCATGCGCCTCGTGATCTCGGGTATGCTCAACAAGCAAATTGCCGGCGAACTCAGTACCAGCGAGATTACCGTGAAAGTCCACCGCGGGCAGGTCATGCGCAAAATGGAAGCCGGGTCGCTGGCGGAATTGATCCAAATGGCGCAGAAATTGGGGCTTCAGCCCGGCAAGTAGCGTTTTTGCTGAGAGTTGAAAACACCAATCCCAAGGTTTGCGGGCCCAGCAAGGACATGAGCGACGAACGAAAATCAGGAAGCTGGGGCGGCCGAAATGTTCAACGTTCGCGGCGGATTGCGAAGATTTTCCGCACCGTCGCGATCGTGCTGCTTTTCTCCGATTGCTCAAAGCAGTCTTCGCATCAACCGGTCACCCTGACGTTCCTCGATATCGAGTGGGATGCACCCGACAGACTGCGTGGACTGGGGCAGGACTTGCAGGCCTTCACGCGAGAAACAGGAATCCAAGTCGAACGCCTTGGTGGTCCTGCGGGCTCACTCAATCAACTCGCCCTGTGGCGCGAACTGCTTCAAAAAAGTACCGGTGCTCCTGATGTGTGCGGCATTGACGCGATCTGGTCCGGGTTATTGAACGAGTATCTGCTGGATCTGACGCCTGACTTTGCGACTGAGCTCTCCTCACAGTATCCCGGGGTGCTGGCAAGCTATACCGTCGCTGGCAAGCTGGTGGCGATCCCGCGTCACGCCTACGTCGGTGTCTTGCACTATCGCAGTGACCTGCTGCAACGCTATGGGTTCCGCGAACCGCCCAAGACATGGGACGAACTTCAGATGATGGCCAGTCGCATTCAGGCGAGCGAGCGGGCTAAAGGCAATAAGGACTTTTGGGGCTATGTCTGGGAAGGGGCTCGTGACGAAGACTTGACCTGTAACGGCCTGGAGTGGCAGGTCGGCGATGGCGGCGGACGAATCATTGAAGACGACCAGACCATTAGCGTAAATAACCCGCAAACGATCAGGGCCTGGGAACGCGCGGCAGGCTGGGTGGGGTCCATTTCACCGCCCGGCGTCGTGGCTTATCGAAAGTGGGATGCCGACAACGTCTGGACCGCAGGAAAAGCAGCCTTCCATCGCGGTTGGGAGTCGGACTATAGCCTGACCCCTTTACATGAACTTCCCAGCGATGCCACCGAGATTGGCGTAACCAGCGTGCCGGGGGGGACGGCCGGGCAGGCAGGCACCCTGGGAGGAAACGGGTTGGCGATCGCCCGAAACTCGGCGCACCCCCGGGAAGCGATCGAGCTGATCCGATTTCTTCTGCAGCGGGACGCGCAGCTTCGGAGCGCCAGCAGGCAGTCCGAGCCGCCTAAGGAGATTGATCTCTACGAGCTGCCCTCAATCCTGGAACCGTATTCCCAACTTGCCAAATTGAATCAGATTCGAGGCGGGGTCGTCACACGGCCCTCTGTAGTTGCTGGCCCGAAATACGAGGATGTGTCAAGGGCTTACATCCGCGCGCTACATTCCGTTCTTATTGGCGAAGAGAAAGCATCGGTCGCCGACGCCGCCTTGGAGAAGGAGCTCGTTGAAATAACCGGTTTCAAGAAGGGACCGCCCCGCAAGCGAGATTGGTGGTCCCGCTAGATGGGTCCAACACAGGTTCACTCTTGCCCCTTTGAGAGTCTCGATTTCGAGTTCATACGCTGGCGATCGGATCCATGGGTAATTCAGTGCAAGCGATAGGGAATCACCACGCGCGTGCGAAGGTCGCGGCATGGGCGAAGCAAGCCAGCGACCGGTCTTTTTACCTCCGTCGACTCAACATCGGAGCCCGTTTGACGCTGGGTGGTGTCTCGATCATTCTGACGTTGTTGGTGGGCAGGGCGGTCCTCCTCCGGCAATTCCGCGTGGCCATGGCTCAAACAGAACTCCTGAGAGGCGTCGACCAAGAGGCAATTGCCGTCTTGCAGGTCCACATCAACGTGATGTCGTTCTACGAGAGGCTGGATGTGCTCGCCCGGTCGGAGGACACCGCCCGACTCGCGGAGGAAGTGGACTCCCTGCGGGCCTCTGTCTTTGACGAAATCCAGCACAGCAGGAATGCTCTCAGCAGCTTGCCGTCCGCGGTGCAGCTTGATCCGACGGTGTTGCCTACGGTGGCGGCAATTCAGGAAGCTCTAGGGGAACAACTCGAGGCCATGGCCGCCCTGGCCAAATCGAGGGACTGGGGGGCTGTGCGCTTGCGCCTCGCAAAAGAAGTCCGGCCGCTCGAATCCAGGACCTCGACGCTGGTCCAGAACGTCGACCGAGAGGTGAACGAGGAACGCTCGGACGCCGTGGCCAGGATTGAACAAGCGCAGGGTCGAATCTTTCTCGTCGCGTCGATCACGACTGTGCTGACTCTTCTGATTGCCGTTTTCCTGGGCTTGGCGATCATACGCAGCATCACCCAGCCGTTGGGCCAATTGATGGAAGGTACGAAGGCCCTGGCACGCGGTGACTTTGAACACCGTGTGGCGATCCGCGGAAAAGACGAACTCGCTCAATTGGGGCAGGTGTTTGACGACACTGCCGGGCGTTTGCGGGATCTCTACGAGGCCTTGCAGAGCCGGGAAGCGTATCTCGCGGAAGCCCAACGACTCAGTCATACGGGCAGCTTCGGGTGGAAGGTTTCCGGTGGAGAAATCACCTGGTCGGACGAAACTTTTCGAATATTCGAATGGGATTCCGCGAATTTCAGGCCTTCCGTCGACTCGATCGTGGAGCGAATTCATCCCGAGGACCTCGCCCGCGTGGAGCAGGAATTCAATCGGGCGGCCAACGCCGGAACGGGTATCGAAATTGAGCATCGATTGCTGATGCCGGATGCATCGGTGAAGTACGTTCGCGCGGTAGCTCACCGTCGGAGAGACTCATCGGGCCAACTTGAGTTTGTTGGCGCAGTAATGGACGTGACCGCCGCCAGACACGCTGAAGAAGCTCTGCGGCAGACCCAGGCGACACTGGCACACATCGCCCGGGTGACCACCCTGGGAGAGTTGACGGCCTCGATTGCTCACGAAGTCAACCAGCCGCTCGCCGCAGCAATCACGAACTGCAATACCTCTCTCCGATGGCTTGCGCACGATCCACCGAATGTGGAAGAGGCGCGCGAGGCGGCATCGAGAGCGGTCAAGGACGCGACTCGCGCCGCCAGTACGATCAGCCGCATCCGCCTGTTATCGAAGAAGAGCGAACCGCAACACCAGCCGATCGACGTTAACGAGGTCATTCGGGAGACGGCCCTGCTGTTGCGCGACGAGGCCGAGCGCTACGCCATTGCGATCCGCACGAATTTAGCCCCGGATCTTCCCCGCGTGATGGCAGATGGGGTGCAGTTGCAGCAGGTATTCATCAACCTGATGCTGAATGCGATCGAAGCCATGAAGGGCATGGACGGGGCCGGCGAACTTACGATCAGGTCGCAACAAAGCGATAGAGGTCAATTGCTGATCTCGGTCTGCGATACCGGGGTGGGAGTGGCCCCGCACCATGCCGACCGGATTTTTGATATCTTCTTCACTACTAAGCATGGCGGGATTGGTATGGGATTGCCTATCAGCCGCTCCATCGTCGAATCCCACGGCGGACGCTTGTGGGCCGGCAGCAACTCTGGGCAAGGCGCGACCTTTCATTTCACACTGCCCGGCGATGTCGGCGAGCCTGAATGAGCGGCCACCGTACTCGCGGTGTAATGAGCCGGGAATGCCGCAACGGTCGCGAACGGTGACCGGCTTGAAGCGCTGAGACGAATTAGTACACTACTATATATTATAATATAATTAAAAGGCGCTTATTTTCAATTGGTTACGGGGAGACGGAATGGCGAAGTCCCGGGATTTTTACGAAACGAAACCGTCAGGTTATTGATAATAAAGGATATAGTTTTTTGGACCTCTGGAAATAATGGCGGCGGCCGCCGCAAGCCGGGAGGTTACTGATATCCAAGAACTTACCACGTTGTGAAGGACAATGGTGATGTTGTTTCCGCGGGTGGAATTCCGGCTAATCCTGAGAGTTGGCGCCTCTTATGCCAAAGTATAAGAGCTCCTATCCCAAAGCATAATTGCGCCATCACCCGTCCGGCGCTACCGTCGGGGCATGCTTGTTCGGAGGGAGAAGAAATTGGTCGCTATCGTCGATGATGATGAATCCGTTCGTAGTGCCCTCCAGGGCTTGATGAAGGCTGTCAGCTTACCCGCCCAAGCCTTCGCTTCTGCCGAAGAATTCCTGGAGTCCGGCCAGCGTGAGGCGACTGGATGCCTGATCGCGGACATCCGTATGCCGGGAATGTCGGGCCTGGAACTGCAGGCCACACTAAATGCCGACGGCTGCAGAATTCCGATCATTTTTATTACTGCGCACGGGGACGAAAAGATGCGAATGCAGGCGTTGAGGGCGGGCGCAGTGGAATTCGTTGCCAAACCGTTCGATGATGAGGCGCTGGTCGCTAGCATCCGAAGCGCGTTGCAGATTTGACCGCAAAGTCCGGGGGGACCGTTCAGAATGGGAGGTTCCTGTGCAAGCAGTCCAGAGAATCAGGTCGGATGATCGGGAAGACGCTGAGCGCAGGTTCGAGCAGATCATAGGCGCCAGCCCTGCCCTCGAAGCCGTGCTGCAGCAGGTCGAATGCGTCGCCCCTACTGACTCCACCGTCTTGATCCAGGGAGAAACGGGAACGGGCAAAGAGCTGATCGCTCGTGCCGTTCACAACCTTAGCCGCCGATGCGGACGCCCCTTTATAAAACTGAATTGCGTAGCCATTCCTTATGACTTGCTGGAAAGCGAACTCTTCGGTCATGCCCGTGGTGCGTTTACGGGCGCCATCGCGCAGAGGATCGGCCGTTTCGAACTGGCGGACAAGGGGACCTTGTTTCTGGACGAGGTGGGGGACATGCCCCTTGGCTTACAGCCCAAACTGCTCCGTGTCCTTCAGGAACGGGAAATCGAGCGATTAGGAAGCGCTCAAACGTACCATGTCGACGTCCGCCTGATCGCGGCAACGAACCAGGATCTCACCTGGATGGTCCAGCGCGGCCAATTCCGCGAGGACCTTTACTATCGTCTGAACGTTTTCCCCATTCAACTGCCGCCCTTGCGTGAGCGTCCCGAGGACATCCCGCTGCTGGTGCGCCATTTCGTCCAGCATTTCTCGGCACGCATAAACAAGGCGGTCGACACAATTTCTCCCGAGACCATGCGGGCCTTCGCCGCTTACACATGGCCGGGCAACATCCGCGAACTGCAGAATCTCATCGAGCGCGCGGTCATTCTGTGTCCGGGCCCAGTGTTGAACACCCCCCTCCGGGACCTCGGTATCCGCGAAATCGCTGCTCGGAATGTTGGGAAGCAACTAACTCTGGAGCAAGCGGAACGAATACATATTCTAGAAGCTTTGAAAGAAAGCAACTGGGTCCTCTCGGGACCGAGGGGGGCGGCTGGCCGCCTGGGGCTCAACCGGTCGACCCTGCAGTTCCGAATGAAAAAGCTTGGAATCGCCCGCTCATTACTAGCGGCGGCCGCGGAATCGTCAGAGGTCTCTTCAGCTCGGCATTCTCTTTAGGTTTGTGCGTGAATCTATTCCTGGGTCGCTCGCCGCCGGATGGATAATGCTCTTGCCAATCGATTCAGCTCTGCATTGTCGCCAGTACCGGAAACGCCGTCAAGCTGCTCGCAAGTGCTCGCCTGCCAGCAATGGGCTCGAGGCACGAGGCTGGTAAATCGAGACGCGATAAAGTTCCTGGCAAAGTGCGAGGCAAACGGTACCAGGCTGAGGAACTGTCCGGACTACGTCCTTCTCCAGGATCCGGTAATCTGTGACGCTTGTACCTGCCACGAAGGAGTCCCGTCCGCAATCCGCAGATTAGGCATTATACGGGAATGGCGGTGCCTCACGGCGCGTCGGATGACGCGAACCTTGGTCATCCGGACGTGGTACCATCGGGGCCTGAAAAGAGAACGGCGACCGGGAAGCTCCCAAGGACGCTGTCGAGGCGCAGCGCGAGTCGGCCGCCGTCTGAATTGCACGCGACCCGCTCAGCCGTCAGCACATTCAGCCACTCAGCCGGAGACTTTGCCGGTAGATTCAGGTTAGTCGAGCCCCAGAATGGAGCCAATCGGCCCGGCCCTCTCGGCCCGCCAGCGCGCGCCAGCCACCGCGGAACGATCGCCAGTGCGTGCTCGTCTCCCAGAATGCGGCCCAGCGCGATGACGTTCTCCGCACGAACGCCGGTAGCTTGCATGGGTACATAGTCACCATCGAGGAACAAGCGAGGATGCCGCCGCCTGAGATCCAGCGCTTTCCAGATCACATAGAGCTTGATGCGCCCGTCGCTCCATCGCCGGAGCAAGTTCCGGAGGAAGGAGGGCCTGGGATTGGCGGCCGCGTCCTTGAGGCTCGCAAGCATCCTGGTTCGCTTGTCGAAGTCGACGGCACCGCGATTGTCGGGATCAACAAGGCGCAAGTCCCAAAGCTCCGAGCCCTGGTAGAAGTCCGGCACGCCCGGACACGCGATCTTCAAGAGCACCTGAGCCAGCGCGTTCACCATTCCGAAGTAGGCGACCTTTCGCTGAAACCGCAGAAAGTCGGTATGGAAGCGCTCGCTTGATCCGGGGCACAAGATGCTGCTTAGAAAATCGGCCAAGGCGGTCTCATGCTCGACGTTTGGCAAGGTCCATCGGGTGTGGACCATGGCCTCGCGCGTGGCCTTGGTGAGGTAGTCGTTCAGTCTGGACTTCAATGGCGGCATCTCAACGGAGTCGAGCGGCCAGGCGCCGAGCATCGTCTGGTAGAGGAAAGCCTCTTCGTTTCGGTCCGGCACAAGCTGTCCGTTGATCTGCTTCTTCTTCGAAGCGTTCAACCGGCTCCAACGATTGAGTCGGCGGCTCCACTCTGCGGGAATCTCGGAGAGCACGTTGATTCGCGCCCGCACATCTTCGGCGCGCTTGGTATCGTGCGTCGAGCTAGCGTTCAGAGCGTAAGGCCACTGGCGAGCCCGATTCTGGACGAACTGATCGAACGGAGGACTGTCCGGCGCCACAGGCCTTGGGTCGCCGCCGACTTCGTTCAGGGAAAGCAGGGCGTTATAGACGTACAAACTCGTATCTTCGACGCCTTTAGCCACAATAGGACTTGTGAGCTGCTGCCAGCGCATCACAAAGGCCAGTCGCGCTTCCCGCTGCTCGGGAAACAGGTGGTCGGCGTCCTTCACCAGCAGGACGTCACGCACGAAGTCGAAACATGCGGAGTTGAGGTCCGGGCGCCGGCGGCGCGCTTCGGCGATGGCTTCGTCGATGTACCGGCTTGCGTCTTCCGGCACCTCGAGGTTGCGGGTGTAGGTGCGATAAACCGGCAGGCACGCCGTGGTTTCGACCAGTGCCCGGGTGAGATCGGCCTGCAGTAGATCGCGAGCGTAGCGGTCCTGCTCGGCGAGGGTTCCCAGATGGCGCGCCAACGAGCGCACCTCGACGGCCAGAAGCGTCCGCATCACAAGCTTCTTCTTGTCATACACCACATCTTCATAACGCACCTTCTTGCCGATGAACCGCTGGTAGGCTTCTTCGATGGCGGGCGCGCCCCGCGGGTCGACGAAGAGCCTGTTAACCGCGTTCAGGAAGTCGTAACCGGTTGTGCCGTTGACGGGCCACTCCCTCGGCAAATCTTCGTGGGTCGCTGTGATCTTTTCGACCACGACATAGAATCCGTGCTCAGCGCCCGCCCGGCCGATCCGCTCCTGGAGGCGCTCGAGATAGCCCAGTGGATCGCGCAGGCCGTCGATATGATCGATTCGCAAGCCCGTAATCATGTCCCTTTCGATCAAACGCAGGACTACGCTGTGCGTGGCTTCGAAAACCAGAGGATCTTCCACGCGCAGGCCGACCAGATCGGTAATCGTAAAAAAACGGCGGTAGTTGATGAACTCATTGGGATTCTGCCAGAACGCCAGCACATACGCCTGCTCCGAAAGGAGGCGATCCAGCAGGCGAAAGCTGGCGGCGTCTCCCTTGGTCCCACCGAAGAGTCGCAGGTTCTCATCGAGGAAAGCCGCCACGCCCGGATCGGCGTCGTGAAGGCGGCGAAGCCGTTCCTTGATCCCCTCCGCTTGAAGCCGTCGTTCGCCGGCAGCTTCGGCGGGCAGGGACTGGCGTTCGGGGAGCGCAGCGAGGCTCGCCAGGATGCCTTGATACTCCTGATAGGAAGGCGACTCTTCCCCCAAGCTGCTCTTCAGATCGTCGAGACGATGCTTGAGGATTCGCCGGTACGACCGGGGCGCCAGCGGAAATCGTTCCTCATGATATTCCGCGAAGAACGACCCATCGGCATATGCCAGGCCCAGCTCCTGATTCTCGAGGATTTGCCCGTACGGGCCGCCGAGCAGAGGGAGCAGAACCTTGTTATCCAGCGCCCGCGAGTCAGGGTGCCAGTCGATATCGAAATGCGAGGCATAGGCGGACCCAGGCCCGTTCTCCAGCACGTCCATCCACCAGGGGTTTTCGCCACTGGCAGCCATATGATTCGGAACGATGTCGAGTATCAGACCCATTTCGCGTTCTCGCAGGCCGGTTTGGAGCGCGTCGAAATCGGCTTCGGAGCCTGGATCGGTGTCGATTCGAGTGGAGTCGGTCACGTCATATCCGTGTCCGCTGCCGCTCCGGCTTTGAAGAAGGGGCGAAGCGTACAGGTCGGTGATGCCGAGAGCTTCGAAATAGTCCAAGCGCTCACGGGCTTCGGTAAAGGTGAAGTTGCCGTTGAACTGAAGCCTGTAGGTCGCGACGGGGATCCTGAGAGAGGGCATACAACTATCGCGGAGTCTGCAGCCGCAGGTATTCCTTCAGCTGCTCGACCTCGCGCCTCCAGGCCTCGGCGGCCGAAGCGTCACCCTCTGCGCCCGGCTCTGCCTTCTCTTGAAGATTAGTGAGCCAGCCGTAGATGACGTTCTGCGTTTTCCAGAGGTTGATAGGAAACGGCAGCGAAACGGCAAGCTCAAGCAGACGGTTAAGCTTCCGTAGCCCTTCCAGGCCGGGCTTGTCCTTGGCCAGGTGGCAGGCATTCTGCTCGACCCGGCGCCGGATGGCATATTCCAGCGTCTCGACGTCCAACTCGACGTTCATGCTGGCCGCTTCCTTCAGCAGGCCTCGAATGCCTTCGATATCAAGTTCTGGACGGCCAAACGCAAGGCGCAACTGACCATTCAGCGCCTGCCGGGCCGCGGCCTGCAAAGCCGGCGGAAGTGGAATCCCCAGCGCGTTGAGAAAGCGAATCAGGGGCGCGTGATTGTCGTAGATCCCCTTGTAGGCTGCGAGTGCTTCCGCCAGCGTTTCCTCGAGCAGAACGTCGACGATCTTTCTCTGCTCGTCGCGGAAGAGCGACTTCAGCGAATAGACTTGCTGGCCAAAGTGCTCATCGATCAGCCGGGTCACTTCCTGATCGTCCCCTTTGGAGAATGCTTCCGCGAGACGGTTCACCAGTTGGTCGTAGTCTCCACTCTGATCCATCGGAGCGACGCCCGCTTTCACGTTGTGGTCGCCGAGGTGAAGCACGGCAAAGGCGAAGTTGGCGGCTTCACGGGTGATCTCTGAAGCCAGGCGCGCGCGGCCGATCGCCAGGCGCATCTTACCCGCCGTGTTCGCAGAGTAAGCCTCACGATAAGCGTCGTAACAATAAATCCGGGTGTGCTCGTCGTAAGGCTCAAAGACAGAGCTGATGGCATAGTGCGCCGCCAGTTTCTTCATATCGACAACGGCAGGCCTGACCCATTTTTCGTAGATCGTTCCTCCGTCGCCGTTCTCCGGAATGTTGCTTTTTGCTTTCCGGAGATGCTCCACAAACTGGCCTTCCAAATTGTCCCCGAACAATTCCTGGGCGAGCTGAACCGCGCGCCCGGCGTAGTGGATTACCTGGACTGTTTCAAGCCCCGAGAGCTCGTCAAAGAACCAGCCGCAGCTGGTATACATCAGTAGAGCGTGCCGTTGGAGCTCGAGCAGCTTCAAAGCCTTGACCCTTTCGTTGTCATCGAGCGCGTGGGTTGCGTGTTCGTTGAAGAATCGATCCAGGCTCTCCGGGGAGCGATCGAGAATCACATCGATGTAGCCGTCCCGAGCCTGCCACGGATCCTTGAGCAGGCCGGCCGCGCTCTCCGTATAGGGAGTCGCAAGGGAATCCCTGAGCCCGTCGAGGGCCTCTCTCAGAGGCGCGCGCCATTCCTGATTCCAATTGCCATGGCCTCCGGAGTTGCAGCCGCAGTTGCTGCGCCAGCGCTCGACCCCGTGCACACAACTCCAGGAAGTATTGGGAAGAATCTCGACGAAGTGGTCAGGCGGGTAACGCTCCAGGTACTGTCCGTAGTTCGTAAGCTCCGCCAGTTGGTTGGACTGGATGTGGTGTAGCGCGTAAGTGAGCGCCATCTCTCCGAACTTGTGATGATGCCCGTAGGTTTCCCCGTCGGTCGCGATGTGGACTATCTGCGGCCAGTCCCGCGCATCCGAAAAGCCGCTCACCAGGCGCTCGGCGAAGCGGTCACCGCTGTCGAGCAGACCCTCGAACGCAACGGCCTGCGAGATGGGGCCGTCATAGAAGAACAGATTGATCTGCTTTCGTGAGGAAAGGCGCTGAAAATAGGCGCGGCTCGGATCGATTCGTGCACCGCTCACGTCTTTCCAGCCGCGGCCCTTGCGTCGAATGCGCTTGGCCTGGCGGGGTGCCAGTATCGTAAACTTGATGCCGTGCTCGGCCAGCACGTCAAGGGTCTCTATGTCCACCGCCGTTTCGGGGAGCCACATGCCCTCCGGCATCCGGCCAAATCGGTGCTGAAAGTCCTGGATGCCCCACCGTACCTGCGTCACTTTGTCCCGACGGTTCGCGAGCGGCATAATCATGTGGTTATAAGCCTGCGCGATCGCCGAGCCGTGCCCGCCGAATGATTGCTGGCTCAAACGGTCCGCCTCGATGATGGCCTCATATACCGATTTCGCCTTTGCCTGCATCCAGGAGAGCAAGGTGGGTCCGAAATTGAAGCTGATCCGGGAATAGTTGTTGACCATATCCACGATGCGTTCCTGGCTGTCCAGAATGCGCGAGACGGCGTTTCGAGCGTAGCACTCGGCAGTAATCCGTTCGTTCCAGTCGTGGTAAGGGTAGGCTGAGTCCTGGACTTCGATGGCCTCAAGTGACGGGTTCTCCCGAGGCGGCTGGTAAAAATGCCCATGAACGCAGATATATCGCATCGCTACTCCGACGTTGAGTTCTCGTGCATGTAGACTGCGCAGGACCTGGGTGCCAGCGTCAGCAAGATTTCGCCGTTCGACTGGAATCTCTCAGGGAGCGCGCTTCCGGAGCCTTGCCAGCGCCGCTCACATGAGTCCAGATGCTTCCTCCAGGTTCCCGCCGGGCACGCCACCGTTACGCTCTCCTGTCCTTCCCCAAAACTGAAAAGCGTCAGGCTCCGGAAGGTGCCGCTTGAGCGATGCAAGGCCACCGACATTTCGAACCCATCGACTGTAACTTCCTGCTCCGCAATCCGAATATGCCTGCGCCTGAATCGGATCAGCTCCTGATAGAAAGCCCAAAGCGTTTGATGAACTCCTTGAGTCTTTTGGGTGTGGGAGAGTTTGGAGCGCAAGAAGGTGGACTCGGCTTGCGGGTCCGGGATCTCCTGTTCCCAGCCGAAAGATGCAAACTCCTCGCTGCGGCCGCGTCGGACCGCTTCGATTAAAGCAGGGTCGGAATGGCTGGTAAAGTATTGAAAGGGCGCTATTTCGCCGTATTCTTCGCCCATGAAAAGCAGGGGAATGAACGGCGACAGGAGCGTGACTCCGGCGGCCAGCTTCAGGCGCTCGAAATCCACGATCGTGCTCAGCCGATCCCCGGCAGCGCGGTTCCCCACCTGATCGTGGTTCTGGCTGCAGACCACGAAGCGATCCGCGGGAATGCCGCGAGGCGAGTTACCGTGCCGGCGATTACGAAACTTCGAGTGTTGGCCGGAGAAGAACCATGCCTCGCGAAGCGTGGTCACCAGCGGGCTGATGCCGCCGAAATCCTCATAATAGCCACCCTTTTCGCCGGTCAGAAGGACGTGGAGGGCATGATGAAAGTCATCGCTCCATTGCGCGTGTATGCCGTATCCGCCTTGTGCTGCTTTGCGGACGACGCCGGCGTCATTGAGATCGCTTTCCGCGATTAACCATACCTTCCGCTCTGTCCGCTGCGCCAGAGTGTCTGCCGCCGCGGCCAAATCGGCCAGAAAGGGGACGGCGCTGGCGTCCACGATGCCATGAATTGCATCGAGGCGAAGGGCGTCGATGTGGAAGTCCTCAAGCCAGTAAACCGCGTTCCCGACAAAGTATCGCCGCACCTCATCGCTGTACGCGCCGTCGAAGTTAATCGCCGAACCCCAGGGCGTGCGGTAGCGGTCCGTGAAGTAAGGTCCGTAGGTACCGAGGTAATTACCCTCCGGGCCCAGGTGGTTATAGACAACGTCAAGCACCACGGCCAATTCGTAGTGGTGGGCGGCGTCCACCAGTCGCTGCAGACCCTCAGGTCCGCCGTAGGTGTTCTGCACTGCGAAAGGGTAGGCGCCGTCATAGCCCCAGTTACGGGCTCCGGGAAACTGGGCCACTGGCATGATCTCGATCGCTGTGACGCCCAAATCCCGAAGCTCCGGGAGAAACGGAATGACCGCGTCGAACGTTCCCTCAGGGGTGTAAGTCCCGACGTGCAGTTCGTAGAGAATGTAGTCATCGAGCGGCAGACCAGCGCAGCGTGAGTCATGCCAATTCGAAGGTGCTAACGCCACCACTTCGGACGGGCCATGCACGCCTAAAGGCTGGAAGCGCGAGGCGGGGTCGGGCAGCTCCCGACCGTCAGGCAGCCGGAACAGGTAGCGCGTTCCCGGTCCCACACCATCGACCACAATCTCGTGATACCCATCGAAATCTCGGCGCAGAGTCACGAACTGGTCATGGGGAGCCAACAGGTGCAATTCCAGCCTCGGCTCCTCGGGGGCCCAGACCCGAAACCGGCAGCGGCCGTTCGGCAATATCCTGGCGCCTATCGCTGAGGATTCTGTTGTCGAAGTTAGACTCATGGCAACTCCGCGGGCGTTCGCTCCAAGATTTGATTGTTGGACGATCAGCAAAGCCGTCTTGATCGCGACTCTTACCCATTCGGCGGCTCCGTTCGGAAGAAAAGCCAAAGCGCACTCCTGCCCGTCTCCCCAGTTTTCGCCTTACAGGGCCTTCCGAGGAGTTTTACTATCTATGCCGTATGGAGCTTCCGTTTGGCGGGACCCGATACTGGCTGTGTGGCGTCCGCGGCTGTTGGATCAACGCGTTAAGAGCCCCCCTTCTTACCACGAATCGGCAGCCAGGACGCCACCATTCGATGCCAAAGGTCGTGGCGACCCGGCATGTTTCAGCCGGAGCATCGCTTGGCCGGAGACCTGAAACCGCACTTCGCAGAGACACTCAAAATGCCTCCCTCTCTCTTTGAACCACTGGACGACCCATCACGGCTACGGTAAACTCCCTACTTCCGTTTTAGCTCCGAATTCTCGCATCCAGGTGGGATTCATGCTGGGGTACGCTTTCCTGATTGCCGCGCTCGTCGCGCCGCATCCTGCAGTATACGTCAAGGGCCACAGCCGGGCGGCCACCAAGACTCGCGAAGATCTTCAGGCTCGGACCTGCTACAACCTTGCCCAAAGCCCGGAGGATTCCGATGCTATCCTTGAGGTCGACCACCTCTTTAACCGGTCCGGCGATCAGAGCGTGGTCATGGTGCTCGTGGATCGCGAGGATAAAGTGTTGTGGGAGGGCAAGGCCAAGGAAGACCCCATCCCGCTGCGCTCGCCGGTGAATCGGTTGCTGAAGCGGCTGGCGAAGTCTACCTGTCCGGCTTCCTCCGTGGTGGGCCAGTTGGACGTGGCACGGGCGTCCCGCCCGTGACTAATCTGGCCTTTGGGGAGCGCACGCAGACATGCGTCCACCGCCGGAAGGCGTTCTGCGTGCCGCTAAGTCGTTCGGAATGATGGTACGCCTGGCAGGATTCGAACCTGCGACCTTTTGCTCCGGAGGCA
>JASHPE010000466.1 GCA_030038235.1 Terriglobia bacterium
GCATATTGCGCCGCGCCGCTTGCGCGAGCGTAGCCAGAGCCGCTGTTGGCTGTCCCATAGTTCAAATCCTGGCGCAGCGGGACGAAACGGAGTCCGCATTTTCGATTTCGCGCGAATTCCCTCTCTGAAATGGGCCCCCCGCATCGCCTCTACGCGTCTTCGCCGCGCTCGTTACTGGTAAGTAAAATGGCCGTTTCGACCGCTGAGCTCGAATCGTCATGTTGTTGATCCTACACGACATTCCCGTTCCGCATGGGGCGCCCTTTTGATATTTCGACATCTCTCGAAATAAGCTCATGTCGCTGATTCCAAACCACATTCCCGTTTTCGGAATATTGTAAACATTGTTCGCAATTTAGCCCCGTTTTACCGATTCTAAAGGACATTCCAGCTTTGGTACGGCCCCGCACCGCCACGTATGTTATTGATTCTACATAAAGCGCGTTTTCATTCGTGGATGTTAGAGTGGGGGCGCTTTTGCGTGTTTTTTCGACTGTAGGTTGATCTATGTAGGCTAGGATCGAACTTAACGGACCCGGAATCAGCGAGATGCGATATTCGAAAAACTCATGTTTTGCAAACACGGGGCGCGCCCCTTAACGCTCATTTTCACAAGATCCCGCCATGCTTCTGGTTCCACACGAGATTCCAGCTTTGGGAGGGGCGCTTTGGTAGCGTCCCAGCGCGTCTTCCTGGAGGTGTAGGTCGAATGGCGGAGGCTAGAACGGGTTTGGTGGGGTGCGAGGCTCCGGGCGGCGCGGACGGAATCTTCACGCCTAAGCATCATCAGCCTCCGGCGCCAGGCGCCAGCCGGCAGTGCCGGTCACCCGGCCTTGTAGTGCAGGCATCCTGCCGGCGATGCGGTCGAGAGCGGCGCAGAATCATGGCACACTCGTCGATTTCTCAAGGACAACAGCAAACTAGCGCATCAAGGTATACTTGTCAAGCTATTTCTTAAGTCCTAACCTATGGGCCACGTTGCCAGGAGGCTCTTAAGCTCAGAGGTACTCGCGTAAGATGTACCAAGTGGAATTCGACGACGCCGTCCCGAAACCGAAAATGTCAGATGTCGAAAAGGTCATAGGACCAGAGTACCAGGGGATGAGTGAGGAGTGAGGAGTGAGGTTGCAACCCGGATTCGATTTGATTTAGGCTCGTAGCGGTAGGTCCCGGCGCAAGACAAAAATCAGGATTGCCTCACCGGCGTACTGTGGGAGGGCTTATGGGGGAAGAGCGCGGACGTGTTGTCTGATTCTGATGGCGGTTGGCGTTTCGGTGGCCCGAGCGCAGAGGACGCGGGGGTAATGTCCGGCGGACATTACCGACGCGGGAAAGATCTTTCCTTATGAGTGGCGCCTGCACATGCCATAAGGCACAGGGTCGAAAAACCTCACCGAGCGAAAGATTGGACTTAAAGCCGCGGGTGCGTTTTTCATGAGCTTTCGCGGGCCGTAGGTCGTAGGTGACAGCCAGGAGTGGCTGTGCTACCCGGAATCGAACTATGAAGCGAATTCTTCTTTCGTGGAGCAGCGGAAAAGACAGTGCCTGGTCGCTGCACGTTCTCCACCAGCAGGCGGAATATGAAGTTGCCGGATTGCTGACGACCTACAATGAAGCGTTCGATCGGGTTGCGATGCACGGGGTCCGCCGTGAGCTTGTGGAAAAGCAAGCCGCGGCTGCTGGAGTTCCATTATGGCCCGTCCCGTTGCCGTGGCCTTGCTCCAATGAGGAGTACGAACGGCGCATGGCTCAAACGTGTGCCCGGGCCGTCGCCAGCGGGATCGAGGGAATCGCCTTTGGCGATCTGTTCCTTGAGGACGTGCGTGCTTACCGCGAGAAGCGGATGATGGGTACGGGCCTCGAGCCCATATTCCCGGTGTGGGGTCTGCCGACTCGTGATCTGGCCGAGAAGATGATCGCTTGCGGGGTTAAGGCGAAGCTGACCTGCGTCGATACCCGGAAGCTCGATCAATCCTTCGCCGGCCGAGAGTTCGATGAAACGCTTCTGTCGATCTTGCCGGAGGGAGTGGATCCCTGCGGCGAACGGGGAGAATTCCACTCCTTTGTCTATGCAGGTCCCATGTTGAAGTCGGCGGTTCCAGTGGTTGTCGGAGAGACGGTTCTCCGCGATCAGTTTGCCTTTTCGGACCTGATGGGCACCTGAATGCCTGCCCGTCTCGATCGCTACTCAAAGACCCTTTGGCTTGATGGATTCCCGGCAAATGGCACGAGTCTCTTCGTGAGCGTCAAGAAATCCCAATTTAACAGGGGTTTATTGAACTCTGGTGCCGAAGAGAGGACTCGAACCTCCACGCCCTGACGGGCACTACACCCTGAATGTAGCGCGTCTGCCAATTCCGCCACTTCGGCAAGAAACCGGAACGCGGCTCCAGCGCGAAACCGGAGCCGCGTCGCATGGTTTGATCTTGCCATCAGCGCGGAAGGGTGTCAAGAAGCGGCGACACTCTGCTGCTACTGGATCTGTCCAGGTGAAGCGTTTCGGCGCAACTGAAACCGTGCCCTCCAAAACTAAACTGAATTGCCGAGGCTCAGCCGATGTAAGCGCCGGCCCACAGCAGGCCGGGACCGACGGCGGCGGCAAAAATTGACGGGCGGTGCGCGTTGCCATCAATTCGCGCCCTCCCCGTCAGCGCTTTGCACAGATTCACGCCGCAGGTTGCGGAGCCGAGATTTCCCCACGTTTGCGAGGTCCGCGGCATTCTCTCAACCTGAATCCCGGCCTTGCGCGCCAGCATGCCCACGACGCGGGGATTAGGCTCGTGCAGCGCGAAGTACTCGGCTTCGGCAAGGGCGATTCCGCTGATGGCGGCGAGCCGGTCGAGGATTCGCTGGAGCGTCTCGATGGCGGCGGCTGCGAGTTGCTCACCGCGAAACTCAACGCGGAGTTGGCCGGCGTCGGCGGAAGAGACACTGAGGGCGGACGCATAAGTCGCGCTCGCGCCCCAAATGAATTCACGCAAACGCCTTCCCGGCACGCCCTCTCCGCTGGCCGAGCGTTCGAGCACGAAGGCACAGGCGGCGTCGCCAAACAGCGCGCGGAATTCCGGCGGCGCGTCCATGGTGGCAAGCCTTCGGCTGTTGACTTCGGAGGCGATCACCAGAGCCGTACGCTCGTTCACCGTGGAGAGTAACGAAGAGGCCGTGGCCAACGCATGGAGCACACCACAGCAGGCGCCGCCCACGTCGATGGCGCCGGCGCTCTCGCGAAGCAGAAGCCGGGAATGGACGCTGGGTGCGAATGACGGCAGACCGAGATGCGTAGTGCTGACGCCGACCAGCAAATCGACGTCGGACGGCTGGATTCCGGCCATAGCCAGCGCGCTTTCGGCCGCCTTTGCCGCGAGCGAAGTCTCGTTCGCGTCGCCCGACGCGCGCCGCACCGTCTCGATCCCGGTGCGATCGCGCAGGAAACCGGGCGCAAATCCACATTCGGCATCCACCTGCTCTGCCGGAATGACGAGCGAACCGGCCGAGGCGGCCCAACCTTTGATCGAGACTTCCGAGACTTGACGAATAGGAGTCGCGAAGGGGTCGGCCCAAGCGACCTCCGACGGGGCGAGAGGTCTCGCCTGCCGCAGCCGCTCGGCAATCTCGCGGACGCTGAACGGGCGATCGTCGGGCCACTCGGCGGCGAATGCTGGTGCGCCCGCGGTTTCCTCGATGGCCAGCAGAATGTTGACGCGGGTCATCGAGTCAACAAGGCCGGCTGCGGTCAAGTCGTCATCGTCGCCCGGCAATGCCTGGGGCTCAATTTCGCGTGCCACGGTGTGGCGCACGAGGTCGAGCGCAGGGATCGCATCCGGCTTGTCAGAGGGCATCGTCCACCACTGCCTCGTCCGGGGCTTCCTCCGCGGCGGGTTGCCGCTGGCGCGAGCCGGTCAAGCGAAGTATCCGGTCGAGCCAATCTTTCTGGGGCTGCGGAAACAGCGAATCGAGCATCAGCCAGCACTTGCCGCCCGCGTCCTCCCGTGCCAGACCGATGCGGGCGTAGGAGCGCATGGCATTTCGCAAAGACGGATACACCGCCCGGTTGAACTCCTTGGTGACGACCTGGACTTCGCCAGCCCGAATCCCCCTGGGAAATGCGGCCTCGATCAAGCGCTGCCATTCCATATCCACCACCGGCAGGCTGCGCAAAGTCTCGCCCGAGTAAAGGCCCAACTTGGCGCGCAGGCGGAGCCCGGCGGCGCCGGGAAAGAGCTGGAACCAGATGCTGCGGTAGCGGCAGGCGCAGATCGATCGTCCGGCTTCGGGAGCCATCACCCAGGCATTGCCCCCGCCCGAGGTGTGCAGATCGGCGCCGAACAGATCGTGCAGGTTCTCCGCGAACTCCGCCTGGCGCATACAGCGGATGAGATCCATCTCGGACGTTTTGCGTCCGGTCGGTTTCAGATCTCCAGGCTGAAGATCCTCGATGTGCGGCGGAAGCGCGTCGCTTCGCGGACGCAGGTCGCACTCCACGTGATCGCCGCGGCGGTGCGGGAAGGGCGGACGCCAGGCAAATCCCCACAAGGGCATAGGGCGAACGGAGCGGAACGCATTGGGCGCAGTCTGCTCGAGCGCGATCACGCAGTAGCCGTCGCGCATGATGGTGACATCAGAGAGGATCACTTCCGCCATTGGGATCCCTCACATTTTTCTTCCGCTGCCCCTTCGGCCTGGGCACAACCAAATGATGAATCTCGACCTCGTGCCCGGCGGCTTTCCAATGCTCCGCCAGCAACTCGGCCACGATTCGCCGGTGGCACTTGTCAGCGATGGGTTCAGAGCAGAGCAGCGCGACGTTGCCCTCATAATCTGCAGGATCGATCGCCTGGGGCACTTCGCGCTCGGTCATCAAAGCGCGAAACGATCGCTCGTACTCGTCCCAGTCCTTCGCCGCCTGATACTGATCGCGAATCTCAGGCGTGGGCGCGAAGAGCGGCTCGTGGACGTATTCAATGCCTAGCAGCCGGTCGAGGAAATAAGCCAGGTCCGGGAACTTGGCGAATCCGGAGAGCTGTCCGACGCGATTCTCGCGCACGTCCACCAGCTTGCGGACGCCAGCCGACTGGAGCAGGTCGAAAAATTGCTCTGCGGTCTTTTGCGTGAAGCCGATGGTGGAAAGCGATGATTTCATGGGATGGACCTCACGAATCCATCGTGCGCTGCGCTACCAGGAGGCCGGAAGTTGCGCCGGATCGACGCGGAAGGCGCACTTGCGCGCCTGCGAGTCGTAGGCTTCGTCCAACGCCTGCAGGCGAGCCTCGGGAAATAGCGTATTGCCCGCCATGGAAGCGAGCCCGCTCGCCGCCAGCAGCCGATTTTCCGCTTCCTCCTGGGTTTCGAGCCTGGAGCCCTTGCGAATGTGCAGCGGACGTACCCCGGCCGCCACCAGTTCCGGGCAAATCATCAGAAAACGATGGCACTCCAGCGGATCTTCCTCGGCGCAGAGCAGCGCCAGGCTGCGCGATTCGGCCTCGGACAGCACGCGCTCGACCCCGGAGCGAAACGCATAGGATTTGCGGCGGCGGCGATAGTCGACAACGCCGTCGCCCATATACACATCCGGATCTTCAGGGCGTCCACCGAGTTCCTCGCCCATAAAAAGGTAGGCAATGTCGGCCGCCTCCACCGCCGGCTGAAAGCCCGGCTGGCTGAACTGCGGAAATCGACCGCTCTGGGGGCGGCTGCGCACGTCGATCAAGAGCTGGACTTGCTGGCCGCGCAACATCCCCAGGAACACGTCGAGGGCGAAGTTCGAATGGCCGAGGGTGAAGACGGGTTTGAGGTCGGAAGTGGTGGGCATGGTGGTTCACAGTTGACAGTTGACGGTCGACAGTTGCCACTCCTGATCTCTTAACTGTCGACTGTTAACTGTGGACTCCGTCAGTTTCCCGCGCCTTAGGCACCAACCTTCGCCAGCAGCTCCTGATACTTCTCCTCGCGCTCCTTCTGATCAAGCCCTAAATGCTTTTCCATCACTTGCGTGGTATTCATCGAGCAGAATTTCGGTCCGCACATCGAGCAGAACGCCGCATCTTTGTAGTAGTCGTCGGCGAGCGTTTCGTCGTGCATCGAGCGGGCGGTTACGGGATCGAGGGAGAGCTCGAATTGCTTGTTCCAATCGAAGAGGAAGCGGGCGTAGCTCAGCGCGTCATCACGATCGCGGGCGCCGGGCCGATGACGGGCGATATCGGCGGCGTGCGCGGCGATCTTGTAAGCGATGATCCCCTGGTGCACGTCATGCTTGTTCGGCAACCCCAGATGCTCCTTGGGCGTGACGTAGCAAAGCATCGACGCGCCATGCCAGCCGATCATGGCCGCGCCGATGGCCGACGTGATGTGATCGTAGCCGGGCGCGATGTCGGTGACGAGCGGCCCCAGCGTGTAGAACGGAGCCTCGTAGCAGAGCTCCATTTCTTTATCGACCTGCAGCTTGATCTGGTCCATGGGGATGTGCCCCGGACCCTCGATCATCACCTGGACGTCGTACTCCCAGGCCTTCTTCGTCAGCTCGCCCAGCGTTTCAAGCTCGGCGAATTGCGCCCGGTCGCTGGCGTCGGCGATCGAGCCGGGACGGAGCCCGTCGCCGAGCGAGAACGAGACGTCGTACTTCTGGAAGATTTTGCAGATGTCTTCGAAGTGCGTGTAAAGGAAATTCTCCTGATCGTTCTCCACACACCACTGCGCCATCAACGCGCCGCCGCGGCTCACGATGCCGGTGATGCGATGACGCGTGAGCGGAATGTGGCGTCGCAGCACGCCCGCATGGATCGTCATGTAGTCCACGCCCTGCTCGGCCTGCTCCTCGATCACTTCCAGCATCAACTCCGGCGTGAGATCGCGGATGTGGGTCACGCGCGAAATGGCCTCGTAAATGGGCACGGTGCCGATCGGCACCGGGCTCGAGCGGATCACGGCCTCGCGAATGTTGTGGATGTCGCCGCCGGTGGAGAGATCCATCACGGTATCAGAACCGAAATGCACCGCCGTGTGAAGCTTCTCCACCTCGCCCGCGCTGTCGGACGTGGTGGCGGAGTTGCCGATATTGGCGTTGATCTTGCACTTGGCCGCGATGCCGATCGCCATGGGCTCGAGTTCCACATGCCGCACATTGGCCGGGATGATCATGCGCCCGCGAGCCACCTCCGCGCGCACCGTTTCGGGATCGAGGCGCTCGCGCCGCGCGACGTACTCCATCTCCTCGGTAATCACGTCGTGACGCGCATAGTGCATCTGCGTGACCACCGGTCCCGAGCGCGTTTTCACCCATTCCGATCGAATTGCAGGCAACATAGTCGTTCTCCTAAAAGGCTCCCAAGGCTGGTTTGCCGCAGGCGCGGCTCGATCTCAGTCTACTGCCGGGCAGGGGACGCCGCAACTCAAGTGTGTTCGCAGGTGAAGAGCTTGTTTTCCTCCGATGGCCTGACCGCGGGCGATTTCAGATAAAGCGGTTGACAGCCGAATGGCTTGATGAGGCAACAACCAACGAAGGCACTAGATGCTCATCGCTTCGAGGATGCTCAGCTTCGCCTCTTCAACGCTTTTTCCGAGACCGTAGACTTCGGGAAAGTCGTCGCCGTAAGCCTAATACTTCCGGCCTTCGCATTCGATCGTGATTGGGCAGGTGTAAAGCTCCATGGCTCATTCTGGCATGTCGAGCTGCAGGACCAATCCGACATGTTCGAGGCAGGCAGAATGCGCCTGCGGTGTTTGTCACAACGCTGGTCTCCC
The DNA here is from genome assembly GCA_030038235.1 of Terriglobia bacterium. GTDB lineage: Bacteria > Acidobacteriota > Terriglobia > UBA7540 > UBA7540 > Gp13-AA77. Next base: position 7,738 of record JASHPE010000466.1, read on the forward strand.
GGGCGGCCGTCTGACCCCCTGAATCGGGTCCAACAGCGTGTGCAGAAGGCGCGTTTAGCCTCCGTTATGCAAGCCGGTGCTCGGAGCGTTCTTTCGTGCTCTTGATCGCCGCGATGCGCCCTTCGCGCTCACCCCGCTGAAAGTCCTGGGCGGGGCCTGATGACGAATTCGTCGATTTCCACCTGCTGAGCGGACCAGGCTCTGCGCCAGCTCACATCGTCAGAACGACGCGAAATCGTGCGTTGCCGCTCATCATTCGCGCGTAACCCTCGGCCGCTTTTTCAAGTGGATACGTTTCAATCATGGGACGCACGCCGGTTAGTTCGGCGAAGCGCAGTGTGTCCTCGGAATCGGTCGGCGTTCCCGCGGCCCAGCCTTGAATCGTTCGGCTTCCACTAATCAACTGCATCGGTGTGACCTCAATGGGATCGAAAGCCGCACCGATCACCATGAGCTTGCCGTTCGGCCCTAAACCATCGATCAGCTCGGACATGGCTTTCGAGCTCGGGGCTGTCGCCAGAATGACCTGCGCGCCGCCCATTTTTTGCAATTCCTCCGCCGCATTCGTCGCTTCGCTGTCGATGTATACGCTCGCCCCCAGTTTCTTTGCAAACGCCGCGTTTTCGGACCCGCGACCGATAGCCGCCACCTTATAACCAAACTTGTTCGCGAATTGAACTCCGAGGTGACCCAGACCGCCGATTCCCTGCACGGCAACAAGGTCGCTTGGGAGCGCACCGCTGTGCCGCAGTGCGTTAAAGGTGGTGATTCCTGCGCAAAGCAAGGGCGCTGCTTCGGCGTCATTTAGACCCTCCGGTATCGCCGCCAGTGCCTCCACGGGAGCCACCATGTATTCCTGGTATCCACCGTCATAGCTGATGCCCGGAATTTTCAGATTCCGGCAATTGCGAAAATCCCCGCGTCGGCATTGGAGACACGTGCCGTCCTGGCCGCCGTGCCAGCCGACACCGACGCGCTGGCCCTTCTTCCAGCTCGAAACGCCGGCGCCCAGTTCATCGATGATCCCCGCGACTTCGTGTCCTGGAACGCGAGGATACTCAAGTCCGGGCCAAGCGACGCCTTCTTTTGTGATCACGTCACTGTGGCAAATTCCACACGCCTGTACTCTGATCCGCACTTGTCCTGCGCCAGGTGTGGGAATCTCACGCTCGACCACCTGGAAGTCCGCTCCCGCCTTAGGAATCAGCGCCACCTTCATGGGTGCTGCTGCGACTTTTGCTGTTGCCATAACGCCTCCTTTGAACACCGATCATCGCTTCGGGTACGCCGTGACCTCTTGCCATCCTTTGGATGAACTCAACCTCAACAGGGTTCCCGGTACCGTGTCCGGAGTGCTCGCGGAAAAAGGAGCGTCGGTAGCCGATCGAAGTACCACGTGTACACTGAAAAGCGGCATGATGCCGCCGCTACGGGAAGCGGCGCGGGACGGGCTTGGCCGTTTGGAAGGCGTCGAGCACAGCCTGGAATGCGGGTTTCGGCTGATACTGAATGTCGAAGAGCAAGCCGGCGCCGCGCGCGCCGTGAGTAAATCCGGGAATCCACGAATACTTGTCCGTGAAGCCCCAGGTCTGGAATGCCCCACAAGCAGGATTAGCGGCGCAGGTCCGCGCCACGAATCCATAAAGATCGGCCTGGCGACGCGCGTCCCCCGGGTCGCGCAACTGGCCGTCAGCAGTTATCGGCAGGCCGACGTCCATTTCCGTGATTTGAACCTGCAATCCGAGCGCCCCGAGGCGGGTGATATTGGCGTTGAGGGAGTCGAGCTTGGCAGTGTCCGCAAGACCGATGTGCATCTGCAAGCCTACGCCGTCGATTGGCACGCCGCGCTGCTTGAAATCTTTCACCACGGCGTAGATCGCGTCTGACTTGGCGTTGATCCCTTCCGCCGCGTAGTCGTTATAGAACAGCAGCGCCTTCGGGTCGGCCTCGTGAGCCCAGCGGAACGCCTGCTCGATGTAGGCCGTGCCCTTGTCAGCCAGACCGATGCCGGGGCGGTCGAACCAGATCGAGTGCCTCAGCGTGCCGTCTTTGTCAAAGGCCTCATTGACCACGTCCCATACGAACACCTTGCCGGCGTAGTGTCCGGCGACGGTCATGATGTGCCGCTGCATGATGTCGTGCAGCTCTGCCGCCGAGTAATGTCCGTTCTGCAGCCACTGCGGATTGGACTGGTACCACAG
>JASHPE010000056.1 GCA_030038235.1 Terriglobia bacterium
GGCCTCGACGGGCCGGAAGAAGAGCCGGTCGACGATGTGGACCTCTTCCACAAGCTTCCGGATGGCCATGCGAAAGTGTTGGGCGACCATCTCGCTGCTGTCTTCAACTTCGGTCGGATGAAAGATCGAAAGAAACGTGACTCGGACCGGGTTCGAGAAACCCGTCGCCGTGTAAGTCAGCTCCGGCAGCAGACGCCGCAAGCCGCCCGCCCACACCGTCCCCCGGACGCGGCGGCGTTTGCGAGCCAGCCAACCCCGAACGACAATCGCAACCAAACCAAGAAGCAGCAACAGCACCACCACCATGTGCGTGGTCGACATCGCAAAGACCACGGGATTGCGGTCACCGCCCCGATGCAGCACCACAAGTCCGGGCCCCGGAAGCACGCTCTGGCCCACTTGCGCACCCAGTTTGTGGAAGTCAGCCACGAAGCCCGGAGGCAGTTCAGGATGCTGGGCGCCGGAAGAAAAAAACGGCGGAACGAGTGCGAGGGTCGCACTGGCGCCGCTCAAGCGAGTCACCGAACCGTTCAGAGTCGTAATGACGTAGGCTGGAAAAACCCCCAGCAGCAGACAAAGCGCGGCGAGGAACACCATGGCGGCGCGCATCGAGTGCCGTACTCCCGCTGCGTAGTGTGGTCGATCCTCCGATCGTGGCATTCCCAAGAAGCTCATGGCGAATGCCTTCACGAAACAGGTCACGGCCAGCCCTGCGGTAAGCGCCAAAGCCGCCCCCGAGAGAGCGAACACCACTTTGATCCCCGCAGAAGGCAGCGTGGCGCTCTGCAAAAGCGATTGAAGCGTGAGCCATTCACTCGCAAACCCGTTAAACGGCGGAAGAGCGGCAATCGAAAGCGACCCAACCAGGAACAGAGCGGCGATCCACGGCAGGGACTTGATCAATCCGCCGAGGCGATCCATGTCGCGCGTGCCCGTGGCTACGTCGACTGCGCCGGCGCCGAAGAACAAGAGCGACTTATACACGGAATGGTTGATCATCTGGTAGAGCGCGGCAACGAAGGCGATGGCTGCCAGCGCCGGACCATGCAAAGCGAAGAACACGAGTGCGGCGCCAAGCGCGGCGACCACAATGCCCATATTCTCAATGGAGCTTTCGGCGAGCATCGTCTTCAGGTCGTTCTCACGATTGGCATACAGGATGCCAACCAGAGCCGTGAGCGAGCCTGTCACCAATACCACCAGGCCGGGTCCCGCCGAAGCGGGCGGCAGCAAGTCTCCATTGACGCGAACGATGCCGTAGATACCGAGATTGAGGAGCACACCCGACAAAACTGCGCATACATTGGCAGGAGCGACCGCGTACGCGTCTCGCAGCCAGCGGTTCACCGGAACCAGACCAGCTTTTACGCCGAAGCCAAGGAACGACAGAAGAAATACAGCCCATCGCAAGCCCGCTCCGGCACCACCCGCAACCGCCCGTAGTGCATGAAAAGAGAGATCGCCGGCCGGTCGCGCCAGCAGCAGAAAGGCAGGCACCACGGCCAGGAATCCAGCCTCGCCCATGCCCAGCATCAGATATGGCGGTCCTGAGTTCCGGTCGCGCCGTTGCTGGCAACTGGCGAGGAGGTAGCTGAGGATCGACATCACTTCCCATCCGATCAGGAACAGCACGGCGTCGCCCGCCAGCAGAATAGCTACTACCGTGGCCAGCAGAACGTGATAGCACATGGAAAAGGCTCGAAGGCTGAAGTGGCCCCGATACCAGTCCAGATAGCGTACGGAAAAGACAGAAGTGGCGAGAAAGATGACGCCGGTGGCGAGCAGAAAGGGTGCGGAAACCGCGTCCATCGCAAGCGTGAGAGCACCGATCCCGCGTAAGGTCCACAACCTCATCTCGAATGACTGGCCTGCCAAAGCCCGCACGCTCAGCACGCAAAGGGTGAGGGCAGCGAGCGACCCCGACCAAGCCAGCACGGCCGGCGCGTATCTCTGGCTCAGGACGGCGCACAGCGCCACGCCTATTCCACAGAGCGAGAAGAAGCAGACAATCAGCGTCAGCGTTTCGGTCATCGCAACGTCTCAAGTCGCATTTGCCGGCGTGCCCTCAAAAGAACCGATCCACCAGCAAAACCACAATCACAATCAAAGCCGGACTGAGCTCGAAGCGCGTGCCAGGTGGTGTCTGGGCAACAAAGAGTACGATGAGCAGAGTGCCCAGGATATACGCTGAGTAAGCGTTGAGCCTGCCGTGATGCATCGCGGCGAGCCTCTGGGCGATCTGCTGAGTGCGCCGGCTAATGGGCTGCAGTACGATTCGGTCAACGATGTGCACCTCTTCGAGCATTCTCGTGATGCGAGTACGGAAGTGGCCCCCGACGAACTCGCTGCGATCTTCGGCCTCGCGAGGATGAAAGATGGCGTTAAATGTCACCCGCACGGGGTTGGAAAAGCCGGTGGCCGTGTAGGTAAGTTCGGGCAGAAGCTTCGAAAGACCTCCCGCCCAGACCCGCCGCCGGGTGGTCTGGACCTGCCGGGAAATCGCTTTCCGGACCACTAGAAAGGTGCTGGCCGTCAGCAGGAGAATCACCGGCAACATGTAGCTCGTGGACATCGCAAACACGACGGGGTTTCGCTCACGCCCGCGGTGCAGAACCACGAGTCCCCTGCCCGGCAGGAAGCCCCGGCCCACTTGGGCACCCAAATTGTGGAAGTCCTCGACAAAAGGGGGTGGCAACAACGGGTGTTGTTGCGTCGTCGAGAAAAACGGCGGGATCAGCTCCGCGGCGGGCCCCGCGCCCGTCAATGGAGTCACGGCGCGGCCGAGAACCGGAATCACGTACGTCGGCAGGATTCCGAGCAATATGCACAACAGCGCCCCAATCCCCATCGCGAGTCGGACCGAGTTGTGGATCCGGCCGCCCCGCTCTGCTTCCTCGGACCGCGAGACGCCAAGGAACGTCATGCTGTACACCTTGGCGAAACACGTCACCACGAGCCCCGCCGTAAGCGCCAAACCTGCTCCCGAGATGGCGAAGACAACCTTGACAGCCCGGGAAGAGAGAATGGAGCTTTGCAGCAGCGACTGCAGGGTGAGCCACTCGCTCACGAACCCGTTCGCCGGTGGGAGAGCGGCAATCGACAAGGTTCCAATCAGAAAGAAGAGAGCTACCCACGGCATGCGGCGAATCAAACCGCCCAGTTGGTCCATCCGGCGCGTGCCCGTATGCGCGTCGATGGTTCCCGCGCCAAAGAAAAGGAGCGATTTGTAAACCGAGTGGTTCGCCATCTGGTACAAGGCAGCGGTCAGCGCCAGCGCGGCCAAAGGTCTTTCGTGGGCAGCCAGAAATACCATGGCTGCGCCCAAGCCCGCAGTAATCACACCCATGTTCTCGATGGAACTGTTGGCGAGCATCCCCTTCATGTCGTCTCGCCGATTGGCGTAGAGAATGCCGGCCAGCGCCGAGAGAGTTCCAACCAGCAGCACCACGATGCCGGGCCCAAGGGTGCTCACTGGAAGCAGATCGAAGTTGAAGCGGGCAATACCGTAGATGCCCAAGTTCAGCAAAACCCCCGAGAGCAGCGCCGAGATGTTCGCCGGCGCGACCGGATGCGCTTGGGTCAGCCAGCGATTCAAAGGCACCAGGCCGGTCTTAACACCGAAACCGAGGAACGACAGCAAAAAAACGGCCCATCGGAGTCCCGTGCCGAGCGATGATTCCTGAAGCCGGAGGCTTGCAAAGCTGAGGTCCCTCGACGAACCGGCCAGGATAAGGAACGCCAGGACCACTAGCAGGAAACCCGTCTCGCCCATGGTCAACATCAGGTAGCCTGGACGCGGATTCTCATCGCCCCGGCGCTGATAGTTGACCAATGCGTACCCGAGAATCGCCATGAGCTCCCAACTGAGCAGAAAGCTGCCGGCATCCGCCGCAGTGAGGACTAAGATGACCGAGGACAGCAGCCCGAAATAGCACGCACACAGCGATGAGACATTGAAATGCCCGCGGTAGTGCTCCAAATAGCCGGCGGAATATATCGACGCGGGCAGAAAGACGACTCCAGCAACCAGCAAGAACAGGGCCGATAATGAGTCGATCGAGAGCGTGAGTGTTCCCAGGGGCGGCAGCGTCCAGAGCCGAACCTGGAAACTGCTCCCCGCAAGGCCCAGTCCGCCCATACCGAGCATGACCAGCGAGGCCGCGGAGCCGACCCATGCGAGCACATGGGAGCTTCCGCTGTCGCCGGCCGCAAAGACGGCAACTCCCCCGCCTGCGCAGAGGGCGAAAAACACGACGATGAGCAGTTGCTCGCTCATGCAACTCTCTGGCTCCCGCCCGGAGCCGGCACAACATCGGAGGGTGCGGCCGATGCCTTGCGTCCGGCGGCCACTAGCAAGCCGTGGAGGATTGCCAATGGCGGCGGCGGGAATCCCGGCACCTCGACATCGATCGGCAAGACACCGCTTACACCGCAGCCCGCGACAAAGCTCGGTCCAAAGGCGCCGCAGGAAAGCGCACAGGCCCCTACTGCCATGACGAGCTTCGGCGGCGGCATGGCCTCGTAGGCTTCGAGCAACGGCAGCTTCATCTGATCCGTAACGGAGCCAGCCACCAGTAGGATGTCAGCCTGCCGCGGCGTGGGAGTGATGAAGAAACCCAGGCGATGCATGTTGTAGTAGGGGTTGTTGAGCTGCCGGACCTCGTTCAAACACGCTCCGCAGTCACCGGCATCGACAACCCGAATGTGGAGTGCACGAGTGAAGCTCTTGGGCCACTGCTTGAGTTCAGCTCCATCCCGGGAGGCGAAGTAAGCCCACTCATAACCGGGCTGCCAGCCCATTGGCGAGCTCAGGCCACGCACGCACCGGAAGCAATGGACACAGTGCCGGTAATCGACCGCCAATTGTTGATTCTCGGCCGTGATGGCGCCCGTCGGACAACGCGCCGCGAGATCGTGAGCATCCTCTTCGCGGAGCCTGTCCGGGCACGCCGGCAGTCCCGGCGAAACACCGGGGGCTCGTTCGTTCGCATCCGGATAACGCGTGCTCTTTACTCCTTGACCCAGCCCGTCGAGTACCCACTGATTCATGCACTAAAGCTCCTTCTAGCGGTCGCTCTCGGCAACCGAAAGCCCGAGAGTTGCCAGAATGATCGGAAAATCCTGAAAAGCAAAGTTCTCGGCTGCCAGGTGAAACCCATGCCAGTTGACAAACGATGGCGTGATCAGCCGGTATCGCTCGATCACCCCACGCGAACCTAGTCGCACCCAGTGAAAGGTCGCGCCACGCGGCGCTTCCACCCAGCCCAAGGCCGCCCCGGCTTGGTAAACCACCGGCGTCTGAACTGTGCCCGTCTGGAGTCGCACTGGTATCTGCTGCATGATCTCGACTGCTTGCCGGGCCTCAGCGAAGAGCACTCGTAGACGCGCAAACCCATCTCCTTCGGTCTCAACAGGAACATCGAAGCGCAGCTGGTCGTATCCGCAGTAGGGTTGCGACTTCCTCAGGTCTCCATCGAGGCCGGAGGCGCGCGCGATCGGCCCCACCAGGCCATGATCCTGCGCGTCCCGCGTCGAGATGATTCCCACGCCTTCCAACCGGTCCAAAAAGCTGCTGGAATATCGGAGCCTCTGCTCCAGATCGTTGAGCCGGTGCACAGCACCGCGTGACTTGTCTACGGCCCGCGTGCAAGCCGTTTCACTGAGGTCCAGGGCCAAGCCGCCTGGAACTGCGAGTCCGAACAGATAGCGGTGTCCGGTGAGCTCTCCGCAGATACGCAGTACGTCCTCCTCAA
>JASHPE010000057.1 GCA_030038235.1 Terriglobia bacterium
ATCACCATCACCTCGGCGGCCACCACGTGTTTCTGGAACGACATCCGAATCAACATCATCGATACTCCGGGTCACGTGGACTTTACGGCGGAGGTGGAACGGTCGCTCCGGGTGCTTGACGGAGCGATTGCGCTTTTAGGCTCGGTCGAGGGCGTGGAACCGCAGACGGAAACCGTCTGGCGCCAGGCCGACAAGTATCGGGTGCCGCGCATCGTGTTCGTCAACAAGATGGACCGCGTGGGCGCCGACTTCGATCAGTGCGTGGAGCAGTTGCGATCGAAGCTGCACGCGAATCCCGTGGTCCTCCATCTGCCGCTCGGCAGCGAAGAGCATTTCCGCGGCGTGATCGACGTGATCGCTGAAAAGGCGATTGTCTATAAAGATGAGACGCTGGGCGCCGCCTACGACATCATCGCTATTCCCGCCGAGGAATTGGAAAACGTAAAGCACGCGCGCGAGCGCCTGATCGAGTCGCTGGGCGAAGTGGACGATCAGATCATGGAAAAGTATGTCCACGGCGAGCCGGTAACGGCCGAGGAGCTGAGGGCGAGCCTGCGGCGCAGCACCATCGCGATGAGGGTGTTTCCGGTGCTCTGCGGCTCGGCGTTCAAGAACAAGGGCGTCCAGTTGCTGCTGGACGCAGTTGTGGATTACCTGCCGTCGCCGGTCGATGTTCCGCCGATCGAGGGGTCGCTCCCGAGCGACGAAGAGAAGAAGATCACCCGTCCTCCACAGGACGACGCGCCTTTCGCCGCGCTGGTGTTCAAGATCATGACCGACCCGTTTGTCGGCCAGCTTGCATTTGTGCGTGTCTACTCCGGCACGCTCAAGAACGGCGACACGGTTTACAATCCGCGGCGCGACAGGCGCGAGCGCGTCGGACGCCTGGTGAAGATGCACGCCAACAAGCGCGAAGAGATCAGCGAAGTGCTGGCGGGCGATATAGCCGCGGTGGTGGGACTGAAGAACGTCTCCACGGGCGACACGATTTGCGTGGAAAGCGATCCTATTGTTCTCGAAGCCATGGATTTCCCGGCGCCCGTGATCTCGGTCGCGATTGAGCCCAAGACTAAGGCCGATCAGGAAAAGATGGGCGCGGCGCTCGGCAAGCTTACCCAGGAAGATCCCACCTTCAAAGTCAACACCGATCCCGACACCGGACAGACGATTATTTCAGGCATGGGTGAGCTGCACCTCGAGATCCTCGTGGATCGCATGATGCGCGAGTTCAACGTGGGCGCGAATGTGGGACGTCCACAGGTGGCGTATCGGGAGACCATCTTGAAGGCGGCGGAAGGCGAAGGCAAATATATCCGCCAGACGGGCGGCCGAGGGCAGTACGGCCACGTCAATCTGCGCGTCGATCCTTTGCCGCATCCCAACCTCGAAGAAATCGCCGAGCTGACCCGCAAGAAGTCCACCAACAAGTTTGACGCTGAGCTGAACCTGCTTTTCATTGACGGCATCGTGGGCGGCAGCGTGCCCAAGGAATATATCGGGCCTGTCTACCAGGGCATCCGCGAAGCCATGGAAACGGGTGTGCTCGCGGGCTATGAGATGACGGGCGTCAAGGTGGCGCTCGAAGACGGGTCTTATCACGAAGTGGACTCGTCGGAACTTGCGTTCAAGATCGCGGGCTCAATGGGATTCAAGCACGCTGTCGCCAAGGCCAAGCCGGTGCTGCTGGAACCGGTAATGAAGGTGGAAGTGGTGGTGCCGGAAGAGTTCATGGGCGACGTGCTGGGCGATCTGAGCAGCCGGCGCGGACACGTGGAGGGCATGGAAAAGCGCGGCTCGACGCAGATCATCCGCGCCCTCGTGCCCCTCGCGGAAATGTTCGGATACGCCACCGATCTGCGCTCGCGCACGCAGGGCCGCGCGTCGTACACCATGCACTTCCTGCGCTACGACCAGGCGCCGTCGAACGTGGCGGAGGAGGTCATCGCCAAGGTCCAGGGGCGGGCGGTGGCGAAATAGGTTTATGAGAATGGTCCGCGAAGACTTGGATCGTAGTGTAGATGAACTCGAAATCTCGGTGCGTTCCTACAACCACTTGAAGGTGGCGAAAATCACTACGCTCGGCGAGTTGGTTCAAAACGCCGAGTCGGATTTACGGAAGAAGAAATTTGGCAAAAAATCGATAAGTGAACTCAAGGAGGTCCTGGGATCGCTTGGTCTCAGTTTGCGAGACGGAACGTTGGAAGTCGACGTTCGGGACTCGTCGTCTTCGGTGGAAGATTGGATTCGCGCTCAAAGAGCAGACCGAGCGGAATTGCCGGAGTTGTCAGGTGACGAAAGAGATGTGGCGCGCAGGTTCGGGATTGGAGAAGAGGAATATGCTCGAGGCGTTCTGGCCGGCAATTATGGCCGGGAGCGCAAGGTGCAAAGGGGGCGCCAGCTCGGCGAAGAAGTTCAAAGGATTCTCGACGATCTGAGTGGCGGGAAAGACCGGGTAGCAGCTCTGTTTTATGATGGAAACAAGCGGAGATGGATTGTCACAGTCGAAACCCCACACGGGCTCAGCAATGTGGCGGTTCCGCTAGACTTGGCTGACGACATTTTGGATTGGGGGTTGCGCGAACAAGTCCAGCAACTCCGTTCGCGGCTGGCGTACGGATTGGGCTGGGAGAAGCGCGCCAGGAGCGCCTGATGCCGATGGGCTCCCAGTTGGTTCGGTTTCACCTTTCGCCCGAAGGGCAGCGTGCCTTGAAGGGCTTGGTGCCTGCGGGCTCCTTTCAGGCGACGGTTGTCGACGAGGACAGCCTCGGAGTGATGATCTGGAGACCACTCAAGCGATCCAGGCCCGTGCCTGAGAGGATTCCAGTGATGCTGTTGAAATGGGAATACATTGCCACCATGGTTTTTGATTATCGGCCCGCGGCGGAGGTGGGCCGAGCAACGATCGGCTTCAGGGCTGCGCCACTTGACGCGCGCTGAGTGCCAGGAACGAGCTGAAAACAGGAGTTGATCACGATGGCCAAGGAAAAATTTGATCGATCCAAACCGCACATGAACATCGGGACCATCGGTCACATCGACCATGGGAAGACGACGTTGACGGCGGCGATCACCAAGGTTTTGTCGAAGAACAATCCGAAGATCAAGTTCCGACCGTTCGATTCGATCGACAACGCGCCGGAAGAGAAGGCGCGGGGCATCACGATCGCGATCGCGCACGTGGAGTACGAGACGAAGAATCGTCACTACGCGCACGTGGACTGTCCGGGACACGCGGACTACATCAAGAACATGATCACGGGCGCGGCGCAGATGGACGGGGCGATCCTGGTGGTGGCGGCGACCGACGGACCGATGCCGCAGACGCGGGAGCACGTGCTGTTGGCGCGGCAGGTGAACGTGCCCTACATCGTGGTGTTTCTGAACAAGTGCGACGCGGTGGAGGATCCGGAGCTGCTGGAGCTGGTGGAAGTGGAAGTGCGCGATCTGCTGAACAAGTATCAGTTTCCGGGCGACGCGATTCCGGTGATTCGGGGATCGGCGCTGAAGGCGCTGGAAGGCGATCCGGAATGGGAGAAGTCGATCGATGCTTTGATGGATGCGGTGGACTCGTACATTCCGCTGCCGGAGCGGCAGATCGACAAGCCGTTCCTGATGCCGGTGGAAGATATTTTCTCGATCTCGGGCCGGGGGACGGTGGTGACGGGCCGGGTGGAGCGCGGGAAGGTGAAGGTGCAGGAGGAGATCGAGATTGTGGGGCTGCGTCCGGAGAGTTTCAAGCGGGTGGTGACGGGCGTGGAGATGTTCAAGAAGCTGCTGGATGAAGGCCAGGCGGGCGACAACATCGGCGTACTGCTGCGCGGTACGGAAAAGGACGACGTGGAGCGGGGGATGGTGCTGGCGAAGCCGGGATCGATCACGCCGCACACGAAGTTCAAGGCGGAGACGTACATTCTGACGAAGGAAGAGGGCGGGCGGCACACGCCGTTCTTCAACGGATACCGTCCGCAGTTCTACTTCCGGACGACGGACGTGACGGGAGTGGCGACGCTGCCGGGCGGGACGGAGATGGTGATGCCGGGGGATAACGTGAACCTGGAGATCGAGCTGATCACGCCGATCGCGATGGAGAAGGGACTGCGCTTCGCGATCCGGGAAGGCGGCCACACGGTGGGCGCCGGCACGGTAACGGAAGTGATCCAGTAA
>JASHPE010000467.1 GCA_030038235.1 Terriglobia bacterium
GATTCTCAATCTCAAAACCCGGGTTCGATTCCCGGTAGCGCTACCAACTCTCCAAGTTAGCATTCCAACCGCATAAACAAAGGGTAATCGCGACGTCTGACTCGTATTCCCGAGAGTCTTTGGCGGTCGTTCCAGTCTATGTGGAACTCCATGCAGATGGACACCAAATGGACACCACGCATGTGGGGGAACGGGGCCTCCATTACGCATGGTGGACGGACTGGGAATTTCCAGAAACAGTCGTGACGTCATCGACTGCCACTTTCCACCGCCGGAAGGGTCGAGTCCGACCACGATTGCGAAAACCTCAACCCGGAGACCCGCGCTGCTCAAGACGCGGGAGAGTCGTGTAGCCGACCCACTATGATAAGTAGAACCAATGAGTTCATGAGTCCAACTACGAAGGAAAAAAGAATCCCGGCACCAGCCAATACAACGCGTTCCTCAGGCTAAAGAGTAGACAACCACCTGCAATGAGAAAGGGAATGGTCGCAACGTGAGTTTGCACGACTCGCAGCTGCAACCACCGGCGCGGATGGCCTAGATGCGCCCGGTGATACCGGGCGAACACGAAAATCTGAATGCCCCACGATAATACTGCGACCGCCAGAACTTCGACTCCCAGCACCGTGGACGACTGGCGTGGAATCGCTATCACCATGCAAACGAATAAGACTTGCACAAACTGCACAAGGGCTTCGATCACCCGCCCCGGAAGGCCCGGCCTACTGACGATATGCGGGAGGTTGATGGACGCCGCGACGAAAACAAGTCCAGCCAACGTAGCGGCCGCGCTCGCTTGCATGGAGAGATGCCATTGCCATTCGGAAAGCGATTCTGGTGACATCGAGATAGCATATAGGATATTGCGGCGTTGGCACTGAGCGACTGGCTCCGCGATTACTGGCGCCAGAAACTCAAAAAAGTTTCTGGCCGCGAAACGTGCGAATTCCTCGTCTGACCCGCACAGTCGCGTGTCTGATCGAGTTGGTCGTTGTAACCACGGCGGGCGCTTTCCTAACCTTGGGCTTTTTCCGGACCTAAAGAACTCAGCGAGCGTAGCGCGGTCCGCTTTGTGGGTATGCGGTTTCTGTGTTAGCGTACATGATTCGTTCTACCCAAGCGATCCTTCTCCGTGAGGGACTGATGAGGATCGCCGTCACCATGCTTCTCGCCGCTACCACGCTCCACGCACAAGGCGCCTCGACTGAACTTCGGGATGTCGCAGAGCGCGCTTACCTCTATGCATATCCTCTCGTGCTCATTGAAGAGACTCGTCGCGGGCAGCCGGTAAACGAGTTTACTCACGTCCCGCAGTTCCCGCGTCCCGATACCCGGAAGGTCGTTAGACCCAACGCCGACACGCTGTACTCGATGGCCTGGCTCGATCTCGCGAAGGAGCCGGTGCTGATTCACGTTCCTGACTCGGGCGGACGCTTTTATCTGTTGCAGTTTATGGATGCGTGGACGGAGACGTTCGCGGACCCGGGAAAACGGACCACCGGGACGGCAGAGGCGTGGTTCGCGCTGGTGGGGCCCGGTTGGAGTGGAAAGCTGCCGGAGCATGTCACGCGGCTCGATGCGCAGACGAATATCATCTGGCTGCTGGGGCGTACCCAAACGAATGGCTCTGCAGACTACGGCAACGTGCACGCATTTCAAAAGGGCATGCGCATCATGCCTCTGAGCGCGTTTCCGAACGGAGAGCAGAAGCTGGGCTCGGCTTTGGCGTTCGGGACCGCCGGAGATACAACGCCGCCCGCTCGGGTGAAGGCGATGGAGCCCGTTGAGTTCTTTGCCGCGTTCGCCAGAGCGATGAAAATGAACCCGCCGCACCCGGCAGATGCTGCCATGGTGCGCGATCTTGCCCGCATTGGCATGGTTCCCGGTAAGGATTTCGATGCTTCCAAGCCCATCCCGGAGCAGCTGCAGGCCGTTAACGATGGCGCTCGCGCAGGTTCCGCACGGGTTGAGAGGTTCGGCAGCGCAGCGACCACGGTGAAACCGGGCTGGAACACCTTCATTCGTAATGTCGGCCGCTACGGCACAGACTATGTCAGTCGCGCCATTACTGCTCGCTTGGCTCTTGGGGCAAATCCACCGGAGGACGCCGTCTATATGAGCACCTTCGCGGACGGCGTGGGCCAGGCGCTTAGCGGGTCCATGCGCTACCGCATGCACTTCGACAAGGGCCAGTTGCCTCCCGTGCGCGCTTTCTGGTCCCTCACAGCCTACGATAAAGATGGCTACTTCATCGCAAATCCCCTCAACCGCTACGCAATCGGCGATCGCGATCCGCTGAACTTCAACGCGGATGGCTCTCTTGATCTCTATATTCAGGGCCAGAACCCCGGACCTGACCGCGAATCCAACTGGCTTCCCTCGGGGGACGGACGCTTCAATCTCACGATCCGTCTTTATTGGCCGGAAGAGGCAATCCTCAAGGGGACTTGGCAGCCGCCCGCACTCGCACGCGTATCTTAGCCGGGATGGGTAATGGTCGCTCGCGCGGCAACGCGAAGTGGATGCGCTACGTTGGTCGTGCTACTCACCAGAGAACGTTAGAGAAGGAAAGCACCTGAGGAAGGAGAAGGGTTCGGGCTCGTGGGGCGCCATCTGGGTCTGCCGGCGGGGTTCCGATCGATCCTCCGCAAAGTAACGAGTAGTCGCCCATTGTTTACCCAGGATTGCGGCCGAGTCCTTGCTCATGGGCCGGCGGTCAACTCAACTGCCCCGAGCTCGCCGCGGCGGCATACGTCGAGTCAAAGCAGCCGAGGAAACTGGGTGTCCGGCTTGGGAATGGTCTGACGGCGGAGGAAGCTTGTCGTCTGTCGCAGGCTCCAGCAACTGACACCCTAAAGGGCAGGCGCGAATCGAGTCGACCTCAGGGGTAGCAGGAGAGAGTTATTCTGGAAGAGGGCCGAGAATCTTGATCTGGTACCTCGTGCACACCCTCGTCAGCTTCTCGAGATCCGGCGCCATTGGCGGGGGCACAGTGCGGTCTTTCGCCGGATCTTCCATCTCCTTGATCATCCCCACAAACCCGGAACCTGGCGTCGCTATAGTCAACACGGCGGAAGGAGTTGAAGTGCTGCATCGGAATCCGTGAGGTATGTTGCGCGGCAAGAAGATATATCCGCCTGGCCCAACAACGCTCTTGTTTCCGTTGCAGATAACTGTGAATTCGCCCTCCAGCACATAAAACGCTTCGTCCTCGCTGCGATGAACATGATATGGAGTGCCGTGGCCCGGTGGTGCGGCAATGTGAACCAATGAAAATGCCCCACCCGTTGATTCGGTGGTGGCCATGACGGTATAGAGCCCATTGAGAAGCCAGTACGCTGGGGCTCCATCACCGATGTATTTTGAGGGGTAAGTTCTGAGAACATATTTCAACTCCTGAGCCGTTGGTCGGTTTGCAGGCAGCGATCCCTGCCGGTCTGGAGCCTGGTGTCCGAGGCGATCGATTTGTTGACCGCGGTGCTCTGCTCGATCAGGGGATATCCTCCCGTCACTTGCGTATTTGCTTCGGGTACCATTTGGTGAACCAGAATGCTCCGCCGAGGGCGCCCACGATAGCGACAATGTCCACTTGAACGGGGAGCCCCGCTACAAAATGCATGGCGAGGTCAGATATAACGATGATGGCCATTCCCAAGGCCCATACCGTCGTGATGATGTAGTTGGTCCTGACAAAGGTGGGGGAGCTGTGCGCCGCTGCAGGGACCTGTTCACGAGCATACTGCAATGTGAATGGGCGGCGAACGAGAAGCGACAGCAGGATGATAAGGAACAGGCCCCCATCAACCACGGAGCGGACCGTCGGGATGTCCCACGCGCCATGCGTGAAGTGTGTGTAAAGGCCGAGCAGCGCAAACAGCACGAAGGTGCCCGCTTCGAGGATCTTCATCGATCGTCCGCGGAGCTTTTCGCGTAGGACGAGGGCTGCGGAAACTGCGGCAGCCGCCCAGAGGCTCGTGTTGGCGGGGATGAATCGCGAAAGCAATGCGAAAACGATGAATGGAGCGAACCCGAGAAGAACTCCCATTAGTGAGGGCTCCGGATTGAGATCGAGTCGCGAACATCGGCCATAGAGAAACTCGGCGGCCTCTTCAGATTGACGAGAGGGTGATTGTAACCTGCAAGCTCGAACAGGGATCAACAAAATATGGAGTGATTCGGCTGGGGGTAAAATCCCGAAACGGCTGCCCGACGACTGGGAATCTTGATATTCCGTCTCCCTTGATCTAACATCAGCGTCTCATGCAAGCGCAGCCACACAGTGACCGTGACGTTGATCTTGCCTTGCGCCGATACGGCGTAGTCATGCGTTGCCTGGCAGACATGCGCCAAATGACATGGACGAAGACACAGTTCTACCTCGGCTTGGATCTAGGGCTGCTGACCCTGACGGGAGCACTTGCGAAGACGCCATTCATCGGAACCGGTTGGCTTGCCTCGCATGCAGTGCGAATCGTGGCAGGAACCGGCTTCACCACGAGTATTCTCTGGAATATCGCTTTGCGGCAAGATGCCAGAGAAGTGAACCGCTGTGTTGAAGTCTGTCATGCGCTGGAGCAAGTTGCGATGGAACAGCACGAACTTCTTCAAGATGTCCGAAAAACCCAGCTTTCAACTCATAGAATTGTTGCACTTCTCTTTTTCTTTATCTGGCTCGCCGTCATCACGACGACACAATTGACGCAGTGAACATTCCACAACCGCTGTGCCGTCTGTATTGAAAATTGCCCTCTAACCGGGTGCGCTGGCCGGAGCCAAGGCTTTCCCAGGCATGGCTTCGTTCCGGTCGATTATCCTTACGGACACTTCAGCCTTCGTGCGACTTGTGGACTTCGGCGACATCGATTCATTGTAACAAGCAATTGACTTGACTTCGGTCCTTGAGGTCGTATATATCGACCGGATGGTTGACAAACGGATCGTCAAGTTAAACGACTCTGATGTTGACGTGGTTTGGGACGACGCCCTGTGGCAGACCTTTACGGAACAAACCACCGGAGTCTACGGCGATGGATTCGCATTCCTGTACGATGCCGGCCAGCACGACGTTTTGGCATACGACGTGCACGCCGGCCTGGCCTCTTACAATAACAATTACTGGAACACGTATCCCTTGGGCGATCTGCACGTTACCAACGGATTGATGGTCGCGCCCTCGATCGACCAGAATGGCGACTCCGGATTCGCCGCGTTTCCAGGAAAGGCGCTTGCGCTTACCAAAACGGCTAACTTTTGCCGCACGGCGCAAGTGCTGAGCAACGCCGTGGACACGTCGGACGGAGTGGCATTCGTTGCGAGCGACGGGAAGATCTACTCGATTGGCTTTTATGTGGACCCGGCGCAAACGATCCAGTGTTATCAGAACTGGAGCCTGCCGCTCGGCGACGTAGAGCGGGATACCGCTTCCCTCGATTATGGCGGCAGTCAAAAAATGCTGGCTTGCCTGGGAGCCAGCGCCGTACTTTGCGATTTGTCTTCGCCCGCGGGCCCCACGGCCGCACCTCCCATCCTGCTCCCTGCAGAGCCCAGCCAAATTGCGAGCAGCGGCGCGGCGTGGTATGTGGTGCTCAACGTCGCCAAGGGCGGGTTTAACCTTTACTCCTATCCCTGGACCGCGACCTCCGGCAAACAACAGAATTGGATCTTCAACATCAGTGATACGCCTGGCAAGCCCGTCCCGTATAACGCTCGCGTTTATTTCGCCGACGCGGGAGGCAAATTCACGGCAGTCGACGCTCAGACTGGCCTGTACTCCTGGAGCGTCGAGCTCGGCGGGGATTGCTCGAACGCGGCCATCGCGATCGAGGATGGCGTCGCCTACCTGATCAATGCGGCCGGAACGCTATTCGCAATCGACTTGAGCTCTGAAAACAGCCCGAACGTAGTGCAGAAGGCCATGGGCTCCGGGACGGCCTTTCTGGGTGTCGAGAACGGCGTGTGCACGGTGACGTACGTGGATCCGAACCAAGGCCAGCGTCACCTTGCCGCAATCGACATGGCGGGTGAGGTGCACGGCTTTTCGTGCGAAAGCACCCTGCTGCCGGACGGGATGAGCGGGGAACCGGGTTCGAGCATCCCTTCATCGCCCGTCTACCACACTTTCGTCCAGTTGCTCGATATCAACAAGAACCCGCGCACGAATTGCAGCGTGAAGATTTCCAGTTACGAGGAGGTGGCGCTCACTGACGGCTCGCCTTCCGAGATCACGCTTCCCTCGGGAGAAACCGTTTTGACGGCAACGAGCTATACCGTCACGCCAACCACTCCGGCGTGGCTGACCACGGATGCGAGTGGCGTATTGAATTTAACGGTGCAGGCGCAGGATCTCGGTTGCCCCTCGCTCTATTTGTGGGCAACGTTCATGGATCGCGATGAAGCGATCGTGATCTATCCCGATAACGGCAGCACTCAGAAGCTGCAGTCGGCAAGCTCGTCGGAGCTGTCTTCCGCGACCACTTTCGCGGGTGCTCCGATGCTGGCCGGCAACACGGATACGTCGGCGCTCTCTTCCGCGATCGGACAAGCGATTGGCAGCGGCGTTTCCGCCATTATGGCGCTCGCGAGAAGCCGCCAGGCTGCTGTTGCCGGGACATACGCGGCCACGAAGAGCAAAGCGCAGAAGGCAAGCGGCCGCAAGCGAGTGCTCGCCGCAGCTGGGAACCCCAATACGTATCTGAGCTACCCGGCCACGACGACAAACATGCTGTATCAGTACCCGGCGAGTTCCGAAGCGACGCGCCCTTACAGCCCCGGTTCTTCCTCCAGCTTCACCTTGACCTTCGATGGGGCGGGCGGCATCACCTACAGCGTCGGCTCGATCGAAAACACGCTCGAAGCCGCATCAACCCTGGGCATCGCGGACTTCAAGGCGAGGATTGTGCATGGCGCGAACGGGATTCGTCACATGGCGTCCACCATCGACAAGGATCTCAAGCAGGCGATCCACACCATCGTGTCCGATGCCGGCGATACGTTTTCTTTCGTGGTTCAAACGCTGGAGGATGCCATCACGGTCGTGGCCGGCATACTCAAGACCTTAGTGAACGACATCGAAAAAGCGATCGAGTGGCTGTGCGAGCTCTTCGACTGGAAGGCCATTTTAGCCAACAAAGACATGCTGAAGAGCCAGGTCATCGCCTCTTTTCAGGATTTCGGCAACCGCATCGACCAATTGACCAAGACCGGGTGTGCGGACGTCCACTCTTTTTTCAGCAGTCTCAAGAGCGATCTTCAGAATGCCTTGGGCAACGCCACAAGCAATTTGCAGGGCTCGACCATTCAATCGAGGCAGGCCGATAACAACGATCCAAAAACCGTTTTCACGAACAATTCGCTGGGGCCGGCCAATCACTTCAATTCCAAGTTAAAGAACAACGTGAGCCAAGCACAGACCAGCGGGTCAGTGTCTGCGAGTCTGGGCTCGAGTTTCATGAGCAGTGAGTTTGCCAACTTGAAGGCCACCGTGGAAAGCGCGCTCGAGACGTGCGAGGCGTCTTTGAAGAAGGACTTGCAGAACATCCTGCAGGACCTCGATAACTTCATTAAGAGTTTTCGCCTGCTGGTCACCGACCCGTCCGCCTTTGTGAAGACCTCGTTCACCCAGATCCTGGAGATCTTTGTCCTGGACATCGTGGAGACGATCATCGACGCGGCGGATGCCATCGTTGAGACGATTCTCGGCATCGTAGTGCTCATGCTCGAGGGTTTGCTGGCGGCGGCTACGGCGACGATTTCAATCCCGGTGGTTTCGCCGCTGTGGAAAGCCATCACCGGCGACCCGCTCAGTTTCATCGACGTGATCTGCCTGCTCGCCGCGATTCCTTACACCATCATTCAGAAGGCCAGCCAATCGAGCGAATCAGAACGCCTTGACAGTATCGCCGGCCAAACCAAGGCGTGGGAGATCTCTACATTCTTCTGCGCGATGACTGACGCGGCGTGCGACGACGACCCGGCTAACAACCCGGACTCAGCGCTATCGATTTTTGATTTGGTGTTCGACTCACTCGTATTCGGACTCAGTTACCCAAGCGGGGACAGTTTCAGCGCAATGGGTGGCGCCTACTGGGCATGTCAATGTACCCCCATTATCATGAACCTCACGAACACGGTTCTCGCCACGACGGGGTCGGAGGATGCAGAGGCCTACAATAGAGGCCTTCCAAGTCTCCTGAGTGCGTTTGGCTGTGTCAATGCTCCGGGCGCTACCTACATGGCCTTTACAGAGCCGGACGTTTTTCTGGGTAAGGACGATCTCACTCTGGTGTGTAATCTGCTCAGCAATCTTGTGCTGGTGGCGAAACCGGGGGTGAATTTAGGGCTGAAAGGACGATTCGGCGTCGCGGCCCTTGACTTCGTGCTGCCTGCCACCACTGTCATACTCACATACGCTGAGAATTCGTAGTTTCTGAATCCGGGGACCGCTGCACGTCCGGGCCGCGGTGACGCAGGATGAGCAGTTTTATCCATTGCAGTTGTCACTTATCACGCCATCAAATCAGGAGACGCGCATGGGCGACATTCCTTTCAGCATCGCAGGCTTCAAGGTGGAGATTCCTGCACCTGGAGACCTCCTTCAGGAGAACCTGTTCGACATGAACGGGCTGCGCTTTTACGGCGGGGCGGCCTGGAAGGAGACTGCCGGTACCTACACGTTCGGATCGTCGGACTCGCCGACGTACGTGCTCATCGGGCTCGTCGGCCCCACGTTCACGCCGATGTTGCTGGCCTACGGCGAGGTGACGCTGGAAACCGTCAACGCCGGAATCGACTTCTACAACTACGTCAAATGGACGCAGGGCCTCTACACCCTCGCCAACCAACTCGCAACGGGAGATCCCGCGAATCCCACAGCTCCCGCCCAGGCCACTGGCGGGATGACGATTCAGCCCAATGTGGGTGGCTTTTACACCGACTCCCTCATCAACGCGGGAACGGCTTTTGCCATCGAGAACATCGCCGGTGGCATGGTCACGACGACCCAGCCCAGCGCGTTCACGTCCGGGCAGAAGCTGCAATTCAGCGACCTGGTGAATCCGAGCGGAGGTGTCGAGAACGGCGCCGGATACATCGTCGGCGACGTTCATACGCTGCTGGAGTTTACGATCAAAAAGCTTGACGGCACCGACCTCCCAGAAGCCTCGGCCGGCGGTGGAACCGTGGCGAGCGTGGCAAGAAGCGATTTTGCCATCGAGAGCTTCGCCCACGGCACCGTCACGACGACTCAGGCCAACTCGTTCGCGTCCGGGGAGAAGCTGCAACTCAGTAACCTGGTGAATCCGAGCGGAGGTGTGGAGAACGGCACGGGGTACATCGTCGGCGAGGTTCAGACGGAGGCGAGGTTCACGATCAAGGCGCCTGACGGCAGCGACCTCCCGGAAGCCTCGGCCGACGGTGGAACGGTGGCGAGCATGGCAAGCTCGAGCGACAGTGAGACCTGGGGCGCGCTCGTCCCCAACGGGCAGCAGATGCAGTTGACGACGCCCGACCAAATGTCGTCCCGCAGCGTTTACTTCGGATTTACGCCGGAACGCATCCTGTACACCAAGACGACCGACGCGGTGCCGGAGCCCGTCCTGCAATTCTCCGGCGTGCAGTCATTCGAATACAAAGGTGGCACCTTCACCGCAGGTCTGGGTTTTCAGAGCGCCAACCAGGCACAGTATCTGCAAATCGACTATCGGGGGTACTACCAATTTGTCGATGCCCATGACGGCGACAACGAACTGGTGTTGACGGTTACGGTGGGTTGCACGCCGAAAGCCGATCTGGTCATGACGAACGGCATTTCCGACGGCTTCCTGACTATCGTCGACCCGAAGCAAAAAGCGGCTCTGAGCGACGACGATTACGTTCACCTCGTCAGCCTGGACCTTAAACCCGCTGCGGGTGGCAATGCGCCGCCCCCGCTCACCATCGGGACGTCGTATCAGGTCACTAATCTCGAGGACTCGAAGTTCCAGCTGAAAAATCCGGAGACGGAGGAGATCGCGTCTGCAGGCGTGAACGCGTCGGCAGCGGCGCTGATCCCGGAAAAGCGGATCGCGAAGATCGATCAACAGAATGTCACGATCGATGGTCAAACCGTGCCTCGACCGGTGGTCACGATGTTGCAGCCGCATGGCCTGTTGCCTGGCGACGCCATCGTGTTCAAGCAGCTCCATCTGACACAGGGGGTGATTTTCGAAGACCGTACTTATTACGTCACAGATATCGTCGACGATGAATCGTTCTTGTTCGCGGAGAACCGCGGGGCTGACTACAATCCGGTCACGCCTCCCGAATCTGGCGAAGATGGCCGGGTGACTTTGCCCCTCGGCCAAATGTTCGGGTTTGACATCGGTGGCAACGTAACGGTCAAGGCCTCGATCGACGGCGGGTACCAGGCGGGAGACTGGGTCGGGCCCACTGAGTTTACCATCGGGATCTCGGGCTCGGTATCCATGAGCTACTTGCGGGAGCGGGGAACGAGCGTGGCGGGATCGCTTTCGCTTAAGGGAAACAATGAAACGTCAGAAGGGCTCGTCCTCAAATGGAAGAAGGACGGAGGTTTCAACGTTGCCGCGGGTGCATTCAGCATTTCCGGATCGCTAAGCGTCCGGGACAGTTCGACGAACGAGGAGAAGATCGGCATCAGTCTGTCCGGGATCTCGGGGGCCTTCAGCACGTCGGACGACGGCACCATGACCTGCGCGTTCAACGGTTCGGTCAGCATTACGATCCCCGGTTGGAATTGGAGCGGCACCGCCAACTTTGGACACGGCCAGGTAAACGGATTGACCCTCATTGTCGACGCACAGAACAATCGTTTCGTTCAGGAGCTTGCGGTCTCGATCGTCGCGGATCACATCAAGCCGCCCTCCACGGAGGGAGGGGACGGGTTGCGGGCAAAGTTCGCCCAAAAACTCAGCGTCATGGGCTTCAACGGCAGCGTTGACTATAACCGAGACCCCAGTCACACCTCCGACTGGTCGCTGCTTGTCGGCGGTGCCATTACCCTCGCGATCGGTGACTCGACGCCGGACGCTCAGGGTAACTGGAAAGCAGACGACATTGACGCCATCACGTTTTCCGCGACGCCGGGCGGCGGAACGCAGGGTGGCATTGAGATTTCCCCACATGGCGCCAGATTTCTTCCGGGCCGATATGAACTTGACGTCAACGGGCCGTTCAAGGTCAAGGGCGAGTTGACCGTAGTCGCCCAAAGCCTCAAGGGCGTCTACCAATCGGCCGACCCCGTCACGCAAACCGATGAAAAATTCCTGCTCTCGGGCGGTGTGGCGTTCCCCGACTTCTGTAACGCGAGGATTCAGTTGGGCTATGACGGTGCTTCCGGTGGGCTCGAGGTCGACGTTACCAAAGGAACGTGGAAGCTCGACGGCTGGCGCTTCAGTATTTCGCGTATCGCCGCCGGACCTCTCCTCGAGGTTCAGAACGTCGTGGTCGGTTTCGGCCTGACGATGGACGCGCACGGCAATTACGATTACAAGATCCAGGCTGGCGGCCAGGTGCAAATCCTGCAAGGCAAGGCGGGGGGGTGCAATGTCGGCGTCTACCTTAACTTCGACTTTGATAAATACCACTTGAAGGTCACTGACATTGGCGCGTCGCTTCGAAGGATGAATCCGGGCATCCTCATGCCGCCCGTCGACGGGGCGCTGACGGACATCGCGTTCGATGTCGCCGGCATTCCCGGCTCGATTTCTGCGGACATCCTCTTTGGCGCGGTCTTCGGCTCGAAGGTGACCGTCGGGGCCAAAGAGTACGCCATGATTCAGGCGATCGTCAACGGGCAATATAAGTATAAAGACATCGACGTGACCGGGACCATTCTGCTCGCCGGTGGGACCCTCGGAGAGGTCACCGGCACAGTGGACCTGAACTGGGGCACCGGCGAGTACACTGTCGACTTCAGGGGCAAGGTGTTCTACGACGTGATCGATGCGAACGCCAGACTGTTTTTCTCTAGCGACCTCGACTACGGTCTGTTCAGCGCCAGGTTGCAGGTGCCCCCCAACATTCCGATCGTTGGTGGGATGAGTGTGCTTGAATCAGACGCGATGTATTACGCCGATCACAGGTGCAAACGCACCGATGAGGATAAGCGTCCTTGCAACTTTATGGCTGCATGGTTTACGTTCCTCGGACACTGGAAGTACGGAGTCGAGATTGATCTGGTTGGTAAAGGGGTATGGACGCTGATTGGCACAAGCACCGTCAAGGGTCTCGAGGCCCTTCTGCCTGCAGGCACAGGCTCCAAGACCAACAAATACAACATCGCTTACGCGCCCACCACGCCGTCGCTTGAGACTAGGCAATTGCGCGGGCTGGAAGAGGGCGAAAGCAGTGATTCCTACGGGTTGATGAACGTGGTCTGGTACAATCCCGACGGCGCCAACGACACTCTCTTTATCGCATCCGGCAACAACAATGCGGTACAGGTCTACGGACCCGGAACGACGCTGGACCGTTACGGCTGGGTGAATGACTCGAGCGGTGGCGTGTCATACACCGTGGTCACGGATCAGTCCACCCCGGGGAACGTTCTCATCCACGTCGCGCCGACGGCGTCGTTTACGGCACCTGGCGCTTCGCACGATGCCCCCGACCTGTACATCCCCCTGCCGGACGCCTCGCTCAATGTCGTACTCACGTCGAACAACCCGCAGAGTGGCGATCCGACCACGAACTGGACGGGTTCCTTTGCCGCTGCGGCGCCGCAGCTTCAGAACCTCACCGTAACGCAGCCCAAGACCGCGAGCGCGCTCGGCGATGACGAATCAAGGGATACCGATCCCGACCCTGTAACCGCCGACAACGCCACCATCAGCTTCCAGTGGCGCGGGCTCGACCCGGATTCGACGGCCGTCAGCCTGTACTACGATTACGACAGCTCCGGCTACAGCGGGACCTACATTGCAACCGTCAGCGGCAGCGACCTGACGGATCCCAATCCAGACGGTAATGGTTTCCGAACGGTCACTGTGCCGTGGGACATCGGCGATCTCGAACCTGCCAGGCCGCTCTACGTCTACGCGGCCATCAAGGACAACCGGCATGCGGCGGTGAAATCCGATTACGCCGGCCAGGTGCAGACCGTGCCCGCGGCGCAGATTCAGGTGTCCTATGCCGGCGGAACCAGCGTTTCAACGACCGAACTTCAGAACATCCTGCTCCGGGTCACGCCCGTCAAGCGGGTCAACGTCAACTCGATCGCTGCGGGCGTTGTGACGGTTACCGGCAGCACGGACATCAATCCCGGCGACTTGTTCATGTTCAGTGGGCTGACGTCGCCGGTAGGTGTTGAGAACACCATGCCGTACTACGTCCTCGAAGTGGACGACGAAACGTTCACGTTCTCCAACGTCGCTGCCGGCGCGCCGATCAGCGAAGCCGCCGCGGGTCAAGGGACGGCGTATGTCGATCAGGACGAGTCAACACTCTACGGCACGAACTCGAGCGGCGTCGTCTGGCCACACGTGAACGTGAACCAGAGGTACCGGTTCTCGATGGCCCCGCCGCGCGGTGTGTTCGTGGCCGCTCCATCGTCCGGCCAGGAAGTCTCAAACGTCGGCGAGCTCGTCCAGTACAACACGTTCGTCGGCAACAACCAGTTGTTGCGGATGAGCTACCAGTTCAAAGTGCTGGCCGCGATCGCGGGGAGGGTCTACAGCGACCTGTCCGACAACGGTCAACTCGACTCAATGGACACGGGCCTCGCAGGCGCGACGGTCTACCTGGACGATAACAACAACAACGTGCTCGATCCCGGCGAAGACTGGGTTGTCACCGGCCCGGACGGCAACTTCCTCTTCGTCCACCAATGGGCCGCCACCGACCCGCCAACCGCGACGTACACCACCTGGGTGAAGGTCATCCCGCCGGCGGGTTGCAAAGTCACTTCGTCGCCGAACGTTCCGTCGACCGGCATCACGTTTACGAACAACGGCGACGAGCAGGCAGCGCTGAACTATTACAACTTCATGATCGCCTCGCCGGTGACCGTCAGCGGGACGGTCTACGAGGACGCCAACCGAGACGGCGTGCGCGGTCCGGGCGACAAGGCCTTGCAGGGCGTGACAGTTAATGTAACGCCGCCGAGCGGATCCACCATCGTCGCGACGACCAATGAGACTGGCAGGTGGCAAGCAACCACCTACGAGCGCGGGACGTACAGCGTCAGCGTCGGCCTGCCACCAAACGGCACGCTCACCACGCCAACGTCGATGTCGTTCACGGCGGACGCAGTGACGGCCCTCGCCCTCTATGGCGTAGTCAACCCCTCCTATGGGCAAACCGGCATTGCTTCACAATGGAACCCGGCGACCCGCAGCTATTCGGTCTGGCTCGCGGCTCTGCACCCAGCGCCACAGAGCATCGACTTCGTGAATATCGGAAGCAATCCGACCGGCGATGCGAACAACCGCGTGAACGTCGACTACAGCTCTTCCTCTCTGCCCCTTGCTAAAGTTAGCTCCCGGTTCGACGCCTTTATCGGCAAATGGTCCGGCGACGGCACGCCGAGCCTCGCCGTAACGTACATTACAGTGGCACAGGGTAGTGGAGCACGGAGCACGGAGCTCGCGGTCGCGCCGTCGAGCGGCAGTAAGACTCCTGGAACAGCTTCCGCCGGAGGAGGGCTCGACGCGCTGTACGCGCTCTCCTACGACCCTAATCAGCCGAATTATTCCACCGTGGCGTCGATTGACAACAGCGGACAGGTGACGCTCTGGAAGTTCGATCCGACCCAGCTTGGAAAATCGTCCGCGTTCTCGGCCGCCTCCGAGACCTTCAAACTGACCCGGGGCACGCCCTTGAAAATGGTCGGTTTCAACAAGGCCGGCCGCGATCACTTTCAGTCGCAGGACCTGGCCGTCGTCTATAGCAACGCCAACGGTGTGCTCGCGCTGGCTGAGTTGGACCACGCGACCAACACCATGACGACTTACGCCATCGGCGGCCGGGTCTTCGTCGACATGATCGCCGGCGACTTCGACGACAACGGTCATGAGGACGTAGCCGTGATCACTGCCGACACGAACTCGCAGCGGTACTACCTGAACGTATTGCTCTCGCAGGACGATGGCTCAACCGATCTTGTGCCGTACGTCGGCGACAATCTGGCGATCGCCAGCGATGGTACGCCGAGTACGACGCTGGCCTCCATTCGCGTCATGGGTGGGCAACAGGCACTGCTCTGGAACACCCAGTCAGCGAGCGGTTTGACGAAATACATCACCGCCGCTCTGGTGACCGGTGGGCAGATTCGCGTCGCAAGCGGCGCCAACTCCCTGACCGGTCGCATCGCTGCGATCAGCGCCGGTGACGTCGGCAAGGCTGCGACATTTGCGATCTACGCGCTCGATATGTCCCAGGCCTACCGCGTACCTGTCACGACGGGTGGCGTACAGGTGAACGCCGACGGCAAGATCACCTTCACCGGGGATCTCACGAAATACGGCGGCTCGTTCAGCGGGTTCGACATCGGCGTTAGCGGCGTTAGCCCGGCGCCGTCGAACATCACCAGTGGCATCGTCTACAACGATACCAATTCCAACGGAATTCAGGACTCGGGCGAAACCGGTCTGCCAGGCGTCACGGTGCGGCTCATCGAACCGAACAACGAGACGCAAACCGCTGTGACCAGCGACGGCAGCGACGGTCGGCCGGTCGGCAGCTATTCGTTCGAGAACGTCCCGAGCGGCGCCTATATTCAGGTGATGCTGCCGCCCGGCACCTGGACAGCGGAAAATCCCCCGCCGGGCGTTTCGACCAATTCGAACGGCGCGCACGGAATCGTGGTCGGCGTCACCTTCGCCGGCGGGGAACCGGTCGAAACGATCGGCTTCCCGGACGGGAGCGACAACGCCTACAGCGTCGCGATGAAGTCGGCCGACCTCCAGGGCAGCGGCCAGGATAATCTCGTCATCCGCACCTCGTCGGCGCTGTTCGTGCAGCGGTTCCAATCCGACGGCACATCGGTGTTCGATCGCTACGACGTCAGCAGCCCAGCCGCATATTTCCGGCCCCAGTTATACCTGGAAGATCTCAACGCCGACGGGCGCATCGACGTCATCACCTCCGGCCAATCCGGCGTCGACGTCTTTATCAACATCGACCTGGGCGAGTTCCGTCCGTTCACGGGACTGCTGGCCGAGAAGCTCACCAATTCGCCGAATGGAACGTACGCCCCGGGGCGCGGTTTCACCGGCGATGTGGATTCCGGCGTGACCAAGGCTAAAACGTACACGCACGCGCTCAATTTCGGCGGCAGCGATATCACCGTGAACGGCGTGACGTTCCAAGCCGCAAAGCCGACCGGGGAGGATTACGCTCTCGCAGCCGCCGATCCCCGCAACGGGGCGACAGGTGATCTGATCCTGCTCTCCGACAATGCTGTACTTCTTCAGGGAAATTTCAAATCCATCGCGCAGACGTCCTATCTGAGTCCCGTCAGCGTCAACGGAACGGAGCAGCTCACGCTTTCGGGCTTAACTCCCGGTCTGACCTATACGACCACGTTCTACACGGTCGGGAACGACGCCGCGCCGCACCGCATCCAGACGGTCGTCGACAGCGTTGGCGGAACGCTGACGTTCGACGCGAACGGCGGGGGAAACCTGGACGGCTACATGATCTCGCGCACGTTCGTCGCGCCCGATGACTCGATGGTCTTCACGTTCTTTGCGCAAAACCCGAACGACAGTTTCAATCTGATCGCACTGACGAACGAAACCGTTCCTGGGGGCTATAGCACGCCGGTCCCTTTCACCGGCGACGCCGATTCAGGGATCGCGAACGACGGATACTACACCCACGCGCTCCATTTCGCCGCGACCGATCCGGTAACAGTAAACGGTCTCACGTTCACACCGGCCGAGCAGGCCGGCCCAGACTGGTTGCTCACCGCTTTCGTCCCGGACAGTGGCGCCACGGAGGCCATGGGCAGGAACACCGGCTTCAACAGCAGCGTGACCGGCAGCATGAACGCACTGATGTCCGATTTCTTCTCTACGTGGCTTGGCGGAGAACAACTGATTCTTGCCGGCCTGACCATCGGCGCGACCTATACGACGACGTGGTACAGCGTGGGCTATCAAGAAGGCGTGCAACGCGTCACCTCGATCGCCGACAGCCTCGGCGGCTACACAGTGATCGATCAAAACGAGTTCGGCTCCGGTAACGGCATCAAATTCAGCCGAACCTTTGTCGCCACCAGCGAAAGGATCATCTTCACCTTCATCGCCCCGGAATGGGGGCACGAGTTCCACCAATTCGCATTAACAAACCGGCTGGTCAGCGCCGGAGATTACAAATCCGGCGGCCTGACCGGCGACTCGGACTCCGGCATCAGCTTGAGCAAGATGTACACGCATGCTCTCAACTTCGCGGGCACGGCGCCGCTCGCAATCAACGGTGTAAATTTCACGCCGGCCGGTGAGTCCGGGTCAAATTGGGAACTCGTCGCGTATGACTCGGGCACCAACACGCAGTCACCGATGCAGACCTCCAGCCAGTTCGACAACAATCTGAAGGGCAGTTTGAACTCTGCGGCCTCCGACTTTTATTACTCGGAATCGCCCACCGGGCAGGAGCAACTCACGCTCTCGGGTCTGACGCCGGGTGTGACGTACACGACGACGTTCTACAGTGCCGGTCGCTATGGCGTGGGTAGCGGAAAACAGATCGTGACTGACAGCCTCGGCGGCGATTTCACTTTCGATCAGGACGCCAGTGGTGCCGGGAACGGCTCACGGCTCACCAGAACCTATGTGGCCACCAGCGATTCCGTCACGTTCACGTTCACGCCGGTGACGAAGAACAGCTTCAACCAGTTCGCGTTGACGAACGAGGTCGTGCCGCCGTCTCACCAGTCGCCAGACGTTTACGGGACGGAACTGGCGGTCGTTCCGTCAACCGGCGACACTCCGGCAAAGATATACGCCGCCCAGCAGAACACCCAGACGGTGTACGAACTGGCGTGGGACATCGCCACCGCCACGCTCGGGCCTACCGGCCGGTTTTTCCCGATCGACCGGTTCGTGACGCGTCTCCTGGCCGGCAGCGTCGTCAATGAGGGCGAACTCAACCTGGTAGTTTACGAGAACGCGAACGACGCCGGCCCAGTCACTGCTCCCGGTATGGCTTCTTATCAAAAACTATGGGTTTACACAGCGGGGGATCTGTACACCACAGGTGCGAAATTGATCGACTTCGGTTTCGCCACCTACCACGCCCAAGTCGACCTCCTGCTGGCAGCGTTGTTCTCGGGCGTCCAAACGGTTGTCTTCATGGGTACGCACAAGGACTTCTCCGCGACCGACATTGTCACCTACCGGGCCGGAAGCGGTGCCAACACCACCTCGCTCTCTGGCGTGGGAGGGCTTTCGCTCGGCGCCGGTCAGTTTGTGCCGGGCAGTCGCACGCCCAACATTCTGGTGGCCGGCATCAACTCGATCACCGTGCTGGACTCCGGCACCGATCCGAAGGACGTAAACAACCCCGACGGTCCTGACCCGAACGTGCCGCTCGTCGTCCTGGGCAGGACGTACACGCCGAACAGCTGGAATGCCGCGGCGGTCGGCGCCTCGGCCACGACGTATTCGGACGACCTGATGGCCGTCCGATACGATGAGAATGCCGGCTTCATTGTCCTTCCCTATTTCAACATTACCGGCGGATATGAAATCTCCGGCAACGCGGGTGGTGGGTTGTATGATTTCCCGGTCGTCGTCCCCGGTTCCAACGGCGGGACGATCAACGGCAATGTCTTCTACGACGCGAATGGCAATGGGAAGTGGGAGCCGACCGATCATGGTGTCTACGACGACATCACCGTCTACCTCGACCTGAACAACAACGGCCAATGGGACCCGGGCGAGCCTCGCACATTCCCGGACAGTGACGGTGACTACCAGTTCGCCCAGTTGCCGCCGCAGGCGTACACGGTCGGCATTCAGATCGCGAAGGGATACATCCTGACGACGCCCCCATCCGTCGGCGTGACGATTCCGGCCGTTCCGGGTGCCGAGGTGAACGGCGTCGACTTTGGAGTGAAGACCAAGAATTTCGGTGCCGATTTCAACAACGACCATCAACCCGATCTGCTTCTGAGCGACCCGAAGGATCAAAGCGTTTACGTGCAACTCCGCAACGGATTGGACCGCTTGGGCACATACAAGATCGGCACGCTGCCTTCCGCCGACTGGCTGGTCGCCGGCGTTCATGATGTCACCGGGAACGGCGCGGCCGACGTTCTTATCCACAACGTTAAAACTGGTGAACTGCGCGTCTGGGAATTCTTCCCCGATCCCGGCACGCCCACGGTCGCCAGGACGATCAAGCTCGAATATGTCGTGCCGACCGGTTACACGTTGCTGGGTATGGCCGATCTCGATGCCAACGGCCAACCCGAACTCATCCTGGGAAACAGGTCGAACGGCGACTATCGCGCCTTGGAACTTAGGGGATTGAACACGTCGAGCGACAGGAAGCTGGAGGTCCCCGCCGGCACGAGCATCGTCGGCGCCTGTGACATCGACTTGGACGGCAACGCCGATCTCCTTCTGCGCGAGTCAAAGACGGATCATCTGCTGATCCACCTTTTCAACCAGGGCAAGCCGAAGAAGTTGGTCGACTTGGGCAAACCGAAGGGCGATTGGTCTGTCGCCGGCATCACCGGTCTTCTTCGGGGGGATCGGCAGGAAATTCTGTTCCAGGAGAAAGCGACCGGCAAAGCGTTTGCGTGGACCTTGGATGCCAACCTGAGCATCGCCAAGGCGATCGATCTCGATATCGGCATTCACGACGGCTTGCGGCTACACTTGGCCGAGCGGTGAAAGGCCCGCGCAGCTCAGCTTGTTAGCAGTTGGCTCGAAACCGCAAACCTCCTCTGCCCAGGATTGACGTTGCCCGCCTCGGTTCGCCCGGGGCTGTCGGGTCAATTTGCTTGAGGCTGCTTCGACTCAGGCTGACTTGGTGTGCCAGGCGGACTCGGTTGCTTTGGCGGCCGGCCAGGACGCGGCTGTTTGTTTTCTGCGGGTGCCTTTGGCCGACCTTGTCGCGCCTGGCCGTGCTCGGGCTTGGCCGGTTGTGTTGACGGGCGCTCGGGATGCGCTGGTTTGTTCTTGCTGGGTGTTGTCGGCCGGCTTGGTCTCGGCTGACCTCGATCCGGCTGGCTCGGTGAGGCCGGTTTGCCCGGACGTCCGGGCGAACGATCTGGCGCAGGCTTTGCTGGCCCCGGCTTTTCCGCCCGATTCGGTCCGCCGGGATTGGCTGATGGTGGGACGCGGCCGCCCGGGCGACGCGCCGGCGGATTAGGGCGCGCGACTGGACGATTTGGTGGCCGGTAGTGCGGCGGACGATAGCCCCAATTGCCGCGGTAGCCCGGACGATTACCCCACACAATCGGCCGTGGATGATACGTGCGATGCGGCGGACGATAGGGACTTGTCCAACCGTTCCAGTAGCCGTGGTTATAGTAGGCGCGGTGTGCTCTCCAATTCCATCCCCAGCCGCTCCATCCCCAAGGGCGGTTGCCTACCAGCAGCACGCTAATACCGATGCCGGGACCGAAGGTTATCATCGCCGCCGAGACGACCGCCCCGGGAGCCGGACGAACGTACACCACGGTCGGGTCATATACCGGAACGTAAACTACTTGCGGAGTCGCAGGCTGGATAACATAAATCGTCTGACCTGCGGCTTGCTGCACCTCAACCCGCTGTTGCTCCGTGCTTTGCAGCGCCCCGGAATCATAAGCTTGCGCTCGCAAGCGTTGGATTGAGGCAGTAACTGCCCCTTGATCCGTCGAGAACACCTTTCCGATCTCAGCGTAATCATCAATATGCTGGGCCATCATTTCCAGCACTTGGGGAAAATTCACCAGCGCGATGAACGCGGGATCAAACCCCTGCTGCTGCGCCGCGTCGGTGAGAGCGGATCCCGTTAACCCGGGATTCTGCTCCAGCCAGGCGTTGACGTCCAGAATTTCCTGTGGATTCGTCGATGCTGTCGTAATCTGCGACAACAAGGCATCTGGATAAAGTGCGACCGGAGCCAGCAATTGATCCAACTGCTCCGGCGTAGGCGCTGCCCACTGCGCCGCGAGCGAAGGGCCGAAATGTGGCACAACCGCAAGCGCGATCAATACTAACACTGCGACCGAAGTCGATTTCCGCTGCATAAGTCCTCCATTGACCTGCTTTTAGCTGCTCGACTTGTTCATGGAGAGTTGTTATGACTTCAGCTAGCGATAACTTTCCGGATTGCGGCGCGGCCACCTCCGCGTTGAATAAGATATCATGTGGAGTTGGTGTTTTTTCCGTACAGCTTCTTGTTGGCAGCACGCCTGTCCACCCAGGCTGTAATCCAAAGCTCCGGCCTTCCGGTGTCATCATGGTTGGAGCGGCCGACTTGGCAAGTGCCGTTCAACGAAGGTCGGTATGAACCTGAGGGTACTACAGTTTTCGACTGCATCGTGTGCCTTTAATCGCCGAAGGGACGAGTGTCGTGCTCGCGCCGTTCGCCAAACTTGAAGAAATAGACACCACTGAGATTAAGCTCCTCTATTTCTTGGGTTTGCGGCTTGGCAGTAGGACGTGAGATTCTCAATCTCAAAACCCGGGTTCGATTCCCGGTAGCGCTACCACTCAAGAATCCAGTTCGCTGAAGGCGGAACCTTGCGAATGTAGGCTGGAATGCTCCTCAGCGCTCGCACTCTTGGAATCCTGTGTCTGTTGCTCATGACGGCTGCCGGCGCTCGCGCGAGCGCGCCCGCCGGCATTCCACGGGAACTGGCTCGCCAGCGGGCAGCGCAGATTTCTGGCGTCCGCTATCACCTGAAGTTCCGATTGACACCTCACGCCGATGCGGCTGCGGGAACCGAGGAACTCACCTTCGCGCTGCGGACGCCGCAACCGCTGCTGCTCGATTTCCGCGACGGTACCATCAGCACGCTCTCGGTGAACGGCGTCGCTATTGAACCTCGCATCGAGAACGGCCATGTCGAGCTTCCCACTGGGCAGCTACGAACAGGGCAAAACACGGTGCATGCGCAGTTCACCGTCCACGTTGCGCCCGCCGGAAAACCGATCACGCGCTACGAGGACCACGACGACAACTCGGAGTACATTTACACCCTTTTCGTTCCCATGGATGCCAGCATGGCGTTTCCATGTTTCGATCAGCCCGACTTGAAGGGGCGCTTCCAGTTGGAACTGATCGCGCCCGCGAATTGGACGGTGATCTCGAATACCGCGCCGGAAACCGAATCGGACGAGACATCAGAACAGCGCCGAACGGTATTTCATGAAACGCTTCCCATCAGTACATACCTGTTTGCTTTCGCCGCCGGACCTTTTCGTCGCCTGAACGAATCGCCGGAGATGCCCGGTCTATACGTCAGGGCCTCCCGGTTCGAACAGGCGCAGCGTGAAGCGCCGGAGGTGCAGGAGATTGCGGCGGAGGGCATCCGTTATCTGTCCGGTTATTTTGCGCAGCCGTTTCCTTTCCCCAAGTACGACATGGTGTTGATCCCGGAGTTGGCCTACGGCGGCATGGAGCACGCCGGCGCCACTTTCCTGCGCGAGCAGTCCGTGCTCTTTCGCACGGCGCCAACCCACACCGACCGGCTGAACCGCGACATTCTGGTGCTGCACGAGTTGACCCACCAGTGGTTCGGTGACCTAGTCACGATGCGCTGGTTCGACGACCTGTGGCTGAAGGAGGGATTTGCGCAGTACATGGCCTACCAGACGCTGGCGTCGCTGAAGCCGGACGAAAGCGTGTGGAAGCGCTTCTACGAATCGATCAAGCCGGCTGCTTACGAGATCGACTCCACCGAGGGCACAACGCCCATCTATCAGGACATTCCCAACCTCGCGGATGCCAAGTCCGCTTACGGCGCCATTGTCTATTCCAAGGCGCCGGCGGTGCTGAAGCAACTCGCCTTCGTTCTCGGCCCGGAGAATTTTCGCAACGGCTTGCGGCTCTATCTCAAGGGCCACGCCTACTCGAACGCCGAGTGGAGTGACTTGGTGCGCGCCTTCGAACAAGTGTCGGGCCGGAGTCTCGATCGCTGGGCGGACATGTGGATTCGGCATCGCGGGATGCCGCAGGTGGACGTCGAATGGTCCTGCGACGGCGCAAGCCTGCGCCGGTTGACGCTTTCGCAGCACGACGTACTCGGCGGGTCCGATACGTGGCCCATCGCCAGCCAGGTTCTGCTTGCGGAACCAGACGGTCAACCTCTGCGCCTGCGCGTCGAACTCGACAAGTCGTCCGCGGCAGTGGCCGACGCCGTGGGCAAGCCGTGCCCCCCTTTCGTTTTCGCGAACGACCAGGACTTCGCCTACGGCCGATTCCTGCTCGATCCCGCCAGTCGCGCGGCCGTGATGAGCCGTCTGGGTGATGTACACGATCTTTTCCTGCGCACGTTGTTGTGGGGATCGGTCTGGGATTCGGTGCGCCAGGCCGATCTTGGTCCGCGCGACTATATCGGGCTTGCCCAGCGCCTGTTGCCTGCCGAGACCGATCCGTCGCTGACCGCGAGCATACTCTCGCACACCGCGACGGCGCTGCACCGGTACGTCTACGCTCGGACACGAACTGAACTCGCCCCGGCGTTCGAGCGGATGGCCGCCGACCGGATGCTACAGGATCGAGACCAGGACCTGCGCATCACCTGGTTTCGAGCCTTGGGCAATCTCGCGGAAACGCCGCCAGGTCTTGCGCGGCTCGAAGCGCTTCTGAATGGCCGGCTTTCCGTGCCGGGCGTCGAGCTTCGACCGCTCGACCGCTGGCGCCTGGTCACGGCGTTGATCGCGCTTGGCGATCCTTACGCGCAGGAGATCTTTGAAGCTGAACGCGCGCGCGATCCGGGCGGCGATGGGCCGGAGTACGCGTATGCTGCCGAGGCCGCGCGTCCCGATGCCGCGAGCAAGGGGAAGTATTTTGAGGATTATCTGCACAACGCCTCGCGGCCCGAAGACTGGATCGCGCAGAGCCTTGGCGCCTTCAATTACTGGAATCAATCTGATCTCACGAAACCGTATCTGAAAACGGCGCTCGAGGAGCTGCCGGAGATCAAGCGTAATCGCAAAATCTTCTTTCTCATGTCGTGGCTCGGCGCGTTCATCGACGGCCAGCGATCGCCCGAAGCGCAAGCCGAGGTTCATCAGTACCTGCGTACGGCGACGATCGATCCGGACCTGCGGCTCAAGATCCTTCAGGTGGTCGACGAGTTGGACCGCACGGTAAAGATCCGCAATAAATACGCCCCGTGAACTCGCGCGCTAGCAAGAAACGCCCAAAGCCGCGTCCGATTCAGCGATGCGATCGACAACTGGTTTACGATTCTGGAATGAGGCAATTCTGGATCGCCGCCCGTTTGACGACCGTTGTCATGCTGACGGCCGCGGCGATTTGGCTGATTGCGGCGGGCACGTCCCGTTCCTCTCTGGCCCATCAGGATACCGCCGCGAAGACGGTCGAGTCGGCGCCGACCGACTATGCGGACGTGCTGCAATACATCACGTCCGCCTGGAATACGCTGCGCCGATCGACCAGCTCCTGCGAGTCGCTTGTCGATCCCAAGGTCCACCAGCGTCCGGTGCTCTATCTGCCGTCCGATTTGCCCGAGCCCTCAGCGGTAGCCGAGGTGCGGCGCAAGTGCGACGTTGACGTCGAGAAGCTGCCGGCCGTAATCCGTCATGTGGGCGACGTAGAGGGCAGCAAACTTGCGCCTGGGCTCCTCTACCTGCCGAATCCTTACGTCGTTCCCGGCGGCATCTTCAACGAGATGTATGGATGGGACAGCTATTTCATCATTCGGGGACTGCTGCGAGATGGCGACCTGGAGATGGCCCGCGGCATGGTGGATAATTTTCTCTTTGAAATCGAGCACTATGGCGACGTTTTGAATGCCAACCGTAATTACTACCTGAGCCGGTCGCAGCCGCCCTTTCTGAGCGCGATGGTCCGCGCCGTTTACGAGGCGGAGACAGCGCAGGGGCACGGTGATAAATCCTGGCTCGAGCGCGCGTACCCTTATGTGCTGAAGGATTACGAGTTCTGGACAAGTGGGAAGCATCTGGCGGGAAACACAGGCCTTTCGCGCTACTACGATTTCGACGATGGTCCCGCGCAGGAACTCGGCTCCGATCTCGTGCCTTACTACCGGCGCGCGGCGGCGTATTTCCTGCTGCACCCCGAACAGGCGAACGGCTGGCTGCTGAAGAGCGCCGGTCCTGATTCTGGCCAGTCTCCGATCGGGCCCGCTTATGGCGTGGAGATTTGCAGCGAACCTCGTGGTGCAGGCATCCTGACTGCAAACTCGTCGAACGAGAACGCCGAACCGGGCTGCACGACTCTCGAAGATCTCCACCTTTCGCGCGATTTCTACAAGGGCGATCGCGCCATGCGCGAGTCCGGCTACGACATCAGCTTCCGCTTTGGTCCCTTCGGCGCGGCCACCCATCACTACGCGGCGGTTGACCTGAATAGCCTGCTATTCAAGACGGAACTCGACCTCGCCTGGCTCAGCCGTGAACTGGGACACGCAAGCCGCGCCAAGGAATGGGAGTCGCAAGCTCGCGCCCGGCGCCGCCTGATGGATCGCTTCTTCTGGAACGCCAAAGAAGGACTGTACTTCGACTACGATTTCGAGAAAGGGCGGCAGTCGAATTACATTTACGTCACCACCTTCTATCCTCTGTGGGTGGGAGCTGCCTCGCCCGACCAGGCCAAGGCGGTGGCTGGCCGGTTTCACACGTTTGATGAGCCGGGCGGTCTCGTCACCAGTCGTAAGGACACTGAAGCCCAATGGGATTACCCGTACGGTTGGGCGCCGGATCAACTGATTGGCGCCGACGGGCTGCGACGCTACGGCTTCGCCGGCGACGCCAATCGGTTGGCCAGCCAGTTCGTCTCGATGGTGGCTGAGAATTTCCGGCGCGACGGGACCATCAAGGAAAAGTATAACGTGGTGAGGCGCTCCTCTGAAGTACAAGTCACCGTCGGTTATAAAGCAAATCAAGTAGGCTTCGGCTGGACCAACGGAGTGTTCCTGGTTTTGCTCGATGAGCTGCGCGGAACGTCGGGTTCCACCCGGCGCTGAGGTCGCCCGAGGCAGAACTCCCAACAGAGGCGGCGCCATGATGAGACGATGTCGCCGCGAGCCGCAACTCAACTATCGTAATCAAGGGGCAAAAGCCGTAGACCGAGATAGTAAGGCCCTGGCACGTCAGAAGTTCGACCGGCCAGGCGTTCCCCGCTTTGGTACGGCTCTCGAATGCCAGATGCTGGCCCGTCGGGAGACGGCGACAAGCAGCTCCGGGGGTTCGCTGGTTTCAGGCTCTGCTTTCAGAAATTCTCAAGCATCCAGGCGTTGCTGTCCGTAGTCTGAGCTTCTAATGCAAGGTACTTGCCGTCGCGAGACGGCAGAGCGCCGTCAAACCATTGGCGGCGGTCATTGCGCAGCAGCGGCTGCACCTTGCCGGCGAGTGTGACATGGAGCAGGCTGGAGTTGAATGAGTCGGGCAGCCAGGACGTCACGATAAAGCCCTTTCCATCGACCGTCCAGTCTACGTTTGAAAGCTCACCCCACCCGGGCTCAACCAAGACCTCACTCCACGTCCCGTCTTTCACGCTCAGCACTTCCACTCGTCCCTTGTACCTGTCCTGTTCAACGAACGCCACGCGGGAGCCATCGGGTGAGAGTCCCCAGCCATACGAACGCTGAGGCCCCCCTGCGAAACCTTCGGGAACACCGACCTCGCCGACGGCCTGCCACGGCGGGCTTTCGCCGCCCGGTGGAACTCCAACCTCGATCGTCCCCAGCCGCTTCCCCTTGCCTCGGACAGGATCGAGGGAATAAAAGATCAACTGTTTCCCTTCATGCCGGCTGAGCACGCACGGGGAGTCGGGATTTAGCGAGCACTCATAGCCCAACTCGACATCAGCGGGCTCTTCGAGAACGATTTCAGGAGGTCCGCCACCAACCGGCCGGCGCATCAGGCGTTGTACGCCCGGAGCGTCCGGCGGCGATTCTTGATATAGCAGCCAGGAACCACTTTGCCAGCCACACCAAGCCGGGCCTTCAGCAACGATTTGGGCGACGCTTTCGCGCAAACCTTGTCGAAAGATCTGGGATTTCCCGTTTCGAGCTGACGTGAAAAGGATGGCTTCGCTGTCGCGGGTCCAGCTATCGATGGAGCTTCCCCGATCATCGAGGGTGAAACGACGGGGCGGCTTCAAGCTAGCGCCCTCAGGCCGGAATTCGGCCAGATACACATCCTCCCAAGGGCGTTCTTTCAGGAGAGCCAAGTGCTTTCCGTCCGCCGTAATGCTCACGTCCCGCGGCACGAAGTCAACCCACTGCGCCAGCCGTTCAGGTTGGCCGGCAGCTTCGCCTTTCTGCGGCTCTACACGCAGCGCCCAAAGGCTGCCCTTGCCTTGCGTCGTCGGGAAGTGGGCGACCTCGGTGACGGGGAACAGCAGGCGCCAATCGGGCGACCAGCTCAAACCCCCTGATGACTCGCCGAGCCGGCTCGCTTTGGGCAAGCTCGATTCAACCACGAGAGTTTTCGCAGGCCCGCCCCCAGCCGGGCGCACTTCGATAGCCGAGGTCCAGGAACCCTGTACGCTCTTCGAATCTTTGACATAGGCGATCCACTGCCCGTCGGGCGACCAGGCTGGGCTATAAACAAATTGGCCGTCTTCCGCCGCGACAAGCTTCCGTGGCGCCTCGCCATTGATGCTGCCTACCAACAATTCCTTGCCGACATTGGGAAGATCGCCGTTCAGGAAGGCTATCGACCGTCCATCCGGCGAGATCGCCGCGTAGTCGCCCGAAGGGTAAAGCAGGCGAGGCGGCGCTTCGCCGACTACCGTTATCACCCAGATTGCCCAACCCCGTGAAGTAAGCACATCGGCGACCAGCTCCCCACGTCCGGGAAGCCAGCGG
Source organism: Terriglobia bacterium (assembly GCA_030038235.1). Lineage (GTDB taxonomy): Bacteria > Acidobacteriota > Terriglobia > UBA7540 > UBA7540 > Gp13-AA77. The sequence goes on from JASHPE010000467.1 coordinate 27,986, forward strand.
AACTGGCCAATCTGGCTGTGTAGCTCTGACGGCAAAGAAACCGGGTTCGTTTCGCCAGAGTCGATTGAGCGCAGGTAGAGTCCCGTCTGATCTACGTAGGCCACGAACTTGCCGTCCGGGGAAATCGTGGCATCCCACACACGGTCCTCGGGGGGACTGGCGGTGAGTTGGCGCTCGGCTGGTATTTGCGGCGGGCGCACCCTGGATCCCGACGCATACCACGCCGCGGCCGACGCTGCCAGCATCACTGCCAAAGCCCCTACGACCGGCGCCCGCCAGCGCCTCGCGGTCGCACGGGCATCCTGCCCGTGCTTGGCACCCGCATCCTGCCCGCGCTCCTGAGTGCCCAGGTAGGTCTCCCGCTGAGCAGACAGATCTCCATTTCGTTCCAACGGCGCGATGAAACGGTAGCCCCGCTTGGGGAGGGTCTCAATATAACGAGGCCTGTCGGCGTCGTCGCCCAGGGCTTCGCGAATCTTCTTGATGGCGAAGTTCAATCCGTGCTCAAAATCCACGGATGTGCCCTGGTCCTCCCAGACCTTCTGGCGGATCTCCTCCCGAGTCACCAGCTCCCCCTGCCGTTCCAAGAGCAGGGCGAGTACCCTGAAGGGCTGAGGCTGCAGCCTCACCGTCCGGCCGTTCCGGCGCAATTCTCCTGTGGCCAAGTCGGCCTCGAATGCGCCGAAATGCTGCAACGAGCCGTTATTACTCATAGCGATCTAAACGGGACTGCTACCTCCCGAAGATTATAAGCCCGCTGTCAAGACGGTCACAAC
>JASHPE010000468.1 GCA_030038235.1 Terriglobia bacterium
GTGCGGGTCAGCGCGTGCCCGTGTTGGTTGAGGGGCGGGCGGAAGAAACCGATTTGCTGTTTACGGGACGGCTTGAGTCGCAAGCGCCGGAAATCGACGGCCGTGTCCTGATTAACGATTTCGAAGGACCGGAGCCGGTTGGGGGCGAGTTCCGCTGGGCGCGCATCACTGAGACTGGGGATTACGACCTGATCGCGCGGTTGGAAGCGGGGCGCTTCGTCGAGCCGGTGCGCACGATGTCGCGGGCGGCGGTTCCGGCGCCCAGCGCGCCACGGCTGGTTCAGATTCGGCCTACCGCTGCCGCTCCCGGCGTTGCGGTTCTACTATGACGTGGTGCTGCGGTGCGATGTCCGATCTGCCAGCGCGAGACCACGCGGGAAGGGAATCCCTGGCGCCCTTTCTGCAGCGAGCGCTGCCGCTTGATCGACCTCGACAACTGGTTAGCCGGGCGCTACCGGATTTCGTCAGCGGCGGCCAGCGAGAAGGAGCAGGCCGACCCTGACGAACCGGCCGGAAGCGAGGTTGGGGAACACGACGTCACCGCAGGCGACTAAACGGCCGGGCTTGGGCGTGTGGATCGCCACTTGCGGCGGCCTCGGCTACATTCCCATCGCGCCGGGGAGCGTCGGGGCGGCCGTTGGGGTCGGGCTGGTTCTGGCTTTGGCGCGGCTTCCGGTATCGGACCTATGGGTTTCAGCGGCGGTGGGCGTGGGCGCTCTGCTGATCTTGATGCTGGGAGTGCCTGCCGCTACCGCAGCCGAAGCGTATTTTGGCCGTAAAGATCCGGGCCACGTGATCATCGACGAAGTGATGGGTCAGATGGTCGCGCTGGTGGCGAATCCGCGGGCTAATTGGAAATGGCTCCTGGGCGGTTACCTGATTTTCCGCGCCTGTGACGTGATCAAGCCGTTTCCGGCGCGGCGCCTGGAACGCCTTCGGGGCGGCCGGGGAATCATGCTGGACGACTTTGCGGCCGGCGTTTGGGCTTTGGCCATCGTTAGCCTTTTGAGGCTGTGCCTGAAATGACTCTTTGGAAGAAGAACAGCAAGTCGATGGGTGAAGGGGCGCAGGGTGCCGCTCAATTGCGGCCGCAGATTGCGCAGATCGCCCCGCGCGCGGCCATTCCCGGCGGCGAGCTCACCCTGCAGGGTCGGGGCTTCACCGAGAACGGCCATACGCGTCCGCAGGTTCGTTTTGGCGGCCTCGCCGGAAACGTGACGTTCAGTTCCACGAATCGCCTGTTGGTGCGCGTGCCGGAAGGCGTCACCAGCGGCGACGTGACTGTGGATACGGGCCGGGCGGTGAGCGCTCCGGCGTCGGTCGCGGTGGGACTGACGATCGCCGAGGGTCTGCATCCCGTCGCGAATCCGGCGGTAGACGCGGCCGGGAACATCTTCAGCACATTCAGCGGGCAGCGCGGCCAGAAGGTGCCTGTGTCAGTCTACAAGGTCGATAACAACCGATCCATGCGGCCCTTTCTGACCGACGTCCCCAACGCCACAGGATTAGTATTCGACCGCGACGGATTCCTGTACGTGTCTAGCCGCCTGGATGGCATCGTCTACCAGGTGACGCCAGATGGTCACCGCGACGTGTACGCCGAAGGCATGGGAGTGGCCACCGGCCTCGCCTTTGACCGTGATGGCAACCTCTACGTGGGCGATCGCAGCGGGACAATTTTCAAGATCAATCCTGAGCGGCAGATTTTTGTCTTCACCACGCTTGAGCCCAGCATGGCCGCCTACCATCTCGCCTTCGGGCCGGATCGCCACCTCTACGTCACCAGTCCCACTACTTCGAGCTTCGATCAGATACTCCGTGTGTCGCCCGCCGGAGACGTTTCCTGCTTCTATCGCGGCCTCGGCCGTCCCCAAGGCCTGACATTTGACGCACAGGGGAATCTGTACGTGGCAGCGAGCCTGGCTGGGAATCGAGGAGTGGTGCGCCTGACGCCGGACGGCCGCAACGCGGAGCTTCTGGTCTCGGGACAGGGAATCGTCGGATTGACGTTCACGCCCCATCGGTCGCTGGTGGTGGCCACTGACGACTCGTTAGTGGAGTTGTTTCTGGACATCGAAGGATTGAATCATTGAGATTGATTCATTGACTCAATGACCCGATGATCCGATCACTTGCCAGTTGGCACTCGCCATTTGCGACTTGTCTCTAAGATGGATGCCGAAATCATCGCCGTCGGTTCCGAACTCCTCACGCCGTTCCGCCAGGACACGAATTCCCTCTATCTTACCGGCAAGCTGAACAGCCTCGGCATCGAGGTGCGCTTCAAGACCATTGTGGGCGACGATCGCGATCGCCTGGCCTCGTCAGTACGGCAGGCGATCGAGCGCTCGGAACTTGTGATCCTGACCGGAGGACTGGGTCCAACCGAGGACGACGTCAATCGCGAGGTTGTGGGCGACGTTCTCGACCGGCCGTTGCTTGAGGTTCCGGAGATCCGGCGCAACCTCGAGGAGCGATGGTCGAAACTGGGGCGCCCGATGCCAGCCAACAATTTGCGTCAGACGCTGGTTCCACGGGGCGCCGAGTGGCTTCCCAATACGCGTGGGACTGCGCCCGGACTCTGGATCGAGCAGGATGAACGAATCCTTGTGCTGTTGCCGGGCCCGCCGTGGGAACTCGAAGTAATGTTCGAAGCCGAGTGCCTCCCGCGGCTCGCGAAGCGCAGTAGCGGACGCCGGCTCCGCACGCGGACGTACAAGGTGGTCGGATTGCCGGAGTCTGAGGTCGATCGGCGGATCGCCCCGGCGTTCAAGAAGTACAAGAACCCCGAGACGACGATTCTGTCGGTCCTGGGCACGATTGAGGTCCACCTGCGCGCCAGCGGATCGAGCGATGCCGAGGCTGACGCTCTTCTTGGCGAGCTTGGGGACAAAATCGAGTTGGCGCTGGGCGATCACATCTTCTCGAGCCGCGGCGAAACGCTGGAAGAAGTGGTGGGAATGTACCTGGTGATGAAGCAGAAGACTGTCGCCGTAGCGGAGAGTTGCACCGGCGGCTTGGTAGCCGAACGCCTGACGCGCGTCCCGGGCAGCTCAAGCTTCTTCCTCGGCGGCGTCGTCTGTTACAGCAACGAGCTGAAGACGCGCCTTGTGGGCGTGCCGGCGGACCTGATCGCCGCCGAGGGCGCGGTCTCAAAGCCGGTCGCGCAGGCGCTGGCTGAAGGCGTTCGACGTCGGACCGGCGTTTCCATCGGCGTCGGCATCACGGGTATAGCGGGTCCAAGCGGCGGCTCGCCGGAGAAGCCCGTGGGATCGGTGTTTATCGCGCTGGCGGACGACCGATCCACGGAGGTGCGTCGCTTCCAATTCCCCGGCGATCGCGAACGCGTCCGCACCTGGGCCTCAGTCGCGGCGCTGGAGATGATTCGCAGGAGAATCAGAGAGTAAGTATGAAGTCAGAAGTATGAAGTCTGAAGTGAAAGATGGAAGCTGATTTCATACTCCATACTTCAGACTTTTGACTTCAGATGAGACTCTTCGTGGCCATCGATCTTCCCGAGTCCGTACGTGCGGCCGTGGCGCGCGAACAGACTCGTTTGCGAGCCGTCTGCGCCGCGAGCCGGGACATCCGCTGGACGCGTCCTGAGGGCGTGCACCTTACGCTGAAATTCCTGGGCGAAGTCGCGTCCACACGCCTGCCGGGGCTCACGAGCGCGCTCAATGGCCTCGGCGGGTTCGATTCCTTCGAGATCAAAGTGGGCGGATTCGGATTCTTCCCGAGCGCGCGCCGCCCACGCGTGTTCTGGGTGGGCCTGGAAGCGCCTCCGGCGCTCGGCGAGCTTGCGAAACGGGTCGTGGCTGCGATGGCGGCGCTCGGATTCCCCCCGGAGAATCGTCCGTTTCAGCCTCACCTGACGCTGGCGCGCTTCGAAGGATCGCGCCCACAGCCCACGCTCGAACGAGCGCTGGAACAAAGCGGCGCCGGCGCTTTCGGACGATTTACCGTTTCCGAGTTCTACCTCTTTGAAAGCAAACTCCGGCCGGGCGGCGCCGAGTACTCCAAGGTCGCGCGCTTTCCAAAGGGTGAAAGCCCTCAAGGCCACGATTCCACACAAGCGGAGTCGGGTTCAGCGTCATGACCGGCCCGCTGGTTACCGCCGCAGCCTACCTTCTCGGCTCCATTCCCTTTGGCTACTTGATCGTGCGCTGGCGCAAAGGAATCGATGTGCGGACCACGGGAAGCGGCGCCACGGGCGCCACCAACGTCATGCGGAATCTGGGCATGGCGGGATTCCTGGCCACCTTTGCGCTCGATTTCGGCAAGGGCCTGGGTGCGGTGCTGCTCGCGTCCCGCATGACGGGCGGCGATCCCGGGTGGGTCGCGGCTTCAGCCGTCGCAGCGATCGCCGGTCACATTTTCCCAGTCTGGCTCGGATTCCGTGGCGGCAAGGGCGTAGCCACGGGCGTGGGCGTATTCCTCGGATTGGCTCCGATCCCGATGGCTCTGGTGCTCGTGATCTTCGCCGCGCTGGTGGCGGCGTTCCGCTACATCTCGCTGGGATCAATCGTGGCCGCGGCCGCCTTTCCGCTTCTCTTCTATGCCTTCGATCATCCGCCGGCCGCGCTTGTGGCCGGATCGGCCGGCGCCGCGGTCCTGGTGATCGCAAGTCATCACGCCAACGTCCGGCGACTCCTGAACGGCACCGAGAGCAAAGTCGCGCGACGAGGATAAGGGAAGTTTGATAGCCTAGTCTCTCACGAACACTCGACCGGCTAAGACCGCGTGGCCGATGCGGCCGGGGCGCAGAACTGGTCGAAAGCGCGCGTCAGGTCGTCGGCGATGGAATAAGGGTCGCGGCCTTCGATGTCGCGGCGTTCCATCATGAAGATGAGCTTGCCGTCGCGCAGCAGCGCAATCGAAGGCGAGGAGGGCGGATAGCCCGTGAAATAGCCGCGCGCGCGGTCCGTAGCCTCGCGATCCTGACCGGCAAAGACGGTGGTCAGGTTGTCGGGACGGTTGGCGTTCTGCAGGGCGTAGGCGACACCAGGCCGGGCCTTCCCCGCCGCGCAGCCGCAAATCGAGTTCACCACCACCAGGGTGGTTCCGGCAGTTTGGGCCAGCGCCGCGTCCACGTCTTCGGGCGTTCGCAGCTCGCGAAATCCGATGTTGGTCAGTTCTTCGCGCATGGGCGCGACAAATTCTTCAGGATACATTCCGGCGCTCCTTGGTCGGATGGATTGAGGGGAGATAAAGCTGTTCGCGGGTCGATCGCTGCTCATTGCGCAAACTCCACAGGCCTTGTTGGGGTGGTAGGGCTAGCACCCTCCGTTTAATGTGATGTTGCATCGAAGAGCTTTGATTCTAGGTCCCGCAGGTTCCCGCGTCAAGCTCTAGCTGGCCTGGCCTGGGCGCTCGTCACCTTCAACTCATCGTTCGTCCCTTCTTGCGTGCCATCGTGCCCATTTGGATTGACGCTTGCTGCCGGTCCAGGCGATCGTGGCGAGCGACGACCCAGGTGGACCTCTGTGAAGGTCTTGGCCGGCGCCGCGCCTCGCAGGGGAACCGGGAGGAACATGGCCACAACATTGGGGCAGACGACGGGAATGCAGCCCACGACTTCGCGAATTTGCGCGCGGCCGTCGGAACTTTGGGCGATCGGGCGGATCGGCTTGTTTGCCGGCACTCTGGACATCACTGAGGCCCTTGTCTTCGAGGCGCTCCATGGAATCACTCCCGCCATGGTCTTTCGTTACATCGCGAGCGGGCTGATCGGCGCGCGGGCGGCCACAGACGGATTGGCACCTGTCGGATTGGGAGTAGTCCTGCACTACACGATTGCGCTCACCTGGACAGCGCTGTTCTATGCCGCGAGCCGCAAGCTCCCGATCTTGAGTCGAAGGCCGGTGGTATGCGGCTTGCTTTATGGCGGCTTCGTTTACCTGGTAATGAATGGAATCGTGCTGCCTTTGGCAGGCATGCCGCCGGCCTGGGCGTCGCCCAGTCTGATTTCACTGGTCAACGGTGTGCTCGCGGTGGTGCTCTGTGTCGGTTTGACCATTTCGCTTCTGGTGCGCAGAAGTTCAGCGGCTGGATAGCGGATCGCAGGTCGACGCGCGCAGAATGTGACCGCCTCTGCTCGACCCCGAATCTGGGGAGTGCGGAAAGTATCGGGCGCGGATTTGCGCCGGGCCCAAGTCTTCGATCTCGGAGAATCCGAGCTCGTCCAGCCCGGCGCGAAGCTTGACGGGATCAAAGTGGCTCAGCCACTTCTCTCCCAAAGCCTCCACGCGCGCAGCCCGGCGGTCATAGGCAATCCGCGCCTCCGCGGAAAACGAGTCCGGCGGATCGCTGTAGTCGAACACCACGTGTGCGCCGCCGGGCACTGCGGCGACAAAACCCAGCGTCGACCATACTGCGTCTTCGGTCAGATAGGGAACAACGCCCAGCCAGGTGAAAAAGGTCTGCTGCGCCGGATCGAAACCGGCGGCCAAAAGACCTTCGGCCAGCGTCTCGCGTTCGAAGTCGATGGGTGCGAAAGTCAAACATCCTGGCACGGAGATTGCCGCGTTGGTGAGAAGCTCACGCTTCCAGGCTTGCGTGGCCGGGTGATCGACTTCGAAAACCCTCACGCCGGGAGGAACGGAGCCGCGATACGCATAGGTATCGAGGCCTGCGCCCAGCGCCACCACCTGTCGCACGCCGCGTTCATATGCGCCCGCAAGCGCGTCCTCGGCAAGGCGCGTTCTCACGGCGATGAAGAGCCGCATGGCGCGCCGCGACGGATGTTCTTGAGCCTCGCGAGCGACAGTCGCGGCGTCCTGACCAAGGATGCGTAGCGCAAGAGGGTCGACGAAGATCCTGCCGGCCTCCAGAATCTGATGGGCGGCGCGGTGTGCAGCGGCCGCCAGCGCCGTACGGCTTGGTTTCCCAACTTGCATTCGCCGAAATCCGTCGGGGCACCGCCATCTTGGCCGTGGCCATGCACAGGCGGGACGCCCGTGCCACGTCAGCGGCGCGAATGCCGCCGCTCACACGTCTACCCCTGGCGGATTTTGACTACCACAACGCCGTGGCGTGGCACGTCGGCGCTGAAGGTGCCGCTGAATTTGCCCAGATCCTTCTTCGCCCAGAGATCGCGGACGCTTACCGAGCCCAGCATACCGATCTGTTGCAGCTTGACCGTGACTTTCTCGGTGTCTTCGCCGCGATTAAAGAGTCCCACAGCGGTCGACCCGTCGGCCAGCGGCTTGACCCAGACCTCGTACGGGCCTTCTTCCCAGATCCGGTGGGCCTGCGCGCCTCTGGTGTCCTGGTCGAGCGCGATGATCTCGGGATCGGTCAGAATCGCCAGCGTCTCGGGCGTCATGCGGGCAAGATCGTTTCCGGCAAGCAGCGGGGCCGAGAGCAGGCACCAAAGGCTCATGTGGGTAACGTATTCGTCATGGTCCATCTTCCCGTTGCCGACCTCGAGCATGTCAGGATCGTTCCAGTGGCCCGGTCCAGCAAAGCCTTCCAGACCGTTCTGTGCGAAGCCGATGGCGGACATGCTGTTCCAGTTGTCGCTGATGTCGTCCGTGGTGCGCCAGGAATTTCCGCCAATCGAGGCGCCCCAGTGCCACACCGACCGCAGACCGTACTCGCACAGGCTGAAGACAATGGGGCGGCCTGTCGCGGCGAGGGCGTCGTGCATTTTCTTGTAGACTTCCGGCATCTGCTCGGGCTTATACACCCGCTCGGCGCTGCACCAGTCGTACTTGAGGTAGTCGATGCCCCAATTCGCGTACTGCTGCGCGTCCTCGGTCTCGTGCTGGTAGCTGCCTTCATAACCCGCGCACGTCTTCGGTCCGGGCGATGAGTAGATCCCGAACTTCAGGCCCTTGCTGTGGATGTAATCGCCGAGCTTCTTCATGTCGGGAAATCTCTCGTTGGGCTGGATCATGCCCTTGGCGTCGCGATGACCCTGCCAGCAGTCGTCGATGTTCACGTAGACGTAGCCCGCCTGCTTCATGCCGTTTGACGCGATGGCGTCTGCGGCGGCACGCACCACGGCGTCACTGACTTTGCACGCGAAGTGGTTCCAACTGTTCCAGCCCATGGGCGGCGTTGCTGCGATCTTGGGCGTCTGCGCCGCTGCCGCTGCCGCCAGAATAATCAGTGCAAATGCCGTTTTGACGAGCCTTTGTGCCGGCCGGACAAACGAGCCATTCCTTCGACGATGCTGCTGCATGAGTCCTCCTGGGTGGTGCCGCGCTGTTGCTGCGGCGCGAATGTGGACCAGTTGGGGAAGTCTAACGCTTGGGGCGGGGGAATGCAAATAATGATGGAGTTGCGACTCGGTTTGACGTCGCACGGCCATCTTGGCCGTGGCCATTCGCGGGCAGGACGCCCGTGCCACATCAGTGTCCGACAACGCCCGCGTTGCCGCCGACGAAGCTGATATTCAATACACTGTAGACCAGGAAGTAGCTGATGAACGGCTGGACTTTGGAGAGCCGGTTCTTGGGTATGAAAACCATGTCGCCGTTCTGCAGATTGACGTCGTTGTACAACTCGCCCTTGTCGATCCACTTCAGGTCGACTTTCCGGATTTGCACGTAGTCCCGGCTAGTGCGACGGAGCAGCAGCGCCTCGGAATCCTTGGCCGTGGCGCCCACGAATCCCCCCGCAATGTCGATGGACTGTGCCAGAGTGGTGGCGCCGTGCAGGAAGTACTTGCCCGGGCGCGCGACCTGTCCACCCACCACGAAGTAGGGATTCTCAAAGTTCCGAACCGCGACCGAAAGCAGGGGCTGTTCAGAGAGAATCCCGGCGTAGGCTTGGCGGACCTCGTCAGTGATTTGGCCCATGGTCTTCCCCATGACGTAAATCTCAGGCGCTCCGATCAACGCGATGTAGCCGTCCGGACGGACGGGGACGCTCTCATTGAACGTGGTTGCAATGGTAAAATTGACGTTGATGTAGTCGCCGCCACGTACCAGATAGGGGCCGCTGGGCGCGGGCAGAACGGTGAATTTGAATTGCTTGCCGTAGCCTTGCAGTGCATCGAGTATCTGCTTGTCGGCGGTGTCGGACGGCGCCGAACCGGCATCTGATCGTTGGGGCGCCGGTGTGGCGGTATCCTGCGCGAGCACCACCGTCGCACCGCCAAGGAGCATCGCCAGTGTGGCGAGCCCGAGCGTTACTGTTCGAATCGTCGTCTTGCACATACTGGACTTTCGTTACCTCGTTCGGCGCTTGACAGGGTATCTTGTGTAACTTACCATCGAGACGAGTCATGAATCAAGATCTGGACCACATCGTGAGAGGTAATAACTCCGGAGGCCCTAAGGCTCTCCATCTCGACCGTCTGCTTCTGCTTGCGACCGTCGTGCTGGCTTTGGGCGGGCTGACCTCGCGGGCGCAGACCACGGACCAGCATAAGAGTAAGATACCGGTCATCGACAAGCTCCCGACGGCCGCCGGCGTCCAGGCCTTCACCGGATCGGTAAAGTCCCTCGATCTAAAAGGTTCCGTGCTCGAAGTGACCGGAGCGCGCGATGGCACGGACGAGTATTTCCCCTTCAAGAAGAGTGTCCGCGTGTCCATGGCGAACGGCAAGTACGCCACGCTCGATAACGTGAAGCTGGGCTGGAATGTGTTGCTCTATTACCAGGAGAAGGACAACGGGCCCTCGATAAAGGAAATCGTCCTGCTCGGACCTCCCAAGCCTCCCAAGCCTGCCGCGGCCCCCGCAGCCCAGAAGAGTCCATCAGTCCCACCCCCTTCCTAACCCGCCGCTTGCGTCGTCCTGCAGGCAAGTCCTCGCTCCATTTGCTCGTCGCGAGCCCACCATGAAAATCGGCATTACGTGCTATCCGACGTACGGCGGCAGCGGAGTGGTGGCCACGGAACTGGGGCTGGAACTAGCGTCGCGCGGGCATGAAATCCACTTCATCAGTTACGCGATGCCGGTGCGGATCACTGAGGCCAGCGAGCGCATTCGCTTTCATGAAGTCGAGGTGGTGAATTACCCGCTGTTCGATCATCCGCCGTATACGCTGTCGCTGGCCAGCAAAATGTATGACGTCGCCGCCAGCGAGCATCTGGATCTGCTGCACGTTCACTACGCGATTCCGCACTCGGTGAGCGCCTATCTGGCTCGCGCCATGTTTCAGCCGCGCCGCCTGCCTTTTGTCACCACGCTGCACGGGACCGACATCACACTGGTGGGCAGCGACCGCTCGTACCTGCCGATCACGCGTTTCTCCATCGAGCAAAGCGACGCCGTAACCGCGATCTCCGAGTATCTCCAGCGCGTCACCGTGCAGGAGTTCGGCATCCAGCGCCCGGTCGAGGTGATTCCGAACTTCGTCAATTGTGACGTGTTCAAGCCTGCGGATGGAGCCTGCCGCCGCAGCCAGTTTGCCCCCGGCGGCGAGAAGGTCCTGGCACACCTTTCGAACTTCCGGCCCGTGAAACGAGTCTGGGATGTGGTGGAGATCTTCGCCCGGGTGCGGCGCGAGGTTCCCGCCAAGCTCCTGATGATCGGCGACGGTCCGGACCGCGCGCGCGCCGAGTGGCTGGTGCGCGAAAAGGGTCTGACCGGCGACGCTATCTTTCTCGGAAAGCAGAGCCACGTGCAGACTCTCTTGAACTGCGCTGACGTGATGCTGCTTCCGAGCGAGATCGAGTCCTTCGGTTTGGCCGCGCTCGAAGCCATGGCCTGTGGCGTACCCGCGGTCTGCTCGAACGTGGGCGGCCTGCCGGAGGTGGTGCGCGATGGAATCGAGGGCTACCTCGTCGAAATGGGCAATGTGGAGATCATGGCCGAGCGCTGCCTGCGCATCCTCACCGAGCCTGGGCAACTGGCGCAGATGGGCAAGGCCGCACGCCGCCGCGCCAGCGACAAATTCTGCAGCACTAAAATCATTCCGCTCTACGAGGATTTGTACCGGAAGGTGACAGAGAAGACGGCGGAGAGAGCATCCGCCTAGGCATGCTTGCACACCCCAGGACGCCTCAAAGCATCCTGCAGGCATCCCAAGAGAGTCAAAGCGCACTTCACCGACGCGGCAGACACAGCGACCAAGAGCTCCGCAGTATCCCTATTGGGGAGTCTGTCCGGGTTGCGCCGGCTGGGACAGGGCCGCCGAGCCTCCGGCAGTTTCGCCCTGCGGTGCCAGTATCGTTATCTCAACCCGGCGATTCTCTTTGCGCCCCGACCGCGTGTGGTTGCTGTCCTTCGGCATGTCCTCGCCGTAACCGAGTTCATGAATCTTCTCGAGAGGGATTTTGTCGTCTTCAGTCAGGTAGCGCACCACCGCGTCTGCCCGCTGGTGGCTTAACTGCAGATTGTAACTTACCGGGCCCGTCTTATCCGTATAGCCGGTTACGTCGACGGTGTAATACTTCAGACCGGACACCGTCTGCTGAAGGGCCTCGAGCTGCGCTTTCGCGTCAGAATTCAGCGTGCTCCGGTTCAACGCAAACAGCACCGTTGCCGTTTTCACCGGCTGAGGGTTGTCCATACCATCTACCGTCTGCTGCACCTTTGTCGCCTCGTCGACGCCATGCTGCGCCAGCGTATTGGCGCTCTGCGCGTCCTGGTCGGCCTTGGACGCTTGTTGACCGGCGTTCTCGCCGGTCGTCTGCGCCTGGGCAATTCCGGTCTCGGCTCTGGCATCCACAGACTTGATCTCCTCGGCATTCTCCGAGGTCTTCTGGTTCACAGTGTTGTTGAGGTTAGTCAGCTTCGAGTTCAACTGGTCAACGTCCTGGTTTACCATTTTCTTGGTAGCACATCCGATGGTGGACATTGCCACCAGGGCGCCTAAGGCTACAATTCCGAACCGCCGCGCGACGTACGAATCCATGGTTTGCTCCTTCTTGTTCATGCTTATTCGGAGC
>JASHPE010000469.1 GCA_030038235.1 Terriglobia bacterium
TCTCGCACCTGATTCGCAGCCAGTATCCGGGCGATTCGCTGCACATGGTGCTGTTCCACGACTCGGCCGAGGAGATTCCGGTCGGGCAACTGGCGCGGGTGAAAGTGGGGCCGTATTACACCAATACGCGCGAGGGTTTGAAGCTGGCGCAGCGGGTGCTGTCGCGGCAGAAGAAGGATATGCGGCAGATCATCATGATCACCGACGGGAAGCCGTCCGCGCTGACGCTCGAAGACGGGCGCATCTACAAGAACGCCTTTGGACTCGACCCGCTGGTCGTGACCGAAACCCTGCGCGAGGTGGGCCGCTGCCGGCGAAACGGAATCCTAATTAACACCTTCATGCTGGCGTCCGACTACGGTCTGGTGAACTTCGTGCAGAAGGTCACCGAAATCTGCCGCGGCAAGGCCTACTTCACCACCCCCTACACGCTCGGTCAGTACCTGCTGATGGACTACATGGAGAAGAAAGTCCGCAAGGTCCATTAATCATGCAGAGCCCAATTATATAGGCTATTATTTTCCTTCGCTTGAAGCGAACCGCGCCGCCGCAGTCCTGGTCCGCAAGTCCCTACACATTTTATTAAAGTCCAGTTAGGTCCCTGCCGAAAGCTATAAGTGGAGCCCAGGGTAACGGGCCCGGTAAACACATGCGATTCGGCTGGTGGAAGAAGAAGTCGCCGGAGCTTGCCGGCGTGGATATCGGATCGAGCTCGGTGAAAGTGGTCGAGCTGGCGAAGAAGGGCAAGACTCTGCGACTCGCAAGCGCGGGCATTGCTGAACTCGAAGCGGGGGCGATCTCGGACGGCGAGATTCGCAACGCGCCGGCAGTGTCCGAGGCTCTTAAGGGCCTGCTTGAGCAACACAACGTGAGTGCGCGCAACGTGGCCTTGTCGGTTGCCGGAAGCGCGGTGATGGTGAAGCGAATCCTGGTGCCGGAGGCCGAAGGCGACGCGCTGGCAGAGTCGGTTCTGGCGGAGGGCCAGAGGCAGCTCTCGGCGGATGTGTCGGAGTTGAACATAGACTACCAGGTGCTTGGTCCAGGCACGGCGCCGAAGACGCTGGACGTTATGCTGGTGGCAGCGCGCCGTGAAATGATCGGCCATCGAGTGGCGGCAGTCACAGCAGCCGGATGGAACCCGGTGCTTGTGGACGTCGACGCGTTCGCCATCCAGACTGCATTTGAGAATGCTTACCAGCCCGCGCCGGGTCAAACGGTGGCGTTGATCGATGTGGGCGCAAGCTTAATCAACATCAGCATCGTGCGCGACGGCGTGCCGGTTTTCACCCGCGACATTCCTGCCGATGCGCAGTATACGGCGGCCCTGCAGAAATCGCTCAACCTGAGCGCCGCCGAAGCGGAAGCGTTTAAGAGAGGCAAGGACGGCGCGGCTGTGGCCGAGACGTTTATGGGTGCGATCGATGCGGCACGCGAAACGTTCCTCGACGGCTTGGCAAGTGAGCTCCACCGGACGGTGAGCTATGTGCATCAAGTCGCCGGATCGAGCGGCGCGACTAACATCGATGCCGCCTATGTCTCCGGTGGCATGGCATCGTTGCCGGGAATCTGCGAGCGTCTGCACCGCGAGTTGAGTGTGCAGGTCGAGATCCTCAATCCCCTGCGCGGCATACGAGCCTCTGACCCGACCCTCGACACGGAGCATGTGGCTGAAATCTCACCGCGCCTGGCGACCGCTGTGGGCCTCGCACTGAGGAGCTTTGACGAGCGATGATGCGGATCAACCTACTGGCGGAAACGGTCGCTGATGACCCGCAAGCGCAGCCTGTAAGGTCGCCGGCGGTATTCCAGGGGCGCGTCTTCGGGCTCACGTTCGCGGTCGTGGCTGCGATATTGGGAACGGCCTGGTGGCTGCTGGGCGTGTGGCAGACGCGGCTCGATTCCCAGAAGGCCGCTGCGAAGGTCGAGGCGAGCCGCGTGGCAGGCATTGCCGCGGAGAACAAGCGGTACGAGTCGGAAGTCCAGGAGATCAACCGGCGGATCGCGGCAGTCCAGTCGCTCGAAGATAATCGCCGCGGTCCGGTCGCCTTTCTGGTGACGTTGCAGGAGGCTGTCAATCGTGCGCCCGCGCTCAATCTCGTATCGGTAGCGCCGAGGGACGGACGCCTGTCGTTGAATGGCGCGGCGGCGTCGGTGACCGCGGTGGCCGATCTCGTGGCGGCGCTCGAAGCGTCAGAGGGATATCACGCCGTGATGCTGCGCGAATATCACGAAGACGACGACAAAGGCCTGGGCGTGAGATTCAAGTTCAGCGTCGATTTTATCTTTCAGCCGCCGCCGGCACTGGCAGCGGCGGCGCAGGCAAGCGGCGCCAAGCCTGTGACTGCAGCGCCGGCCAGTGGGGTGCCAGCGAGCGCGGAGAAGCACCATGGCTAAGAGCCTCGAAGAGTACCCGCGGCAGGTTCAAGCCGGAATCCTGGCGGGTATCGTTGTCCTGATGGGCGCAGTTGTGGCCTGGTACTTCGTCTGGCCGCGTGCGCAGAAATGCTTTGGGGAACGCAGCGCAATCCAAACTCAACGCGCCCAGAATGCCGCCAGCCGATCGTTTGAACTGCAGCGCGCGCTGTACCAAAAGCGGCTGCAAGACGCTGAGGCACGGCTCGAGGACCTGCGGTCCAAGGTTCCGGACGATGCCGATCCGGCAGGCTTGGTCCGGCTGGTGCATGACGCCGAGAGCGCGTCGGGGGTTCACGTCCGTTCTCTGATAGTCCAGCCACCTGTCACTGCTGATGCCTATGTCGAGTTGCCCGCGAAGCTGCATGTGGACGGAGAATACGACGCGCTTGTGCGCTTTTTCGATCAGCTCGGCGGGTCCGCACGCGTCACGAACGTCAGTGACTTGGGTCTGCGCGCGGCAACCACTGCCGGTCCCGGCGCCTTTACCCTGGCTCCGCGGGAGACAGTGGCGGCGGACTTTGTGCTCTCGACCTATTGCAATCGTACGGCAGCGACGCCTGCTGCAGCTGCAGCGCCAACGTCGGTGAAGAAGTAGAGGATCGTGATGAACGCTGGTTCGACTCACACATTTGTCCCGCGACGCCCCGCGGGGCTCGCTTTGATGGTTCTCGTTGCGGGCGCCACGGCAAAGCTGCGAGCAAACCCGGGGGCTAACTCCGTTGCCATGCGGCCCAGTACCACGGCTACAAAGGGGGGTAGCCCAGGCACTCCTACGAACCCTGTGCCCCTGCGGACCGCCGCAGTGCCTGAACCCTCGCTGCAGCCGTCTCGCGTCACGTCGACAAGCGTCTCCGCTCCGATCCCGGGTCTGCGCGATCCGTTTCGTGCGCCGGAAGAGGCGAAGCGAGACCCCGCGCCCAAGGGTTCACATCCGGCCGAGCCTCGGCCGCCGGGTGTCCGCGGATTACTCATGGACCAGGTGCGCCTGCAAGGCGTGGTCCGCGAAGAGGTCACCCACCATATGATCGCCATGGTTGCAGGCCAGAGCAATTTGTCCTATTTCCTCCGTGAGGGCGACCAACTTTTCGACGGCCAAGTGATCCGAATCACGTCGGACGCGCTCTACATCCGGCGGACCGGCTCCGCTCCCCACGCGGGCTCGGGCGAAATCGCGCTGCGTATTGGGCCAGGCGCGGGAGGCCAGTGATGATTCAGAAGCCACATCGTCGGACTCGCTTTCGGTTGTTTTTGGCCATGCTCGCCATTGCCGCGGCTGCGCTACTCGAACCGTCCCACGGGGTTCGTGCCCAGTCGACGACTTCACAGCCTGCCGCTGCGTCGGCCGGCAACGCATCCGGCGTGGTGGGCTCGAAATACACGGGCGAGAAGATCTCGCTGAACCTCAAGGACGTCGACCTGAAGGACTTCTTCCGGCTCATCCATCAGATCAGCGGGCTGAATATCGTGGTCGACTCCAATGTGACCGGAACGGTGACGGTGGCGCTCGACGATGTGCCTTGGGACCAGGCTCTTGACGTGGTCCTGATGAACAACGGACTGGACAAGACGCTGGAGGGGAACGTACTCCGCGTGGCGCGGCTGGACACGCTCTCCGCCCAGGCTGAGAGCCGCGCCAAACTGGCGCAGGCTCAGGCCGCGTCGTCGCAACTCGTCACCGTGGTGCGCTATCTGAAATTTGCCAGCGCCGCGGATGTGAATCTAAACAGCACCAGCAGCGGAGGCAGCGGCGGCCAAACTCAGGGCGGCGTCACCGGCCTTACCCTGATCCCCGGCGTGGCGACCATTCTTAAGACGATGGCGCTGTCCATCCTCACCCGCCGCGGAACCGTGGTCGCCGACCCTCGCAACAACGCCGTGGTTGTCTCGGACGTGCCCAGCCAGATTCCTGTGATCGAAGGCGTCATCGACAAGCTCGACCATAAAGCGCGCCAGGTGTCCATTGAGGCGCAGATCGTCCTCACGACGAGCGACGTGGTGCATCAAATACAAGGATCGCTGACCAACTTTCTGCGAAACCCATCCGGATCGGTGACCGGCGGAGGCACGACCTCAAATGGAGCTTCGGCGCAAGGGACGCCGCCGGCCTCGCAATCCGGTGCGCCCGTCTCGACCTACCCCACGTCGAGCGGAACCAATTTGCCGACGATAACCCAGACGCCCGTTACCGGCTTCGGAGCCTACGCACTTTCGGCTCAAAGCGCAAAGTATCTCATCAGCGCCGCTCTTGCCGCGGCTGAAACCAATAACAAAGCCAGGACCATTTCGGCCCCGACCATCGTGACGCAGAACAACATCCCAGGATCGGTCCTGCAGGGCACGCAAATACCGGTACAGACCACGGTGAACAACACCGTGACCACGGTTTATATCAATGCCACGCTGACACTGCTCGTCACCCCACAGGTGACCGACGACGGCCACATTTTCCTGAACATCCTGGTCCAGAACAACTCGCCCGGTCCGGTCATCAGCGGCACCAGCAGTCCCGAGATCAATACGCAAGCGGCGACCACTCAGGTGCTCGTCTCCGACGGCGGCGTGGTGGTGTTCGGCGGAATCAAAGTGACCTCGAATACGAAGTCGGTGACGCAGGTCCCCGGACTCGGAAGCGTTCCCGTGCTCGGCAACTTCTTCAAGTCTTCGGACCGCGAGGAGCAGAAGGACGAGCTGCTGTTCATTGTTACGCCCAAGATTCTTCCGACGTAGTCTGGGTTAATGGGTAATTATCAGACAAACCCCGAAGGCGTCGACCGCGGCTGCGCCAGGCCGGCTCCGGACGCCGCATCGCTCCGCGCCTTCCACGCTTTCCAGAGGAAATAGGCGGGGATGCCCGAGGCGGTCAGGCCGATGCACCACAGCGCGTCTGCCGGACGCTGGATCAGCGTGTCGCCCAAGATCAGCACTGCGACCGTGACGAAAACCACAGGCACCACAGGATATCCCCAAGTCCGGTACGGTCGAGCGAGATCCTCCCGGCGACGGCGCAGGATAATAATTCCGGCAGTAACCAGCGCGTAGAAGATCCACTCCGAATAAATCGCTTTCGTGTAAAGCGCTTCGTATGCTCCGGTCAAGGCAAAGACTCCGGCCACGGCCGCCTGCGCCATGATCGCTATGGCCGGTGTATGGAACCGCGGATGAACGCGCGCCAGTCGCATGGGAAATAGGCCGTCGTGTGCCTGGGCATAAGGAATCCGCGAGCCTGTGAGCACCGAGCCGTTGAGCGCCGCGAAGCTGGAAATCATCACGCCCACGGCCACAAAGGTGCCGCCGCCGGCGCCGAGGAAGCGTCGCGCGGCGCTGAGAGCAATGGTGGTTGTCGCCAGCGCTTCTCCGGGCGTCAGCACGTAGAAATAGGAGATGTTTGCCAGCAAGTAAACACCCAGCACGATCAGCATTCCGATGATCAGCGCGCGCGGCATATTGCGCTGCGGGTTCTGGACCTCGGCCCCGACCATGCTGAGATTGTTCCAGCCATCGTACGCCCACAACGCGGAGACGGTGGCAAGCAGGAAGCCCGAGGTTCCGGCTGCTGCGGGCACGGCCGCGCGGAAGTGTTCGAAAGACCCATGGCCGAGCGCGATGCCGGCCACAATCAGAACCACCAACACCGAGAGCTTCGCTACCGTGAAAACGGTCTGCAGGGCGCCGCTGCGCCGCACGCCGAGCACGTTGATTCCGGAGAGCAGGAAGATGATCAGCGCGGAGCCAATCTGCAGACCGGTGAGGCTGAATGCTGCGTCGCGGCCGAAAGGGATCCGCCACAGGACGTCGTTCAGGGAAGGGAAGAAATACGACACGTAAAGCATGAATCCGGTGGCGATGGTCGCGATTGAGGCGGCTTTGGCCACCAGGAACTGGCTCCAGCCGTAAACGAATCCCATGCCGCGCCCGTACGACTCGCGCAGGTAGACGTATTCGCCGCCGGCCTCGGGCAGCGCCCCGCCCAGTTCCGCGTAGCCGAGCGCTCCGAACAGGCTGAGGACGCCGGCAAAGACCCAGACCTCCATCACCTTGAGCGGGCTTCCGGTATGCGCCAGCATCTGGCTCGGGACTAGGAAGATGCCGGTGCCGATTACCGTGCCGGCCACGACGGCCGTTGTCGCGTAAGGGCCCAGTCCCCGGGTCAGTTGCGGACCATTCGCAGGCGCGCTTCGCGTCCGGCTCCTTGGCTGCGGCGTTGCGATTTTCGTCTCCGGCATGGCTTCCGATTGTATCCTTATTTAGTCGGCAGTCGACAGTCAGCGGTTGGCACTCCGCCGCGCAGAGTGGCGCCCGTCGACCGTCTGAAACCGCCTCCGCTGATTCTACGTGAGATAGTGAGTTCGTTGACGGTGTCCCGAACTTCGTTAGAGGTCGAACGACGGCTCGAGCCATATTCCGGCCGCTTTCTCCTTCGACGAGTCACAATTTCTGCCCAACGCTGCTTTGATCATCCACGGGTCCTTGCAACCCATGATGCGGCGAAAGTTTTTCTCGGTGATCAGCGCGCCCCGCGACACAGCGCAAGACCGCTTTCCCGTCTCTGATTCCGGCTGGCAGCATCTGTTACCGGAATCCCGACCGCCAGCGCGGTCTCCGCGCGGCCGGAGTCTTTCAGAATTTGGCGCCGTGGCATTGATCTTACTGGCTGGTCTTGCGGCGAATCACTCTTTGAAGTAGCTGATGAAAAACTCCGCCTTGGCGGGATCGGCCTCAGGTATCGGTCCCACGTGACCTCCCAATTCCATCGTGCCGTGGCTGTCTGGATTATAGGCCGGCCACTGAGGCAGGCCCGACCCGTTGGGATCGCCCGCCTTGGCAAAGTTCGACCAGTAAGACGACACGATCTCGGAGAGCTTGAAATCCTCCGCCGTCCAGGGTCGATCCATAAGCTTCAGCGTCTCGAATATGTATGGCACTTCCGAACTGTGGAAAGCGCCGAATTCAGGATGCGCCGGCCATGGAATGGCGTGATCGAAATAATACGTATAGACGGTTTCGCTGTGCTTGACCTGGTTCTGGCACCAAACGTCGAGGGACACGCGCGCCCGGTCCGTCTGGCTCGCCGCCTTGGCGGCGGAAACGTCGCTATCCTTTTCGGCAGGATAGAGCTTCAGAAACGCGGCAGCCCTGTCGCCATAGGTCTTCTGCGCGGCACTGGTGTAGCCCGCGACGGTCGGCGCAGCCTGCGGTCCGAAAAAGCTTGCGAAAGCGGCGTCGCCTGCGACCATGCCGACGACCAGCGGAGCCTCGCGCGCCGGATGCTCCGCCGTCAGCACCCAGCCGTCCGTCACCGGCCCGCCAACCCCCGCCGGACCCCTCGCGCCCGGATCGCGCTTGTAGAAATCAGCCGCAGGCAAGGCGCGCAGATCGGCGAGCGAATGAGCGCCCTTCGATTCGGCGTATTTCACGCCTTGCTGCTCACGCTTTTCGAGCGTATCAGCACCTCCCATGAGGTTCTCCGGGAACAACCCGGGCCCGCTTTCCGCGATGGCGCGCGCAAAGAGGCCCTGTGCCAAAGGCGATCGCATCAGGTCGGCCACCGAGATCGCGCCGGCGGATTGTCCGAAGATCGTCACGCGATTCGGGTCGCCACCGAACGCGGCAATGTTCCGCTGCACCCATTGGAGAGCTGCAATCTGATCCAGCAACCCATAGTTTCCCGAGGAGTGATGCTCGGATTCCTTTGTCAGCTCGGGGTAAACCAGAAATCCGAGCGGACCGACGCGGTAATTGGGGGTCACCACGACTACACCCTTCCGTGCGAGCGCCGCGCCGTCATAGACCGCCACCGAACTTGATCCCTCGCTGAAGCCGCCGCCGTAAAGGAAGACCATGACGGCTTGCTTCTCGCGTGGCGATTTGGCGGTCGTCCAGACGTTGAGAAAGAGGCAGTCCTCGCTAATCGGACCCTGCGTCATGAATTCTTTGGTCCAGGGAAGGCGGGAGCCGACTTCATCTTGCATGCAACTCGCGCCGAAATGGTCTGCGGCACGCACGCCGTCCCAATGAGCAGCAGGCTGCGGCGGATGCCACCGTAACTGTCCAACCGGAGGCGCAGCGAACGGAATACCGAAATATGCGGTGACGCCACCATCGGTGGTTCCGGAGACCAGGCCCGTATCGATGCGCACCGGGCTATTCACAGGCTCCGGCATCGCGGCGGGAAGCAAAAGCGTCGCCCCGAGAGCGATCAGCTTGGACAGGTAAGACATCGCTGACTCCGGTCTGAACGCCACAAGGCGGTCATGGGCGCGGCAGTGTGAACGCCATCATCGAGTCCCCCACGCCGAACACCACGTACTGCCGCCCATCGAGCTCATAGGTGATTGGGGGGTTCGTAGAGCGGCCGGCGCGCGCGTGCCACAGCACCGTTCCCGTCTCCGGGTCGAGAGCCACCAGGTATCCGCCCTGGCACCCGGAAAACAGAACCTGGCCGGCGGTCGCCAGGAGCCCGCCGCCGCTTCCGCCGTCAAAGCTCCAAACCACCTTGCCGGTTTTGAAGTCGATGGCGCGCAGGGCATCCTGGCCGGCGCCAAGTCCGAAGTCGCGCCCGGCAAAGCCCTCGCCCTTGCCTTCCGCCGTCAAGTAGAACACGCTGCAGTTGTCGGAAGCCAGCACATAAAGCCGCCCCACCGCCGGATCGAACGCCGGTGAGAACCAGTTCGTGGCCCCGCCGGAACTGGGGCAGACGAGCACTCCGTCGTGAGTGGGTTCCTTGGCCGGATTCATGATCGGCCGGCCCTGGGAATCCATCCCCATGGACCAGTTGGTCTTTGCAAAGGGGGCGGTAAGCAGATGCTCGCCGTTGGTGCGATCGAGCAGAAAGAAAAAGCCGTTCCGGTTCGCCTGCGCCAGCAGCTTGCGCGGCTTGCCGTCGAACATGGCGTCAAACAGAACCGGGGTCTGAACGCTGTCCCAGTCGTGCGTGTCGTGCGGCGTGGTCTGGTAGTACCACACCAGCTTTCCGGTGTCAGGATTGAGGGCCACGATGCAATCGGTCCAGAGATTCGCGCCCATGCGTCCCGATCCCGCATGCACGGGATTCGGATTGCCGACGCCCCAATAGATCAGGTTCAGCTCCGGGTCGTAAGTGCCCGGCACCCACGGCATGCCTCCGCCGTGCTCCATGGCGCCGGCGTCCGGCCACGTTTCCGCGCCGGGCTGGCCCGGCCGCGGCTCAGTGAACCACTGCCACTGCAAGTCGCCGGTCTCGGGATCGCGGGCCTCAAGATATCCGGGGTTGTCGAGCGTGTCGCCGCCTACGCTGCAGATGATGTGGTTTTTCACCACCACGGGCGCCATGGTGGAAAAGTAATCGAGCTTCACGTCTGCCATTTCCTGGCGCCAGCGTTCCTTGCCCGTCCTGGCATCGAGCGAGATCAGGAAATTGTCGGGCGTCTCAAAGTAGAGCCAGTCGCCGTACATGGCCACGCCCCGGCTGCCGATGTGTAATCCGTCGTTGGGCGGATACTGGTAATGCCAGATCTCAGCCCCTGTGCGCGCATCGACGGCCCAGACGTTGTCAGGCTCGGAAAAGTAAAGTACGCCGTTCACTTCAAGGGGCGTTGCTTTCACCGCCGACCCGAGCGTGACCTGGGCAGCGTGTGGGCCGCTCACGCGCCAGGTCCACGCCTTGGTGATGGTGCCGACGTTCGAGGAATCAATCTGAGCAAGCGGGCTGTAACGGCGGCCCGAATAGTCACCGTTAAAGGTGGGCCAGGTGTCGGTAGGCTGCTTGAGCAGCGCGGCCGGATCGAGTCCTTGTCCCCGCAGCACAGCCGCCGGGATTAGGAGCAGAAGGGCAATGAATGAGAGGCGCGACTTCATTTCAGGGTCTCCAGATAAGCCAATACGTCGTGCATTTCGGTGTCGGTAATTGTATCGATCAGTTCCTTGTGGGCCGCGAGGGGATCGTGAAGCTCGATCTTGGCGCCGTCCACAGGCAAAGTGCGAAGCGAGCCCGATTCGTCCTTCACGGTGATCTCAAACGGATTCCGGGTACTAAGCGTGCCTGAGACCTTTTCGCCGGAGGGCAACGTCACTGTGACCGTTGCGGGTTTCGGGGGAGGCCCTCCGGAGCCTGGGAACGACGGGCCGGGATAGACGAGCCGCGCCTGGAGATCGGGAGGCTGGTACTTGGCGGCGATCCCCGCCAGATCGCCGGTGACGGAGTGGCATGTATTGCACTTGCCTGCTCCGTTGAAATAGGCTTCGCCCGCCTGAGGATTGCCGGTAACCACTTCATGGAAGCTATAGGCGAAGCGGTTAGCCGCCCCGCGGATCTCGGAGTGCAGGAATGCGGAAATGTCGGAGATCTGCGCCAGGGTCAAGTCAGCAAACGCCGGCATTCCTTTACCGGGCCGGCCTTCGTGGATGACGCGTCCGATAAGGTCGCCGCCATTATCGCGGATCACCATCGCGTCTGCCACCAGATCAGGACCGCTCTTGCCCGTGCCGTCAGGTGCGTGACAAAAGCCGCACGTGGGGGCGAATAGTTTCTGGCCGCGCTCGACGGCCGCCGGGTCAGGGGGTGCGCCCGGCGTGAAGGCGCGAGCGACCATCGCCGCAAA
>JASHPE010000470.1 GCA_030038235.1 Terriglobia bacterium
GATCATTTTGATCCGGCGCTTTCGGCGTCGAAGACCTATTTCGCGCGCCGCATACGATGGGCAATGCTCGATTTTCTCCGGTCCTTCCCCTACTTCAATAACGGTGAGGTGCTCCAAAGAGAAGATGAAGACCTCCTCACCTCCCAGCCGGTGACGTGCGCAGAGCTCAAGAAAGTGGAGTGCCGGGTGGATCTCGAGAAGCTCATCGGTCAGCTTCCCGATCAGCAACGACAAGTGACCCTGGCCATGATGTACGGCGTGGCCCAGCACTCGATTGCGTCCATGCTCAAGGTCACCGCCGGACGCGTGTCGCAGATCAAGAGCGAGTCCCTCGAAGCCCTGCGCTGGCGGCTCAGCAATAGAAAGCGGGGAGTGCATGAGACCGTCGACGCGCCGGCGCTTCTGTGCGGACTCGCGAGCTGCCGCGTCAGGCAACCGGGTCCTCCACAGTCGCGGTTCCAATAAACCCGCATTCTCCGGCGATGCGTTTCTCCAACCAATGCAGAAGGCAGAGTATCGGTACGAGCATCCCCACCGAGAGAATCGCGAAGACAATTCCTCCGTGGAAATGGAGCCGGCCGGTGAGGAAGCTTGGGTCCACGTAAACCGCGAGCAATGAAATCGTGGCGACGCGAATCGCATTCTTCAGCATGACAATGGGAACGACGAAAAGCATCAAGAGAGCTTTTCTCCAGGCGGCCTTGAGAAAGAAGTGAGCTGCGAGCAGGCCAGTGATGAAAAGCGAGATGCTCGACCGGATGCCACTGCACTCCGGCGCGATGCTGATATTCACGCCCGGCAGCGAGAAAACAAATCCGTCCCGCTGGAACGGTACCTGCAACAAGCTGTACAACATGCTCAACGCGACCGCCGACCCCTGTCGCAGGGCCAGAATAATTTTTGCTAGCAAGAACTCGGGCACGGGAATCATCAGGAACAGGAACAGAAGCGCGAAGCCTGAGGCTCGGGATGCCTGAACGCCGTAAAAGCAGGTGAAGCCAGCAAGCCAGACCAGGACCATCGAGGCGGCGATGAGGCACAACCCGTCGCTCGGGCCAAGTGAACGAGAAAGCGCTCGGGCGAGGCTGAAGCAAAAGATCGCTGCAGCCAGCAAAACTGCACCCGCAACCGGCGAATAACGTGGCTTGGCGAATATCCTCCTTCGCTCCGCGACGATCAGGCCGGCGCTGATCACTGGAATCAGGACAATTTGCGAGCAGGCCTCGCTGCTCAGAGAAAGGCTCACCAGAGACTTCAGTGGCGCCCAAAAAATTACGGCAGACAGTGCGAAGAACAACGCAAAGCCAGTCGTTCGACTCTTCAAAAACGGGTCCGCGAGTCCGATCAGGCGGGAAATAAAGCGCACAAGGCGGCACAGCTGGGTTGCTTTCTGCTTGGTACGCGGCGCAACGGGACCGTTTAAAGGTCCCTGCGCCGCGTCTCTCCCGGGTCGGTTTGACGGATGAGCGAAGCTCGTTTCATTCCTTCCCAAAGCCGTGATTCAGGGCAAAAACCGCAAGCTCCAGGCGGCTTGAAACTTCCAGCTTTTGAAAGATATTGCTCAAGTGATGTTTCACCGTGCGCTCGCTGATCGAGAACTGTTTTCCCACATCTTTGTTTGAACACCCATTCAAAATGGTGCCAATCACGTCCAGCTCGCGCGGCGTCAGCCCGTAGCCGTTTGGAGTGCGCCGCCTGGGCGGGGGAAGGGGGAATTGCGGCTTGCCTTCAGCGAGCGCCGGCACGGTTTTCTCGCCAGACCAACACCGTCCTGCCAGCACAGTTCGTACGCAGTCGAGCAGAATCTCGGTTGGTGAACCTCTCGGAATGACGCCCCTGGCTCCGGACGCAAGCGCCTCACTCGTCCGGTTGTTCTCGGCGGACCGAACGATCACAATGGTGCACGTGGAAGGACGGATGAACGTTAAGTCCCTTATGGCACGAAGTCCTCCTTCGAACGTGGAGAAGTCCAACAGGAGAAGGTCGGGCTTGAGCTTCTCAACCATGCTTGCTGCCTCGGATATGCTGGGCGCCTCCGCAATAACATTCAGGCACTCTTGCGTCTCAAGCAGCTTGCGGATTCCGAAACGGATCAGGGGCTCCCTGGCGGCTATAAGCGCGCAGCGGTGTTTAGTTGTGTTGTTCATGGGGTTTTGTTCTGGGGAGATTCGTGCTTCGACTCGAAGAGTGAGCTTGGCGTAGATGGAGAAATGGTTGGGGGCCCAGGCTCGCGGCACCCGGGCCGAGTGACTGTCTCAGTTAGGGTTCGGGAACACCGTTGGAAGCGGAGGTCATGGCGCTGACCGCCGCATTCCGGCTCCGGTACCCGTAATACTTGCCGTAATACCCGCCGTACCCAGCTTCCATGCCTTCCAACCCGTTCAAGACGATACCATTCACGAATCCTTCTCCGAGCTGCCCTAGTGCCTCCGATACTGCCTCCCGCGGCGTCGCTCCGGATCGAACGACCAGCAAGCATCCGTCGGCACGCTGCCTGAGAACCATGACATCCGCAATCGGGGCCGTCGGTGGCGAGTCGACGAGAATCCAATCGAAACACGGGCTTAGAGTTTTGAGAAGCCCGGCAAAGTGCTCGGACTGGAGCAGTTCGGTTGGGCCCTCTGCGGGTTCGCCAGCCGGCAGCAAATAGAATGCCAGGGGATCGATGCGGCGCAACGACGAAATAGGATCGGAACCGTCCTTTAAGCGGTCTGACAAACCCGACCACGGCTTCAGTCCCAGCCGTCCGGGAAGGCGTGGACAACGCAAATCAGCCTCAACGAGCAGAACGCGGTGCTTGCCGTGGTCCGCCAGCGCTGTGGCAAGGTTGAGAACCACCGTCGACTTCCCATCTTCGGCCGTGGGGCTGGTCACCAGCAGGGTTTTCAATCTTCCTGCAGCCTGAAGCTTTTGGAGTTGTATCCGGAGCACGCGAAACCGGTCTGCAGCGAGAGACTGCGGGTTGCTCCAAACTGCGAGCCGACTTTCCAAAGTGATGTTCGCGCTCTCATTCGGCACTTCGGACAGCGAGTCGTGCGTGTTTCCGGCAATTTCAAGAAACGGTTCCGGAGAAGCTAATTCCTCGTCTGGCCTCCTAGTTTCCGCCTTTTTCAATGCTTCAAAGAGACGGCTCATAGTTTTCCTTTTGGGTGCAGCGCTGGCCGAACAATCAGCAACATCAACAGCAGCGGTCCCTCTGCCCTTTCATTTCGTCCAACCGATCGCTTCGCTTAATGCCATCCGCTACAGTTCTCGCAGCTTGTACACGAATTCACTTGGCTGCGTCAAGATCCTCGTCGATCGCATCGCCAGGCCAAGAAACGCTTTCAGGCTGTCCTCTATGCGTGCAGTCCGACGTAGAGCTCAACAGCCAGCACCAAGAGCACCATCACGATTGCGCCCAGCCACTCAAGGACTTTCCTCCTAGACCGTCTTCGCTGGTCCAGAGGAGTCAATAGGAAAGGCACTGCGACGACGATGGGCGTCTTGAATCGCTGGATCAAGTCCTTCTCGTCATAGAATGAGTGATCTCCGGACTCAACCAGGAACGCTAAGGCGATCCCCAAGAAAAGCCCCGCTGCGGCGCCGCCCAGTGCGATCTTGCGGCGGTCCGGACTGGATGGCTTCGTCGGGAGGCTAGCGGCATCGACCGGTGTGAACTCCTGGCCTTGTTGCCGCTTGGCCAGACTGCTAGCCATCTCTGATTGGTTAACGTTAACGCTCAAGTCATCATAATGCTTTTTGGCAATGTCATAACCTCGCAGAATGTCAGTGAGCTGCTGTTCTCGGACCGGAGTCAGGTTGATCCGCTGTTCGTATTGGGCGATCTGCGACTCGAGCCGCTTCTGGCTCTTGGTGAGGTCCTCCATCTGCAAACGGTTCGCCTCAAGCTGGCTTCTGAGCTGAGCCTCTGCATCGCTCACCCCCGGCGTAGCAGCCGCTGATCCTTCGGTTTGTTTTCCTTGTTCCGGATGGGTCTTCGCAGCTTTGAGGCTTGCCAGCAGCTGTTTTTGATCGTCAATCTTTCGATTTGTTTCAACCACGTCGGGATATTGAGGCGTGAATTGAGCCAGCAGGGACGCTCGTTCCGATTCCAGGCGATTCAGTTCCGCTTCGGCTGCCGGGATCGGGTCCCCGGGCGCCGCACCGCCGGGCACAGGCTTTCCCGCATTCGTCAGGTCCTGGTATTGGTTGAGCAGCGACGACAGGTACACTCGCTGCTCTTGTGCGCGGTTGATCTCCGTCATCGTGCTTTGCAATTGCGTGTGCAGGCCGGACAGGATCTCGAGATTACCCGACTGCTGCTCCGGAAGCTCTCCGAGATTCTGCGTTTGGAAATTCTTGAGGCGCTCCTCATGATCCTTCAGATCCTGCTCCGCGGCGGCCAGTTGGTCCTTCAAAAAGTCTGTTGTGCCGAGATCATGCTGTTCCTGGAGTTTCAGGTTCTCGTTGATAAAGGATGAGGTCAATTGCCTCGTAACCTCTTGGGCGACCAGTGGATCGCCTGCAGTAAAGGAAATCTGGAAAGCATTGATATCGTTCTGCGGGTTCTGCGTGGTGTCCTTCTCAATCGGGTCAATCTGAACATCATTCCGCATCAACTGGACCAGGCCTTCCGGGCCCAAACGTTTTCTTTCGCGCGGATAAAGATCGAAGTCATTAATCATGGAAAGCAGGCGGGAACGTGACAGAACCGCCTCCGTCAATGAATCGAGCGCCTGCCGCACGCTGTACGTTGTATTGGGAACCACGTATCGTTCCGGCACTTGTTGCTGGACGACGAGAATCGTGGCTTCTGACGTGTACCGGTTCGGAAGCAGGAGCGAACCGAGCGCCACTCCGGCGGAAACAACGCAGGTGCTCGCCACCACCCACCACCGACGGCGGATGGCGACCCCCAGAAGTTGGTGTATTGTCTTGCTTAGGTCCAGGGATTCTTCAGTCATGCCCTGGGTTTCTTCAGCCATGTCTAATCGTACCCTATTATGATTGGAAGTGCCTGCTGCGAGGGTTCATAATAACCCCTTTAGGCAACAGGCTGTCCGGTCTCCGCGGGTAAACCGCAAAGTACGACCCGCTCTCACGCTTCGCCTGTTTTACGTCAAAAAGCCCGCCGAACTCTAAGATTTCTTCCGAAAACCGTCGATTCCCCTCCGAAAACGTCGTAAAAGTCGTTCGTTTTTGTTACCTTTTTACACACTTGAATTGATTCAATTGGACTTACGGGCTAGGTCCCGGTTTTTTATAAGAGATTCCTTTGCTCGGGAGCGCGGGGCAGTCCCGCCCGTGAAGAAGCCTCGGCTAAAATGCCCGTGCCAGATTCCGGTCCCCAATCCGCAACCGGGGAGATATTTTAATAACTTCCTTGTTTGCTGCAACATTCCAGTTTCGTATGCCATGTTTCACTCGCCGCACAGCTCATGCCGCAGGCGATATTTGTCGCTGCTGCTGAGGAGAGCGGCCCGAAAACCGGAGAACCGAAAACTGGCAACTTGAGCTCCCGGTCTGTAAGTTTGCCTTCGGACACCCTTCTTGCCGAAAAACGACCCTTTTTTCGGGGTTAAGCTGCTGAAAATACGCGGGATAAGCCCGTCGGGCTCGCTCCTCTGCATTTTGGGGATAAATATCTGAGGCAATTAGGGTTGAGCGCGTCGGGTTGGCTCGGGTTCGCTTGCCAAAACGGTGTCCGGTAGGTGGCGTCGGGCCGATGGAATGAGCGAAGCTCAAACCGGCTGTCATGTAGACATTTACCGATACCACTGCGCAGCCTAAAAGTCAAGCCCCTTATTTGCATTTGCAGCTTGTTCATTTGAAGGCGACCGCTGTCACAACGGAAGTTACTCTGGAACTCAGCAACCAAATGGGACGCCTCCCGTCGGTTGTGTTCATCAGCAGGGCCGGTGCGTCCCCCGCATATCCACTGCCCAAAAACCGCGTCCCGTCAGGTAGGGGATCGATCGTGCTGCTGAACATGTAACCGGCGCCGTCCATAATTGACTGGAAAACCGCGTCTGACTTTCCAGTAAGAGACAAAGCGACGCCGGGCGGAGTCGCACTCGGGATACTGTTGTAGGC
Organism: Terriglobia bacterium; assembly: GCA_030038235.1. Lineage (GTDB taxonomy): Bacteria > Acidobacteriota > Terriglobia > UBA7540 > UBA7540 > Gp13-AA77. Next base: position 6,076 of record JASHPE010000470.1, read on the forward strand.
AGACCCCTGAGCGTCCAAAGCCCAGGAGCCGCTGGGACGGTGAATGTCGTAAAGGGCAAAGTTATATGTGCCGCTTGTTCCCGTCGTAACCGCCGCATAGGTGGCCTCTGACGGTCCTGAAAGCAGATAGGCACAACTGACAGCGTACAGTGAGGTGTTCTGACAGGTACCCGACCCCGCGGGCACTGTCATCGCGTCGCCGCCAATTGACGCCGACGAGATGACGGCCGAACTCGAGCTTGAGTTGTCGCTGAAAGCCTGCAGGAATATCAAATCGCCCGAGCCACTTGAGAAATTACTCGGCTGCACGTTGCAGGTTGGCGAGCAGCTAACCCCGCTGACGATGATGTCTGGCGTCAAATTGACCTGAGAGAACGGGGTTGGAGGAGGCTTAAAGCGCCCGGCGTTCGTCTTGAAGGCCAGAGTAACGAAAGTGAAGTAAGTGGCTGGGGTGTTCGTGAACGTAATCGCCGGGGCCGACCGCGTGTTTATTGCATAAATGGAGCCTATAAAGTCCTTGCCCCAGGGTGCGTTGAATCCGAATAGCGGGTTGGCGTCCACAAAGGTGATGATGGCATCCGTGGCGGTGATGGGCAGCGACCCGTTCGGGCCTTGATAGTCAGCCGTGCAGGAATAGCAATAAGGACTGTCCGCAGTGCCCAACACGTCCAGGGAGGCCGTGGTGCCCGGCGGGCTGAGCAACTCGGCGAAATAAACGTAGAAATAGCTGCCGCTCGAGTTCCCCGACAGGTTGATGGTGACGTAGGCTGCGCCCGACGATCCCGAAGCCACGTAAGCTCCGTCCATATTGTCGTTCCCGGAATTCACAATGTGGCAGGCGCTCGCCGCGCAAAGCGAGAAGCTATCGATCGCATTCGAGGCATTGCAGCCGGTGGAAACCGCGCAATCGTAGGCGGAGGAAATGGTTACGTCGTTAGTCGTGATCACCCCCACCGCGCGTGAGCTGCCGAGGGTGGTGGGGAGAATCCTAAAGGTGCAGGTATCCGCGCCCTCGGCGCACGCAGCCTGGATGCCGCTGAATTCGTTCGCGGCAACGCTGGCGCTTTCATCTTGAAGCCAGATCCATCCGTGCGTCGCGGTCGCAGCTCCGCTCGATGTGATTTCGAGGACAGGAACGGCTTGTCCCGCTCGGGCTTTGAAAGCCCCAGTCAACCTCAAGAGGAACCAAGCCGTGATTACGAGCGCAAGCAGGACGAACGCACGCTTCATAGTCGCTGCCCTCCTAACCTATCAAACGTCAGAAGCCCGCCGTAACACTGAATTGCCGTCAAGAACCGGTACTTCTCACTCATTCGGCCGCGGAGGTCCCAGGACGACCGACAGCTCCACAATCTACGAGGTGTCGTCTGGAGCTGCCCGACGCGCGGCTCTTCTTCAGGAGCCTTCGTTCCATCCAACGCCAATGGTGGTACCCGAGGAGGCCGGTTAGAAAGCCCCCCTTGGGGCGCCATGAACCGTTCCCCAGGTGAACGCCATACTCCCCAAACTGATACCACTTCCGGACATCGCAAACATCATCCGGAAGGAGCACGGTGACCATCTTCGCCAGTTCCGGGTTTTCAGCGAGCGTCCGGGAGCAGAGGCCGGGGCCGGTCGAGTAAAAGATTGAGTATAAGTCCTTGTGGAGAGGGGGGGTTCCGCGCATCATCGACTTGACCCACAGCGGATCCCTCTGGCCCCTGACGCAATTCTTGATTATCGCTTCAAGAAACGGGTGCCCTGCAGCGGCCCCAAAGGCGTAGTTCCCTATTTCCCAGTCCATGCCCAGCTCGGTGCGCAGACGATGGCTGAAAGTGAGCCTCTCAAAGGGAAAGACGCAGCCCGTCTCCAAAAGGGTCGACAGGCCAGAGCCCAACAACACATCCAGGTCAAGATAGAACCCGCCGTACTGGTAAACAGCGAGATATCGAAAGAAATCATAGCGCTGAATCGGAACCTCGAATGACTCAAAGACGGCGCGGTATTGGGGGAACTCCTGGGCGATGAAATCTTCCACCCGTCCATCGTCGAAGAACAGGTATTCGTAGTCGGGGTTCAGCAGCCTTACGCTCGCCATGTAGGCTCGAATCGGGAGTGGCTGCTCGGCTCGCTCTCCCGTTTGAATTATCCGTTTCGGGATTCGGTAGGACATAGTGGCCTATTTCAACGATCGCGCCGGTGCGCGACGGCGACGGCTTTGGAGTGCGGCAGCTTGCTGCCGCTTTGCGCCAGCGAGCTTGCTCGCGGCGCACTTGGGGGTTGGACGGCCAGCAAGCTGGCCTTAGAAAAAGCGGCGGCAAGCCGCCGCACTCCAAACAAAGCGGTTATATGTGCACAGGATGACTGCGATCCTCATGCGCCGTATCTTTCCCCCTGCGGCTCGCCGGCTTGTTTTCGGCCGCTGCGCCACTGCCGGTAGCTCTCGACGATTTGGCCGGCTGTCTTCCAGGTCTCACACTTCTGATGGAACCTGTGCCTCCGACTCGGAGTCAGGACCCAATGCAGGATTTCAAGAGAAAGCTGAAAAGTACAGACTGCTTCGCACCGACTTGGGACGCACGAAGGGGCGCAATAGAGTTGGCCCGTCTCTCCCAGATCATTGCTGGACCCCGCTCGAAATCTCTCTAAAACGAGCTGCAATGACCTGCGGCGCGAACTGCCTCCTGGCCCTTTCCCTGGCAGCCTTGCCCATCTCCTTCCTTCTTTCTGGGTTCCGGTACAGGAAAGTCAAGGCATCTGCCAGGTCCACAGGAGATTCCTCTGGTACGAGAATGCCCGTTTCGCCATCAACTACAGCATCGGGGATGCCGCCGCTTCTCGATCCCACCGCCGGAACTCCAAATGCTGCAGCTTCGACAAAGGCTATGCCGAAACCTTCTTGTTCGACCTTTGAATCGGCCCGAGAGGTCATCGCAAGAACGTCAGCGCTCCTCAGGAGAGACCATTTTTCCTGGGCGTCGACCCAGCCCCTGAAGTGGACCTTGTCCCGCAATCCCAGTTCATCCGCGAGCGCCTCAAGAGGCCCTCTCTCGGGGCCCTCGCCGCCAATTACATAGCGATAGGGGATCCCTCTTGCAGCCAGAATCTTCAAGGCGCGTATCACAAGGTCAATCCCCTTGTCCCTCACCAGCCTGCAGACCGTGACAAGAGCGAGGCTATCGTCCTCCCCGGGCGTAGGCTCAGAGACACCGGATTCCCTGATCGCCTCTTCGGATATCGGCGGGTGGACGATTTTGATTCTGTTCTCTGGGATGCCCCATGCCTCGATCAGCGACTTGGTGTGACGGGAGTTGGCTGCAATCCATCTAGCCCCTTTCAGCATGACTTTCCTTATGACGACGCCGTTTATTTTATCATCAGAGCGGCGCCCAACCTCACGACCGTGGGCGATTATCCCGTACGGTCGCTTCCTCGCCTGCAAAAACAAGGCAACTGGGTAGAGTCTAAAGTCTATGTCCCCAAATACAATTGTCGTTGGCCTCTCCTTTGACAGAAGCCTCTCCACTCTTGTGATCGAAGCGGTCGATGCCTCAAAAAAGGAGGTCCTCTCCAGAAGGCGGCGACACTTGGGGCTCAGACATCGAAGGATTTCAAGCAGGCTAACACATTTCCTGCCCAGCCAGTGTGTGGGTTTAACATCATGTGTGACCTGGAACGGAATCATCCATGCCTCGTACGTTTCCAGGAATCGTATCCGCTCTTTTTCGTCGAGCTGAACGATCGCCAGCATTTTCACCGTGTCGCCAAGGCTTATGAGGCCTTGCGCGAGACTATGTAGATAGGCTGAGACTCCTCCCGGTTGCATTCCCAGCCAATCGGACGTGACGAACAGAAAATGGTTCCTCGCAGTTCCGGCCTGACGTGGCAGAACTTGCGTCCGCGTCTGTAAGGTGATCGTTCCTTTGATCCAAGACTCAGTACTGGCGGCCATTCGCAAAGAAGGCGAGCTTAACGAAATAGCGGGGATGGCGGATCGCTTGGGGGAAGCTCCGAGCTACAATTCTATTCCAGGTATTCGCCGGTCCGCTCCCTTGTGGTCTGCCCCGCGGGGCTGCTGCAATGCACGGCCGGTGTCCAGGTCCGGACGCCGGTCTTTGTCCCACATTCTCCAGAAAGCGCCCCACGTTTTCTCGCTAACCGCGCGCGGCAGCCACCTCACCAGCGTCCTCCAGCCGAAGGAGTAATCAATGGACATCAAGCCACTCCGATGGAATTCCCAGAAATCGCGAGTCTCGGGGCGCAGAGCACAGGCGGATTTTGTAAGATCCAAGAAATATTCGCGTTCGGCGCACTTAAGGTATTGGCTGTACTCCTCGCGTGAAAGATAGTCCTTGCCGTGCGCGACCAGCATCGAAAGATACACGAAGGGTCCGATCCCGAACTGCTGCACGCGTGACATGATCCCCCCATTATCGCAGCGTGAATAGGTCAGAACTTGGTGGACAAAGCCGAAATCCCAGGCCCGGAGCAGGTCAAAGCAAGCATGGCCGTCTTCGAAGGGCGCATAGCGCTCATCGTAGAATGGTCGCCGCGCCCTTATCGCTTCGGACCGAAGTAGCAAAGATGTAGGCGAGCCAAAAAGATACTTATCCTTCAGAAAGTAAAGCCGGCAAGCCTCACGGCCGGACACCTCAGGGCTGGGATAAGAGAGCCCGTCCAGGCGGACGGTGTCA
>JASHPE010000471.1 GCA_030038235.1 Terriglobia bacterium
TCTTTGATTTGTTTGCGATTCGGAGCACTGGGGGCGAGCCGGTCAATCTAACCGCCACACCTGAGATATCCGAAGAGGGTGCCCATTGGTCGCCTGATGGGAGGCGACTGGTGTTTTCCTACCGACCCAAAACGGCCTCGGTGGTGAACCTGGCGCTCATGGACTGGCAAACCCGTACGGTCACCAACCTCACGAACGAACAGGCAAAGGACCGAAACTGGGGCTTCGATGGCTGGAGTCGTGACGGACGGTTCATTTACGCGGACCGCGGCAACGTCGGCGGCACGGACTCCGACGTCTATCAGATAGACGCTTCGAGCGGGAACAAGGAGAGTCTGACGCCTCATCAGGGGCAAATCCTCTACGGCGCATCGTCGTTATCGGCTGACGACCGGACGCTGCTCATCACCTCAAACGAGAAGGGCGGCTACAATAACGTTGCGCTGCTGGACATCGCGACCAGGAAGCTGACCTGGGAAACCAGTACTGAGTGGGATGCCGTCTCCGGCGACTTCTCACCTGATGGGACAACGTTTACATATACGCTCAACGAAGACGGGCGCACGGACACCTATCTGGTAGAACGCTCCACGGGGCGTGCCGAGAGATTGCTATTTCCGGAAGGCATCACCACGATAGCAGCCTCACCGCACAGCTTTTCTCCGGACGGAAGTCGCCTGCTTATCTCGCATCAAAGCTCCCAGCGTCCATCCGATCTTTGGATCTACGAGCTCGTCACCCATAAGCCGACGCAGCTGACATTCTCCGCCATCGCCAGCTTGAATCCGGCGGTGATTCCAAACTCTCAGCTTGTGCACTACAAGAGCTTCGACGGCAAGATGATCAGTGCGTTCCTGTGGATGCCGTTTAATGTCAAACGAGACGGCAGCAACCCCGGCGTCGTGCTCCCGCACGGCGGCCCCACCGGCCAGACCCTGGATTCCTTCAGCCGGACCGCAGCGGCACTGGCGTCACGCGGCTACGTGTGTATCGCCCCCAATGTACGGGGCTCCACCGGCTATGGCATGACGTTTCAAAAATCGAATTATAAAGACTTGGGCGGCGGCGACCTTCAGGACGAGGTCCACGCCGCTAAATTCCTTGCAGCGACAGGCTACGTTGATCCTCGCAAGGTTGGTATCACGGGCGGTTCGTACGGCGGATTCATGGCGATGATGGCGATCGGGAAAACACCGGAGGTGTGGGCGGCGGCCGTCGAACTCTTCGGGATCACCGACTGGCTGACCGAGCAAGAACACGAGACTCCGCTCCTTCAGCAGTATGACCAGTCCATACTGGGAGATCCGGTCAAAGATCGGAAGGTGTACGAAGATGCCTCGCCGAAGAAATATCTTGCGAACGCCAAGGCGCCTTTGCTGGTTTTGCAGGGAGAGAACGATATTACGGATCCCAAGGAAGAAGCTGAACAAGTGGTTGCAATCTTGAAGGGCGCCAACACCACCGTAGACGCGCATTATTATCCCGACGAAGGGCATGGCTTTCTTAAGCGGGAGAATCAAATCGATGCCACGCAGCGAACCGTTGATTGGTTCGACCGATATTTGAAGGCCGCCAGATAGGGTTGCAAAGACCTCCTAATTCTGCCATCGATAACAGGTTTTATTTCCCCGTGCCTGCCCACGGACGCTTGATGCTTCGCGTCGGACATCTCGCCAATATCAAAACGTAGGGAAACAATCAAGACTTGGATGGAATTCGCGCGTTAAGACCATCGAGGCCTTGACGCTTCGCTTCAGCTAAGTTAAAGACGTCGCCGTTCAGGCGCTCAGAGCCCGTCAGGCGTATGCTGGGCGCCAATCAACAATCGACAAAACAGATTCCGGTTTAGTGGCTCAATGATCATGTTCCTGTGCCCGACAGACTCACGATCTGCGGGCTGCCGCCGCCGTTGTCGCTGATGGAGAGTGCCCCGCTGCGGCTCCCCTTGGCGTGCGGAGTAAAGGTGACGTTGATGGTGCAGAACTTCCCGGCGCCGAGGCTGGTGCCACAGTTGTTCGTCTCCGCAAAGTCGCCAGCGTTTTGGCCCGTGATCCCGATATTCGTAATGTTCAGTCTGGTGCTGCCCTTGTTCGTCATCGTGACCGGCAACGGACCACCCGTGGTTCCCACCTTCTGACTCCCGAAATTCAGACTCGTGCTGGAGAGATTCACCACCGTGCCGGTGCCGGTGAGCGGAACCGTCTGCGGGCTGCCGGCAGCATTGTCGGTGATTGAAACCGACGCGCTGAGCGCGCCCTTGGCGAGCGGCCTGAACGTCACGCCGATCGTGCAGTTCGCGCCCGCCGCCACGCTCGTGCCGCACGTGTTGGTCTCGGAGAAGTCGGTCGAGTCCGTGCCTGTGATGGCGATGCTGGTGATTGTCAGTGTGGCGTTCCCGGTGTTGGTCAGGGTTACGTTCTGCACAGGACTGGATGTCTTGATGAGCTGAGTCTTGAACGTCAGGCTGGTGGGCGAAAGCGTGACCGCCGGGTTGCCGGTGCCGGTCCCCGCGAGCGACACGGTTTGCGGCGAGCCCGGTCCGTTATCGGTAATGCTCAGCGTCGCGGAGAGCGATCCCGTGGTCGTGGGCGAGAAGGTCACGCTGATCGAGCAACTCTCGCCGCCCGGCAGGCTTGTACCGCAGGTGTTGGTCTGGCTGAACTGGTTTGAGTTCGTGCCCGTGATCCCGATGCTGGTAATGGCCAGCGGCGCGCTCCCGGTATTGCTCAACGTGACCGTTTGCGGAGAACTCGTTGTCCCGACGCTTTGATTGCCAAAGTTCACGCTGGAAGGCGAAACCGACGCGCCGTTCGTCTGCAAAAAGACCGAGACTGTGTTGGCACTCTTGTCGCTCGTGGCCAGATCCAGCCGTCCGTCGCCGTTGAAGTCCGCCAGGGCTACCGAGTCGGGCTCGGTGCCGGTCGCGAAATCGGTGTGATTCTGAAAAGTGCCGTTGCCGTTCCCGAGCAAGACGGAGATGGTATTCGCGCTCTGGTCGGTCGTGGCCAGATCGAGCTTGCCGTCGCCGTTCAGATCGCCTACTGCCACGCCGAAAGGCTGGGTTCCGGTTGCGTAGTTCACCGCAGATTGGAACGTACCGTCGCCATTCCCCAGCAAAATGGAAACGTTGTTGGAGCCGCCGTTGGTCACGGCGAGATCGGGCTTGGCATCGCCGTTGAAATCGGCCGTGGCGAGCAGCAGCGGTTCCGAGCCTACAGCATAGTCGACATGGTTCTGGAAAGTGCCGTTGCCATTGCCAAGCAGGATGGAAACGGTCCCCGCCGTGTAGTTTGCAGTGGCCAGATCAAGCTTGCCATCGCCGTTGAAGTCGGTCGTCACCACCCAGCTTGGGCCGGCGCCGGTCGCGTAATTCACCGGACTCTGAAAGGTACCGTTGCCGTTGCCGAGGAGGATCGAAATAGTACTGCTGCTGTTCTCGACGGCCAAGTCCAGATATCCGTCCTGATTGAAATCGCCGACCGCGACAGACTGGGCGCCGCTCCCGGCTGCGTAGGTCACCTGGTCCTGGAAAGTTCCGTCGCCGTTGCCGAGCAGAATCGAGACGTTGCCGGACCCGTGATTGGCGACAGCCAGATCAAGCTTGCCGTCGGCATTGAAATCGCCCACCCCGATGCCGTAAGGTCCGGAGCCCGTGGCATACGTGACCTGCGAAGCGAAAGTCCCGTCGCCGTTGCCGAGCAGCACCGAGATCGTGTTGCCCTTGCCGTTCGTGGCCACCAGATCCATGTTGCCGTCGCCATTGAGATCGGCGCTGATCACCGCCGCGGGCGACGTGCCGACCGCGAGGTCGCTGCGTCCCAGTGTCACGTACGTTGTCGAGGTGGTGACGTCAAACAGTTCCGCATTCGACAGGCCGCCTGCGGGCCCGGGATTGGAAACGGTGATCGAGAAAGTGCCGGGGTTTGCGATTTCCCAATCGTAGGGTGAAGCCGTCAGTTGGGTGCCGCTGACGAACGTAGTGGGCTGGGGATTCCCATTCCAATTGACTGAGGCACCGTTAACAAACCCCGCGCCATTGACGGTTAAGGTGAACGCGGGTCCGCCCGGCGCCGCAGCGAATGGAACCACCGGCTGCTCGATGGCCGGGACAGGATTATTGGGGGCCACGCCGGTACCTGTCAAACTCGCGGTCTGCGGACTGCCCGGCGCGTTGTCCGTAAAACTCACGGTGCCGCTGATAGTCCCCAGGGTCGTGGGCGAGAACGTCACATTCACCGTGCAGCTTGCTCCAATGCCGAGGCTGGATCCGCAGTTGTTTGTCTCGCCGTAGCTCACGCTTGCCGAGATCTTGGTAATGCTCAAGGTCCCGCTGCCGGTGTTGGTGAGAGTGAGCGGCTGTGAGGCGCTGGTCGTATCCACGACCTGGTTCCCGAACGACAAGCTCGAAGGCGAGATCGTGGCGATCGGCGTCCCGATGCTGACCCCGGTGCCTGAAAGTGAAACCGTCTGCGGACTGCCAGCGCCGCTGTCGGACACCGACAGCGTCCCGGACTGCACTCCGGAGGCCGTGGGAGTGAAGGTTACGTTGATCGCGCAGTTGCCGCCAGCCGGCAAGGACGTGCCGCAGTTGTTGGATTCGGCGAACGGGCCGGTAGCCGCGATCGAGGAGATCGTCAGCGTGCCGTTCGTGCTGAGCGTGACGGTTTGCGGGGCACTGGTTGTGCCAACAGTCTGATAGCTGAAACTGAGGCTCGCCGGCGACAGAGTGACCACAGGCGCGATGCCCGTGCCGGAGAGCGCAACGGTCTGCGGGCTGTTGGCCACCGCGTCTGTGATGCTAAGCGTGGCGCTTTCCGGCTCCGTTGTGGAAGGCGTAAACGTGACCGTGATTGAACAACCCGAGCCTGCGGCCAGCGAGTTGCCGCAGGTGTTGGTCTCAGCGAAATCGGACGCATTCGGTCCTGTGACCTGGACGGAAGTAATGCTCAAGCTGGTCGATCCGCTGTTGCTGAACGTGGTCGTGTGGGAAGGGCCCGTGGTGCCGATGGTCTGGCTCCCGAATCCGAGCGTCAAAGGCCAGACTTGATCGCCGAGCACGAATTTCGTGGTAAACGCGTCGTAATCGCCTCCGAAGCCGGGTTGTGCCACGTCGGGAGTGACCGGAAATATCACCGAGCTTGTTCCGCCTGCAACATAAATTGAGCCCTGCGAGTCCACTGCGACTCCGCTTGCGACGGTCTGGCCGTTAAACCCCAAATAAGTAGAGTAGATCAGCGCCGATCCTGCTGGGTTCAGTTCCGTCAAGAACGCCTCGCCACCGGATCCGCACAACGGACCGCAGACAGTCTGAAACGCGCCGGGCGTTACCGGGTAGTTGGCTGCGGTTGTAACACCCACCACATATGC
>JASHPE010000472.1 GCA_030038235.1 Terriglobia bacterium
GGCAACGGCGGGGCAGGATCGCCGACGAGCGGGACGCCGGAGCCGGGGAGCCTGGTGCTGCTGGGTAGCGGCCTGCTGGGTGTGGCGTCGTTCGCGCGGCGCCGAATGAAGGGCGAACGGAAGCCGTAGGCTGGAAGGCAGCATTAAATTCCGGGTTGGTGGGCGCGCGGAACGTAAGGGGGGATGCGTGCCCACCAGCCCGAGTCATTGTCACATTGGAATGGGCGGCAGTTTAAACCCGCCCACAGAAGCGGCCCCCTGATCATTGGCCTTCCGATTCACTGAGTCTGCCGTTCTGGCGTCCGCCAGATTCGAAAACCCGTTCAAGCCCCACTTTCAAAATCCACAACTTCCTTCCTATTGACATTCGATACGAAAGCGCCTAGTGTACCTATCGAGGGACTATAGGAGAGCGATGAAACCTGAATCCACGGAACTTTTGCAAGGCACCCTCGACCTTCTGATCCTCAAATCCCTGGCGCTCGGATCGCTGCACGGTCTGGGCATCTCGCGCCGCATCGAGCAGATCACACACGGCACGTTTGTGGTGAAGCCGGGCTCGCTTTTTCCCGCCTTACACCGTATGGAAGAACAAGGGTGGCTCCAGGCGGAATGGGGCGCATCCGAGGCGAATCGCCGCGCCAAATACTATCGCCTGACGCGGGCCGGTCAACGCCAGTTGGGCGCCGAGACGGAGCGCTGGAGCCGCATCGCCGGCGCTATCGGCCGAGCGCTGGAGGCAACGTAGACGGAGACCGCATGAAGCCGCTCGCCAGAATCCGCAGCCTTGCACGGAATGTCTTCCAGCGCGGGCGTGTGGAGCGGGACCTCGACGACGAAGTCCGCTCCTACGCGCGAATGCTTGCCGATCGAGGCGTCGAGCGAGGCCTCAATCCGGAGGAGGCGCGCCGCCGGGCGCTCATCGAGTTGGGCGGCCTGGAGCAGATGAAGGAACGGGTGCGGGAGGTGCGTATGGGAACCCGGCTTGAGACGATCTGGCAGGATCTGCGTTACGGCGCACGCATGTTGAGGAAGAATCCTGGATTCAGCGCCGCCGCCGCTTTGACGCTGGCGCTCGGCATCGGCGCCAACGCCGCGATCTTCACCCTCACCTACGCTGTCATCCTGAAGAGTTTGCCGGTTCCGAATCCCGGGCAGTTGGTGCGTTACACGTTTAGGGAGCCTCGTGTTTTGGACCTTTCCATCTCCGGGCCTGCTTACGATTCGCTTCGCAAGCACGAGACCGTGAACCAGGACCTTTTGGCGTGGAGCAACACCGATCTCGCGGTGCAGGAGAAGGGATCCGTGGCGCGCGTGAGCGGCGCGTTGATGAGCGGCAATGGATTTCGCGTGCTCGAATTGCAGCCTTATCTCGGACGCGCCTTCGGCGAGAGGGACGACGTGACCGGCGGCGGTCCGGACGGATATCAGGCGCTCCTGGGCTACGACTACTGGCGGCGGCACTTCCAGCAGAATCCCGCGATCGTGGGTCAGTCGCTGAACATCAACGGACGCGCCGTGACCGTGATTGGCGTGTTGCCCGCCGGGTTCCAAGGTTTAATCGCGGGCGTGCCCGCCGACATCCTGCTGCCAGTGTCCTTCGAAGAAGGTGACCCGCGCGCCCCTTCCCATGCGGCATATGGAGGCGCGGGTAGCTTCTGGCTGACGGTCGTGGGCAGGCTCAAGCCCGGCGAATCGCTGGCGTCGGCTCAGGCGAACTTGCGCGCCACGGACGCTGTGGTGCGCGAGGAAGCGGATCCCACCCATACGTTCCTCATGGGCTTCTTCGCTCCCTTCAAGTTCGGCGTAGAGAGTGGCCGTGGAGGACGCTCGTTTCTGAAAGTCGACTACGCGCGTCCGCTGCTGGTCCTGGAGATCTTAGTTGCCCTCCTCCTGTTGCTCTGCTGCGCCAATACGGCCCTGCTGATGCTGGCGCGCACCAGCGGGCGCTTTCGCGAATTTGCCGTCCGCAGCGCCCTTGGTGCGCCGCGGATGCGACTGTTCCGGCAGGTCCTCAGTGAAGTTGGGCTGCTCGCCGCCTGTGGTCTGGCCCTCGGAGTCTGGCTCGGATGGATGGCAGCGCGTGCCTTAGTCGCGATGCTGGCACAAGTGGGTCAAGCGCCCGTGTTGGACGTAACCCCGCGTGTGGCGATTCTGGCCTTTGCCGCGGCCGTTACTGTGGTGTCAGCGCTGGCAGCGGGATTGTGGCCTGCGCTCCGCGCCAGCCACGCCGCACCGTCTCTCGATTTGAAACAAGGTGCAGCGCTGTCGTCGTCGAAGCGCCTCGGAAGCTGGATCGTCCCCGTGCAGGTGGCGATCAGCGTCACGCTGCTCGTCGCGGCGTCTTTGCTGGGCGCCGTACTCGTGCACCTGCTGCTTGAGCACACGGGTTTCCGCAGCGAAGGTCTCGTGATGGCCGACGTTGATCTGAGCCCTTTGAAGCCCACCGGCAAGCAGGCAGCACAGGACGCGCGGCGGATGGTCGAAGCGCTCGAGAACGCGCCGGGAGTGCAGTCTGCGGCGTTGCTTCTCGCGCCGCCGATCCACAACGGCTGGTCGGCGGGACACTACTTTTCGGTTGGCGAGCACGGCGCCGTTCATTCCGATATGCAGACCTGGCCCGAGACGGTCTCGCCCGGGTATTTCGCCACCATGGGAACGCAAATCGTGGAGGGACGTGGCTTCGTCAAGGGCGACGAATCCGGGACGCAGGTTTGCGTCCTCAGCGCTTCAGCAGCGGCCTACTTCTTCCCGAATCAAGACGCCGTCGGCAGATTCCTCTATTCCGGGGGCGCAGATCCCGCCAAGGACGGCACGACATTGGATCCGCAAGATGCTTTCCGCGTGGTCGGGATAGCCGAGGACGTTCACTTTGAATCATTGCGTGAACCTCCCCCGCGGATGTTTTACAGTCTGGCCGGAGCTGACGACGGTCCGACACGGTTTTCTCTGGCCGTGCGAGGCCCAGGTGCAGGGTTGGGCGCCGCAGCGCTCCGAAACGCGGCGCGGCAGGTTGTGCCTCTGGCTCCCGTCCCCACCATCTACACGTTCAGCGACCTCGTCAACGCGCACCTCCAGCAGGAGCGGATGCTGACGGCGCTTTCCGCGTGCTTCGCCGCCATCGCCCTGCTGCTTACGGCGCTCGGTCTCTACGGGCTGCTGGCGCGCAGCGTGCTGCTGCGAACGCGCGAGATCGGCCTGCGGCTGGCTCTGGGGGCGCCGCGGCGCGACGCGCTTCTGCTGGTGGTCCGTCAAGGCATGCGTCTCGTGCTGATCGGCGCCGCGATCGGAATCGTTGTGGCTCTGGCTGTCACGCGCCTGCTGCGCAGTTTGCTCTTCGGCGTCCACGCGGCCGATCCCGCCATGCTTGCGGGTGTGGTTGGCGTCCTCGCAGCCGTCGCGTTGCTCGCGAGCTTTATTCCCGCGCGCCGCGCCACGAAGCTCAATCCCACCGAAGCGCTGAGGTGCGAATAATCATGGCCTTGTTATCCCGGATCGCGAGCCTATTCCGCAACTTGTTCCGCAGGACGCGCGTCGAGCAAGATCTCGACCTGGAGGTGCGCTCGTATGCAGCGCTGCTCGCGGATGAGAAAGTCCGGACCGGCACGCGATCAGACGCAGCCCGGCGCGCAGCCTTGATGGAACTCGGCGGCGTGGAACAGGTCAAAGAACAGGTGCGGGATGTCAGGGCCGGAATGACCCTGGAATCGTTCGCGCAGGACATTCGCTATGGCTTGCGTCTGCTGATCAAAAGTCCCGGCTTCACGCTGGTGGCGACGCTCTCGCTGGCGCTCGGCATCGGCGCCAACACCGCGATCTTTCAGTTGCTCGACGCGCTACGCATCCGCACGCTGCCTGTACCGCATCCGCAAGAGCTGACGGAGCTTTTTCTGACCGACACTACCGGAAGAAGAGGGAGCAGCCAAAGTTGGTTCGACGTCCTGACCAATCCCATCTGGGAACAGGTTCGCGACCATTGGCCGGACGCGTTTTCAGGCGTCGCGGCCTGGGGCGAGGACGGCTTCAACATCGCTCCAAGAGGCCAGGTGCGCGGCGCGCAAGGACTCTGGGTGAGCGGTGACTTCTTCCAGGTACTCGGCGTGCGGCCGATGCTCGGCCGCGTGTTCACGGCGGCGGACGATCATCGTGGCTGCGGCCTGCCGGGAGCGGTCGTGAGCTACGCATTCTGGCAGCGCGAGCTGGGCGCCGATCGCGCTGCGCTTGGCCGTCCAATCTCGATCGATTTTCACCCGGTCGAGGTGATCGGCGTAACGCCGGCGAGCTTCACGGGGCTCGACGTGGGGAAGTCGTTTGACATCGCGCTGCCGATCTGCTCGCAGGCAACCGACGACGCCTTCAGTTTTCTCGACGCCGGCACGATCTGGTGGCTGACGGTTGTCGGACGGCTCAACCCCGGTTGGACGCTCGCGCGCGCCACCGCTGAGCTCGGGACGATCTCGCCGGGCCTTTTCCAGACGACGCTTCCCAAGGAGTATCCGCGCGAGAACATCAAAGACTATCTGCATTTCAAGCTCGCCGCCTACCCCGCGGCCACCGGATTCTCCGGGTTGCGCCAGATGTATCAGGACCCGCTTTGGCTGCTGCTGGCGACGGCCGGACTGGTGCTGCTGATCGCCTGCGCCAATCTCGCCAACCTCATGCTAGCGCGGGCGAGCACCCGGGAGCGGGAGACCGCAGTTCGAATGGCGCTGGGCGCCCCGCGTAGCCGCGTGATTCGACAGTTGCTGGCGGAGAGCCTGTTGCTCGCGACGATCGGAGCGGGATCGGGGCTCCTTCTGGCGGGTCTGCTGAGCCGGTTCCTGCTCTCTTTCCTGAATACACAGGACAATCCGTTATTTCTGGACCTGCACCCGGACTGGCGCGTGCTTGGATTCACCATCGGTGCCGGAGTTCTCACCTGCCTGCTGTTTGGATTGGCTCCGGCCCTAGGCGCCACCCGGATCGCGCCCAGCGAAGCCATGAAAGCCGGCGGTCGCGGTCTCACCGCCAGCCGCGAGCGCTTCGGGCTGCGACGCGTGCTGGCCACGAGTCAGATCGCGCTTTCGCTCGTGCTGGTGGCTGGAGCCTTGCTCTTCTCGCGCAGCTTGCGCAATCTGCTGAATGTTAATCCGGGCTTCGATCCAAACGGCATCCTCATTGCCGATGCGGATCTTACCCAGATCCAGACGAAGCTGCCTTGGGACAGCCGTGTGCCCTACAAGTTGCAACTGCTGGACCGGATTCGCGCGATTCCAGGAGTGAAGGCGGTGGCGGACGTCCGCTTTCTTCCGCTGGGCGGCGGAACCACAGATAATGCGGTCTGGCGCGAGGGTTCTGACTCCAGTCACGCCATCACCTCCGATTTCAATTGGGTGAGCCAGGACTACTTCAGGGTCATGGAAACGCCGTTTCTGGCGGGGCGCGACTTCGACTCGCGCGACACTTCCCACTCGGCGCCCGTCGCTATCGTGAATCGGGCATTCGCCCGCGCTCTCGGCCTGGGGCCGAATCCCGTGGGACAATATTTCCGTCGACAGTCCACGCCTTCCGATCCGGAGATGGATTTTGAGATTGTGGGCCTTGCCGGCGACAGCAAGTACCGCGACATTCGCGAGGCCGATCCGCCGATCGCCTTTCTCGCAACTTCGCAGGAATTACGCTTCGCCAACTATTCCGTCCAGATTGTCATTCGATCGTCTCTGCCGGCTTCCGATCTCACGCCGCTGGTGCGCCATGCCGTCGCGGAGTTTAATCCGGAGATCAGCGTGGACTTCGGGCTGTTCACCGATACGCTGCGCGATGGAACCACGCGCGACAGACTTATGGCGACGCTCTCCGGGTTCTTTGGCCTGCTGGGCCTTCTCCTCGCCAGCATTGGACTCTACGGCGTGCTGTCCTACATTGTGGTGCGGCGCACGAACGAAATCGGCATCCGTATGACGCTGGGCGCGAACCGTCGCGAGGTTGTAGGCATGGTGTTGGCCGACGCGGCGCTCGTCCTCGGATTGGGAGCCGGAGCAGGCCTCGCGATTCTGCTCGTGGTGGGAAAGGCCGTGCGCTCGCTGCTCTTCGGACTGCGGCCGAGCGATCCGCTGGCGCTGGGAATCGCCATCGTGGCGCTGGCGGCGGTCGCCATGATCGCGAGCTATCTGCCCGCGCGTCGCGCCGCCAGGCTTGATCCTATGGCGGCGCTGCGATGGGAATGAGGGCAGGCGAGAAATCCACGCTACCAGAATTAATGCGCCTCGTCGAAGTGCGTGTCCAGATCAGGCAGAATGTCGCCAGGTCGCGCGATCCAGGCATAGAGTGTCGGCAGCAGGAAGATGCTCATCAGCAAGTCGGAGATCAGGCCGCCCACAATGACGATCGCAAATGGCCGCTGCGAGTCTGAGCCGATGGCGTGCGACATGGCTGCGGGCAGCAGCCCCAGCGTCGCCACCAGCATCGTGATCATGATGGGCCGTAGCCGGAGAACAGCGCCTTCGACGGCCGAGTCCTCGACCGAGTGACCGCGGGCGCGGCGCTGGTTGATGTACTCCACCATGATCACGCCCGTCTGCACCGAGACGCCAAACAGCGCCAGAAATCCCACGCCGGACGACACGCTGAAGTTGGTGTGAGTGACCACCAGTGCGAGCAGTCCGCCGATGCGCGCCATCATGACGTTCGCGAGAACCAGCAGCGCCCACTTGAACGAATTGAACATCATGTAGAGGATGATGAAGATCAGGAAGACCGTGAACGGCACGATGATCAGCAGGCGCGCTTCGGCGCGCACTTCGCTCTCGTACTCGCCTTCCCAACTGACGTGATATCCCTGCGGTAGTTTCACTTCTCGATTCACTTTGTATTTGGCTTCCCGGACGGCGCCGCCCAAATCGCGCCCGCGCACGCTGTACTTGATGGCGATGTAGCGCTGGTTCCCTTCGCGATAGATCTCTGAGCCGCCATCCTCGGTGTTCACGTCGCAAAGCTGGGCCAGCGAAACCCGCTCGCCGGAAGGCGACAACAAGCGAATGTTCTCGATCTCTTCCTTGGTGTCGCGATACTGGGGCTGATAGCGCATCACCAGGTCGTAGCGGCGTTCGCCTTGCAGCACCTCCGTGAGCGCGTTGCCGCCGACTGCGGTCTGGATGGCGTCCTGCACATCGGCGACGTTGATCTGATAGCGCGCGCACTGCTCACGATTGACCACGAAATTCAGGTTCGGCTGGCCGACAACGTGGAAGACGCCCAGGTCCTGAATGCCCTGGATTCCGCGCATGACATTCGCGATCTCCTCACCTTTGCTCTCCAGGGTTTTCAAGTCGTCGCCGAAAAGCTTGGCGGAGAGCTGACCCTTTACGCCGCTGACCGCCTCTTCCATGTTGTCTTCGATGGGTTGAGAAAATCCCCAGACCGCGCCCGGAATCTGCTCGAGATCGCGGTCCATGGCGGCGATAAGTTGATTCTTGTTCTGATGAAACACCGGCCGCCACTGCTCCTTGGGCTTCAAATTGACGCAATACTCGGTGTTAAAGAAGCTCGTGTGATCGGTGCCGTCGTCGGGCCTGCCGGTCTGGCTGGTAACGAGCGTGGCTTCAGGAAACGACGCCAGCTTGATGCGCGCTTCGTTCATCACCCGGATACCTTCACTCGGTCCGGTGCTCGGCGCGAGCGACCCGCGCACCCAAAGCGCGCCTTCGTCCAGGTGCGGCAGGAACTCCGATCCGATCACGCCGCCGAAGGTCAGGTAGACTGCTCCCGCAAAGCCGAGCAGACCGATTCCGACGGTTACGTAACGGTGGCGGATGGCCGCGCGGACGGCCACGCGATAACGATCCCTCAGGTAGTCCATGGCGCGATTGCGCCATTCGTGCGCGCCCTTGCGGAACAGGAGACTCGCCAGCACCGGCGCCACGATCATCGAGAAGATCAAGGCTCCGAGAAGAGCGAAGGCCACGGTCCACGCCATGGGCTTGAACAACCGGCCCTCGACGCGCTGCAGCGTGAAGATGGGGATGTAAGCCGTAATGATGATGGCGATGGCGTAAAACACCGGGCGCTGCACTTCATGGGCCGCGGCTCGGATCCGTTCTTCGATGGTTGCGGCTTCCTCCCGCCGGCTGAGGTGGCGGACGATGTTTTCGATCATCACCACCGCGCCGTCCACCACCATACCGAAATCAAGCGCGCCCAGTGACAACAGGTTCGCCGGGATGCGCCGCAGGTCCAGACAAATGGAGGCAAAGAGCAAAGAAAACGGAATGGTGAGGGCGACGATGATCGCGCCGCGCACATTGCCGAGCAGAAGCAGCAGGATGATCACGACCAGCACGACGCCTTCGCCGAGGTTGTGCAGCACCGTATGCGTGGTGAAGTGCACCAGCTCGCTGCGATCGACGAACGGCACCAGCTTCACGCCGGGCGGCAAGATCCCAGGAATAATGTTTCCGTCAGCGTCTTTGTCGCCGTTCAACTCCTTGATCTTTTCATGGAGTCCCTCCAAGGCCTTGTCGGCCTCGGCGCCTTTGCGCAGCAGCACAATTCCTGAGACCACGTCATCGTTGTCGAGGATGGTCCCGTCGTCGCGGCGGATCGCCCGCCCGAACTGGCCCAGGCGAATCTTGGGACCCTGGGCCACGACCGCGATGTCTTTCACTCGCAGCGGCGTCCCATTCTTGGTCGTGATCACCGTGTTGGCGATGTCCTGGACGTTGCGCACCAGGCCGACCGAGCGCACGTTAATCTGCTGTAGGCCGGCTTCGATGAAGCTGCCTCCGGCATTCACATTGTTATTTGTGAGCTGTTGCTCCACGTCACCGATGCTCAGGCCGTAAGCCACAAGCTTGTCAGGATCGACTCGTACCTGGTACTCGCGAGTGGGACCCCCGAAGCTGTTCACGTCCACAATGTTGGGCGCGGCCTTGAGGTTTTTCTCCACCACCCAGTCTTCGAGGGACTTCAAGTCCATCGGGTCATACTGTGGATTCGTGCTTTCCAGCGTGTAGAACATGATCTGGCCGGCCGGGCTCCAATCCGTGCCCAGTTGACCGACCACGCCGGGCGGCAGGTTGACCTGGCTCAGACGCTCGAGCGCGCGCTCCCGGTTCCAGTTGTTGTCCGAGTCGTCGTCAAAAATCACATCGACTGTGGAGAGTCCAAAAAGGGAGAACGACCGCAAATGGACGAGGTGAGGGATACCGTTCATCGCGATTTCGAGCGGAATCGTGACCTGCTGTTCGATCTGCTCCGCTGAGATTCCCGGCCACTGCGCGATGACCTCGATGTAGTTGTCCGCCACATCCGGATACGCCTCGACGGGCAGCCGGTGGAACGAAATGATTCCCCAGATGAAGAGGAGCCCCGCGATGGCCAGCACCAGGAGCTTGTTGTTCAGCGCGTAATCGACAATGCGGCGGATCAATTTTGCTTCCTACCTATCCGTTTTTAGAGTGCGGCAGCTTGCTGCCGCTCTAGCTGTAGGCCAGCTTGCCGGCCGTATGAACCAGGAGCCTCCGCGAGCAAGCTCGCGGTTTCAAAGCGGCAGCTTGCTGCCGCTCTAGCTGTAGGCCAGCTTGCCGGCCGTATGAACCAGGAGCCTCCGCGAGCAAGCTCGCGGTTTCAAAGCGGCAGCAAGCTGCCGCACTCTAAACTCTGTTATTGCTCGACGGTGGACTGCAGATCGAGCGCGTTGGCCACCACCTGGTCGCCCGGTTTGATACCGGTGAGGATTTCCTGGCCTTTGCCAGGCAGCATCTTGCCACTCGTCACTTCCACGCGGTGAAACTGGCTGTTGCCGGCAGGTGTATAGACCCAGTCGCGATCGTGCAGATGCAGCACGGCGTCGGCTGGCACGGTAGCGTGCGTTTCCAGCTTCGGACCGTAGAAGGTCGCGGTGGCGAACATGCCCAGCCGCAAGATGCCGGGGTTGGGCACTTCCAGACGCACCTTGGCCGTGCGAATGTTCGGATCGAGAATGGGCCCGATGTTGCCAATGCGTCCGCGCAGATGCACGTCCGGGTAAGCGTTCAGGTGGATGTCGGCGTATTCACCCAGGCGGACGAAGGGAAGATCGTTCTCGTACACGTCGCAGAGAATCCAAACGTGCGACAGGTCGGAGATGGTGAAGGCGTTCGGCGACGACAGACCCTGCGTGCCCGCCGCGACGGTCACTTCCTGGTCCGTAATCACGCCCGAGACCGGCGCATAGACATTGACCAGCGCCGAAGGATTGTTCACGTCGGCGCCGAGTACGCGCAGGTGGTCGAGCGTCGTCTCGACGGTGACCTTGGCTTTCTCCTCGGTATCCTGGGCCACCTGCAGATCGTTCAAAGCGATGGCGCCGTGCTGATACAGGAGCTGCGAGCGATCGAGTTGCGCCTTCGCCAGCGTCTCATCCGCCAGGGCCTGGCGATAGTCCGAGAAAGCCTGCGAAATGTCGGCGCTCTGCACGCGCAGCAGGAGCTGTCCCTTGCTTACGGTGTCGCCGAGGCGCGCCTTGATCTCCACCACGCGGCCCGACGCGAGCGAGATCACGGGAACGTTGCGCGAGATGTCGGGGCTCACGGAGCCCGTGACGTTCAGTTGGGGCGCCTCAACCGTCTCGCCCGCCGACACCAGCGGATACTGCTCGGGATGATCCACGCGAAACAGATTGGCGGTGTCTTCATGCTCCACCACGACCGGCGGCGGCGCCTCCGCCCGCGGATCAGCATTTCCGCTGCTGCAACCGGAGGCCATCAGTACGAGCGAGATCGCGCCTGCAAGAGCTGCGATTGCGTAACAGTGCTTCTTCATATCTCACCTCCGAATATCCCGTACGGGCAGGCCTCGTGCCTGCCCCGGGGCGACCACAAGGGTCGCCCCTACGGCGCGTTGGGACCGAGGCTCCGCGTCCCCACCGATTCCTTCACTTGCTCGACCGCGAGCATGTAATTCGCCAGCGCCTGGCGATAAGCCAGCTCCGTTGCGCGGTAGCTGCGCTCGGCATCGAGAAAATCCAGCAGGCTGGCCGCTCCGCGCTGGTAGGCGTACTGGCTGATGTCGCGCGAGTCCTGCGCCTCCTTCAAGTAGCCCGATACGTAGAGCTTTGCCACTTCGTCGGCGCTCTGGAACCCGCCATATGCGTTGTCGATGTCGTTCATCACGCCATCTTCGGTCGCCTTCTCGCTCTCCTGCGCCCCGCCGATGGCGTAATGCGTGCGCGCGATTTCGCCCTGATTGCGGTCCCAGACCGGAATCTCAATGCTGGCCGTGAAGCCGGCCGAGTTGATCCCCGAAACGTGGGTGTAGGTGAACGCCGTCGTCAGATCGCGCTTGCCGTTGGCCTTCGCGAGCCTGTATTGGCTGTCGGCCGCGGTCACGCCTTGCTTGGCCGCGATCAGGTCGGGCCGGCGCTGGAGCGCCATCAATTCCAGGTCCTGCTTGTTCAGGGGCAGCGGCGTATAAGCAAGGTCGCCGGCCACATCGAAGCTCTCCGGCACGGTCGCGTAGCCCAAAAGCTGCCGCAATCCTGCCTTGGCTTGCACCAGGGAGAGTTCGGCGGACGAGACGTCCTGCTGGAACTGCAGAAGCTGCAGGTGAATCTTCAGGTAATCGCCCTCGCTCATCCCGCCGGCCTTGTATTGCGTCTCCGAGATATCCACCGTTTTCTGGAAGCTCTCCAGATCCTGTTTGGCAAAATCGAGCGTGGACTTGGCGAGCAGCAGGTTCACGAACTGTTGGGCGACATTGAAAGTGAGCGTGCGCTCATTGTCGAACACCTGCGACCGCGTGACCGCCGTCTGGTCCTTGGCGGCGTCGATGCGCGCCTGGCGCTTGTGGCCGCGCTCCCAGGTGAAGGCGGCGCCCACGTCGAACTCCGTCACCTGGTTGATCTCCGTGGAGGTGAAGTCGTTCGGCGTAATGGGTACGTAGAGATCGTCGTACGTGAACACCGGGTTGGGCCGGATGGCCGCCGTGACCTCTTCGGCCTGGCTCTGCGGAATCTGACTCTGTGCCGCCAGCAGTGCGTGGTTATGTTGGAGGGCAAGCTGAATCGCCTGATCGAGATCGATCTTCACAGCGGCGGCGGTTTGCCCATTGACAACCGCCGCCAGCAAGAGCAAGCCGATAGAGACGCCGCAGGCGGCGAACCTGGGCAGACCCGCTTTGCGGCGTCGAGGTGAAATGCGAAAACACTTGAGCATAGGTTGACCCACGCGAGTTTAGTTTTCGCGGGATGACGTTTAAGCTTAGTTGGACCGCTGTTGAGGCTCCACTTATCTTCCGGCCGAAAGCACCCTATCTTTCGGCCAAGCCATTTATTTAGAAGGTGTTACAACGGTGTGTCACAGAATATCTACTCGTCGGGGCCAAGCCCCGCACGGCCCCGCAAAAGCGTGGTCAGCTTTCACCGGCCAGCGTGATCCTGTAGACCGTGCGGAAGCACTGGCGCCACCCTCCCATGTTGTGCCATACAGGTTGCCATCGAAGGCTTGGATCAGCGGCCCCTGCGCGTAACTGCCGTCCGCGCAATCGCTCAAAGCACAAGAACTGCATAGGGTTGTGATCGTGCCGTTCAGAGCGGTCTTGAACACCGTGCCGCGGTCGTTGGCTCCACCCAGAAGCGTGACCCCGTAAGGATTCCCGTCTGAGGCCTGAACGAGGGGCTCGGTGCGCGTGCCCCACCTGGGGCGGCCGCGAGGGCCGCCCATAGATCTGACTTATGTTCGGATAGGTGTTGGTCTTATTTGGTATGAGTCATCCCTTTTCGAATCACGTCATTCCCGCGAAAGCGGGAATCCAGTTCATTGATTTAGCATTTCGAAGGACCTGCGAAAATGGATTACCGCTCTCGCGGGAGTGACGTGATTCGAAAGGCAATTCCCCCATCGAAACCTATCTGAGAATTTTACTTGACAATTATCTATTGTTGTGTTACCCATATTTTGGGCCTGGGAGGGCAACTCACCGGCAGGCGCTTCGAGCGCGCCTGAGAACCCGGAGGATTGTCTATGTCTGTTCGTCGATCCCCTCGCCGCACGCCCGCTTTGCTCGCCGCCAATCGCGCCAACGCTAAAAAGTTCACCGGACCGCGTACCGCGCTGCCGATCGTGTTTGCCCGGCTGCGGGTTCCGGCTCTAGCCTATCACACGAAGTCTACTGAACGACAAACCGCGCGGCCTGCGCACCGGGACATGCGCTGCCAAACCCGGAATGTGATTGGGGATCCAAGCGGTAGCGGGATTTTCTCGAAAGGGGCGCAAACAGCGCCCCCCATATTCGGGAAATCTGACTTTTTCGATTTTCACATCTCCCTGATTTCAGGCAGCTTCCTTCATATTATAGCCTACTTAGATCAACCTACAATCGAAAAAACGCGTAAAAACGCCCCCGCTCTAACATCCACGACCGAAAATGGCCATGGTTTGGAATCAATAACATTCCGGGTTTGTGTCGCAGACGAAAAACGGGAATCTTCTTTAGAATCAGTAAAACGGGATTGCATGGCGAACAATGTTTACAAAAAGGGCCAAAGGGGAATGTCGTTTGGAATCAACGATATGACCCTGATTCGAGAAATGTGGAAATATCAAAAACGCGCCCCCTGTGGAACGGGAATGTCGTGGAGAATCAACAGTATGGCGATTTCGGCCCGCGCGTCGAAAGGGCCAGTTTACTTACCAGTAACGAGTACGGCGAAGACGCGTAGAAGTGATGCGCCGGGTCAGTTTCGGACCGGAAATCGCCTCTTCGCCAAGGCAGATTTGCCATGTCAGGGGCACGCGTTCGCCGGGCGGTGTACCCTGGCTGTAGGATTATCTTTCGGTCAGGCGCATCCTATCTTTTGGCCATCGGGTGCGGCCAGATGGCAGTGTCTGTTAGAGTTAAATGTCCTGCGACAGCACGTTCCCGGAGGTTCCCCGGCGTAAGGGAGACGGCATGCTTTCCTTTTTGCTTCAAGGCAGCCGAAGACAGGCGGTGATCCGGGCCGCCGTGATGATCGCCATCGTCGCCCTGCTCGACTGGCGAGTGGAGGGGAACGTCTTTTTTGGCTTCCTCTACCTCTTTCCCATGCTGATACTGGGCAGCCGCCTGCCGCGCTGGCAACTGGCCGCGGTGGCAGTGGGGTGTACTTTCCTGGCGGAGTGGCTGGGTCCGGGCCACTGGCAGCCGCATCCGGGCATTCCCCGCGACATTTTCATTTTCACGGCCTATTTTGGGACCGGGCTTTTCGCCTATGAATCGGCCCGCAACCGCCAACTCACGATGGAGCACATCCAGGAGATGGAACAGGAAGTGGACTTGCGGCGCGATGCGGAACAGCAGTTGAAAATCCTGATCGAAAGCAGTCCGGCTGCGATCGTCACCATGGACGCGACCGGGAAGGTCCTGATGGCGAATCAAGCGGCTCATCAATTGCTCCGCTTTGAGCCTGAGACGCTGCCCGGCTGGTCGCTGAAGACGTTTCTGCCGCCTTTGGCCAGCGTCCCGTACGGCGGGCAATCGACGCCGAGTTTCCGCACGGCAATGCAATGTTACGGGCGCCGGCGGGACGGCGAAGTCTTTCTCGCCGACGTATGGTTTTCCAGCTATCAGACGCGGTCCGGACCGCGCCTCGCCGCCATGCTGGTGGACGTATCCGAGGACCTGCGCGACCGCGAGGAATTCAGCCTGCACCAGCTCATGACCGGCTCCCGCCTGGTGGTGGGCGCGGTGGCGCACGAGATTCGCAACCTCTGCAGCGCCATTTCCGTGGTCCAGGCCAATCTCGCCCGCAACCCCGCGCTCGCCCGCAATGAAGATTTCCAGGCGCTCGGAAACCTGGTGGAAGGACTGGAAAAAGTCGCCACCCTGGAACTGCGGCAAAGCGCGGGAAGCGATCAGCTCGCGAGCGTTGACCTTTATGCAGTGCTCGATGAATTGCGCATCGTCACCGAGGTCCCGCTGCGCGAGTCCGATGTGCTGATACGCTTCGAGTTGCCCAAGGGCCTGCCGCGAGTGTGGGCGGATCGCCATCACCTCTTGCAGATACTGCTCAACCTCATCAAGAACAGCCAGCGCGCCGTCCAGGACGAGAATCGGAAAGAGATTACGATCCGGGTGGCGCACGAAGAGGGACGAGTGGTGGTGCGGGTGTGCGACACCGGGCCCGGCGTGGTCGCGCCGGATCGCCTGTTTCAGCCGTTCCAGCGCGGGGCGGAGGCTAGCGGCCTGGGCCTCTATATCTCGCGCGCCTTCGCGCGCGCCTTCGACGGCGACCTGCGCTATGAGTCGGGGCCTGACGGCTGGTGCTTCGCCCTGGACCTGACGTCGTGCGATGACCGCGCCAGCAGCGGAGAAACGTTGGAAGCGAATGGACACGATCAAGATTCTGCTGGTGGACGATCACACGCTCTTTCGGGAAGCGCTAAGCCGCTGGCTTGAAGGCGAGGCGGACCTCGAGATGGCCGCCCATTGCGCCTCCATCGGCGAAGCGCTCGAGATTCTGCGCCGGAATCCCATCGACATCGTTCTGCTGGACCACGATCTGGGAAAAGAGCGGGGATTTCAGTTTCTGGTTGATGTCCGCCAGGCCGGCTTCGACGGCCGCGTGCTCATGGTGACCGCAGGCATGACCGACGCGGACTCCGTGAAGGCGCTGGATCTCGGCGCGCACGGAATTTTCCTCAAGCACAGCTCACCGCAACTGCTGGCCGACGCCATTCGCAAGGTGATGGGCGGCGAGACATGGCTCGATCCAACCTGCGTGCAGGCCCTGGTGGAGGCGGCCAAGCGTCCGGAGCGCGCCGCCCAGAAGCGACGTTTCACGGAACGCGAGAGCGAAGTGCTGCGCGGAGTTTTCGAGGGGCTGAGCAACAAGGAAATCGGCGTCCGCCTGGACATTTCGGAAAGTTCGGTAAAAGCCGCGCTTCAACAGTTGTTCCAGAAGACCGGCGTCCGCACGCGCAGCCAGCTTGTCCGCATCGCGCTCGAGGAGCATCGCGGAGAATGGACATAAACAACCAAACCGGACTCTCCGCGACCTCTGTGCTGAGAAGCCTCCAAGCACAGAGTTCAGGGAGGCTCTGTGGCCTCAGTGTTGAAGGCTCTTGGACGCGCTACCTCGCCGAGTGGCGGTGGATCGTGGGTTTAGCGAAGCCTTGGGCGCCGGCCCGGTCAGGCGAACTCGATCAGGACGACCTCGGGGCGCGAGCCTACACGCATAGGCGGTCCCCAGGTGCCGGCGCCGCTCGTCGTGTAGACCGTCAGCCCACCGAGGCGCGCCAGTCCATAGGTGAATTGCCTGAAAATCCGCCGCGTGAGCCACGTGAAGGGAAAGATCTGGCCGTCGTGAGTGTGGCCCGAAAGCTGGAGCGACACGCCTTCGCTCTCGGCGATCGCCAGTCCGTGAGGAGCGTGGGAAAGCAGGATCGTGGTTTTGTCGCGATCGATTGCCGCCCGTTGCAGGGCGGCGCGCAGGCGATCGGGTCGCGTTGACGCCCCGTAGGGCACGCCGACGATGTCGAGTCCGTCCACCGACACCTTCTCACCGTTGAGAACGCGGACTCCGGCGTTGGTGACGGCGTCGAGGTATTTGGCCGGATCGGAGAACTCTTCGTGATTGCCGGTTACGAAATACTTGCCGTACGCCGGAGCGAGATTCTTCCAGGGTGAGGCCACAGCAGGGGCGTCCACCTTGGTTCCATCGTAGAGATCGCCGGTGATGAAGACGATGTCAGGTCCAAGACGCGCGAGCCTCGCAACAATGCGCTGGAGGAAACCGCGTCCATTGACGTGGCCGAGGTGGACGTCGGAAACCAGCGCCGCCACGCGGCCACGCCACGCCGGCGGCAGGTTGGAAAGCTTGACTTGGATTCGCTTCACGCGCACCCATCGCGCGTTCAGCAGACCGTACAGGCTGACGAGAACGGCGAGGCCGAACACCGCCCACACCAGTGCCGGCCGGCTGAGATCGAAACCGGCAAGGCGCTCCGCGAGATAGAGAATCCAGCAGAGCGCGGCCGCCGGCAGCAGAAGATTCAAAACTCCCACCCAAACGCTCGCCGCGCGGTAGAAGGTCCTGACCGCGAGATTGTTGTAGCGAAAGGCAAGCAAACTCGCCGCCACAAAGCTCACCGCCAAGGCGACCACGGTCACTTGTCCCCATGGGATTCCGGGCGGATCGGGCTCGCCGCGGAACGCCGTCCAAGTGTCATAAACGAACCACGTCGCGAGAAACAGGACGATCTGAACGGTGGCGACAAGTCCGGTAATTCTGACGCGCATGCTGCAAACCTTCGCCTGAAACCTGCTGCAACGCTTTCCAAACTATTCGATGTTGCCGAGCCCGAGTTGGATCGAGGGACCGGCAAGCTGCCAGCCTATTTGTATCCCAACAGAGAGTGGAACAGTGGCATAATCACAGTCTTCGAGGGCCGCAGAGGCTCGCGAGGCGCCGGTTTATCACATCGCATGCGCGCTGACCAATTTGCCATTGGAATCGACTACGGCACGGAGTCCGGCCGCGTGGTGGTGGCCCGCGTCCGCGACGGCGCGCTGGTCGGGCAGTCGATTGTGCCTTATCCCGACGGCGTCATCGACGAGCGCCTGCCCGGCAACGGCCCGAAGCTTGGGCACGATTGGGCGCTGCAGAATCCGCGCGATTATCTGCTGGTGGTGGAGAAAGGCATCCCGCGCGCGCTCAGGGAGGCCGGGATTCGCGGCGAGCGGGTGATCGGTTTGGGCACGGACTTTACGGCGTCCACGCCGCTGCCCACGCTCCGCGATGGCACGCCGCTCTCGTTCCTGCCGAAATACCGCAAGCAGCCGCACGCCTGGACGAAGCTCTGGAAACATCATGCCGCGCAAGCCGAAGCCAATCGCATCAACGAAGTGGGAGGCGAGCGCGACGAGGAGTTTATCCGCATCTACGGCGGCCGGTATTCCTCCGAGTGGTTCTTCTCGAAGCTTCTGCAGATTCTCAACGAAGCTCCCTCGATTTACGAGGCCAGCGAACGCTTCATCGAGGCCGCCGACTGGATCGTGTGGCAGCTCACAGGCGAAGAGAAGCGCAACACCTGCACGGCGGGCTACAAGGCCATGTGGGTAAGAGGTCGCGGATTTCCCTCGCCCGAGTTCTTTCGCGCCGTGAAGCCGGGTTTCGAGACGGCTCTCGAAAAGCTGACGGAGGAGTACTATCCGCTCGGCGCCAAAGCTGGCGGCCTGACGCCACAGTGGGCGCGCAAGACGGGCCTGCGCGCGGGGACGCCCGTCTCGATCGGTAATGTGGACGCCCACGTGGCCGTTCCGGCCTGCACGGTGGTGGAGCCCGGGTCGCTGGTGATGATCATGGGAACGTCGATCTGTCATCTCGTTCTCGGAACCGAACGGCAGATGGTGGAAGGCATGTGTGGGACCGTCGACGGCGGCGTGGTGCCGGGTTTGTGGGGCTACGAAGCAGGCCAATCCGCCGTGGGCGACATCTTCGCGTGGTTCTTTGAGCACGGCGTGCCCGATTACATCCGCAGCCAGGCCCGTGAACTCAAGCTGCCGGTGACCAATGTCCTGGAGAAGCGTGCGGCGGCGCTCAAGCCCGGTGAGTCCGGGTTGCTCGCGCTCGACTGGTGGAACGGCAATCGCTCGATTCTGGTCGACGTGGACCTCACCGGCATGCTGCTCGGAATGAATCTGGCCACGCGCGCCGAGCAAATCTATCGGGCGCTCATCGAGGCTACGGCGTTCGGCACCCGCCAGGTCGTCGAGGCCTTCAATAGCAAGGGTGTGACCGTCCGCGGGCTTGTAGCATGTGGTGGGCTGCCGGAACGCAATCCGCTGCTGATGCAGATCTACGCGGACGTGACGGGGCTCGAGATCAAGCTGGCCGATCCTCTGATGACCTGCCCCGCGCTCGGCTCGGCGATGCATGGCGCCGTGGCCGCGGGATCGGAAGCTGGCGGCTATGCGAGTATCTATGACGCTGCCAAGCGCATGGCACACGTGCAGCGCAAGAGTTATCGTCCGAACGCCGCGCGTCACGAGGTTTACAATACGCTATTCAAGGAATACCAGACGCTGCACGATTATTTCGGGCGCGGCGCCAATGATGTGATGAAACGGCTGAAGGAACTGAAGTCGCGAGTTTCCTCAGGCGCGGGACGGCTCGGGACTCGGCACTCGGGAAGGAAGATTTCCTGAATTCACAAGCTTGTGCGCTGAAGGCCGAACATCGAACGGCGGTCGGTCCGACGATGGCAACTCTGGAACAGCTTCGCAGACAGGTTTGGGAGGCCAACCAGGGCATCTATCACGCCGGACTCGTGACCATGCACAGCGGCAACGCCAGCGGCATCGATCGCAAGCGTCGTCTGGTGATCATCAAGCCGAGTGGCATGGATTACGACAAGATGAAGCCCGCGGACTTGGTGGTAACCGATCTTGAAGGTGGGAAGGTGCGAGGGAAGTGGAAGGCGTCGGTCGATCTGCCGCATCATCTTTACATCTACAAGCACCGGCCGGACGTGGGCGGCGTCGTCCACACACATTCGAATCACGCCACCGCTTTCGCCATGCTCGGCCGGTCGATCCCGGCGTATCTCACGGCGATCGCGGACGAGTTTGGCGACGAGATTCCCTGCGCGCCCTACGTCGACAACGTCGGCGATCACATCGGCGAGGCAGTCATCGCAGCGGCCGGGAAGTCGCCGGTGGTGCTGCTGGCCAACCATGGCGTGTTTGCCTTCGGACCTACCGTGGCTGCGGCGTTCAAGGCCGCCGTGATGGTGGAGGATGTTGCACGCACGTGCCATCTGGCGTTGCAACTCGGCAAGCCAGAAGCTTTGCCGACATCGGAAGTAAAGAAGTGGTACGAGCGGTATCACTCGACTTACGGGCAGGACGGCAACGATGAATGATGAATAATGAACGCCGGGCAATGATCTGCAGGAGAGGAGAATACTGTGAGTTCTGCAACCTTGGGTGTGATTGTCGGGAATCGTGGTTTCTTTCCGGCCGCGCTGGTGCGTGACGGGCGTGAAGAGATTCTGCGCCTGCTCGAAGCTGAAGGGTACAAAGCAATCTGCTTGACGCCGGAGGAAACCAAGTACGGCGCGGTGGAGAGCTTGGCCGAGGCGCGGACGTGCGCCGAGTTGTTCAAGAAGCATCGCGACGAGATCGATGGCGTGCTGGTCACGCTGCCCAATTTCGGCGACGAACGCGCGGTGGCGAATACGCTGCGTTTCGCCGGACTCGATGTGCCGGTCCTGGTGCATGCCTTCCCCGACGCCGCCGACAGGATGCTGATGGGCTCGCGCCGCGACAGCTTCTGCGGCAAGATGTCGGTATGCAACAACCTCTGGCAATACGGGATCAAGTTCTCGCTGACCTCGCAGCACACGCAAGCGCCCGCGTCACCGGCTTTCAAGGCTGACCTCAAGAGCTTCGCCGCCACCTGCCGCATCGTCAAGGGCCTGAAGAACACGCGGGTGGGAGTGATTGGCGCGCGGCCCGCCGCCTTCAATACCGTCCGCTTCAGCGAAAAGCTGATGGAGAACCACGGCATCACGGTGGAGACGCTCGATCTTTCCGAAGTGATGGGACGCGTCGCGCGCCTCAAGGACGACGACTCGAAAGTCACGGGCAAGCTCTCCGGAATCCAGGGATACGTGGACACGCGCGGCATTCCGCCGGCGTCGCTCATGAAGATGGCGAAGTTCGGCGCGGTGGTCGATGGGTGGATCGAGGACAATCAGCTCGCGGGCACGTCGATTCAGTGCTGGACCGCCATGGAGGAATACTTTGGCGTGGTGCCGTGCACGCTCATGAGCATGATGTCGAATCATCTGCTGCCGAGCGCCTGCGAGACCGACATGATCGGCATGATCGGCATGTACATCCTGCAGCTTGCGGCCGGCGAGCCAAGCGCCATCGTGGACTGGAACAATAACTACGGCGAAGATCCCGAGAAGTGCGTAATCTTCCACTGCTCGAATCTTCCCAAGCACTTCTTCGAAGACTTCAAGATGGACTTTCAGGAGATCATCGCCGGTTCAGTCGGCAAGGACAATACCTTCGGAACGGTGGTGGGCAAGCTGAAGAGCGGACCGCTGACTTATTGCCGCGTCTCCACAGACGATCTGCAAGGCAAGATGCGCGCCTACTGCGGCCAGGGCGAGATTACGGACGATCGTCCGCAGAGTTTCGGTGGTTATGGCGTGGTACGCATCCCGGAATTGCAACGGCTGCTGCAGTACATCTGCCGCAACGGCTTCGAGCATCACGTGGCGGTAAATCGCAGCCACTTCGGCAAGGCCGTCGCCGACGCTCTGGGAAACTACAAGGGATGGGAGGTCTACGAGCACGTCAAGGCGTAGACTGCGTAGATTACGGTGTGCCAGGCTTTGCCCCCATTACCGCCGAGGGGGCAGGCGCGGCGAACTTGGACTCGTCGATGGGGACGTTCTGCTGCACCTCAGTGATCTTGATCGTGAAGCGACCGCCGGGCCGCGCGATCGTCCACTGATAGGGAATCTTCAGGCCATCCGTTTCGCGGTAATCCGCGTAGTCGACCTCGCTCGGATTGCGTCCCAGCGGGGTTTCCACGAGGCGCATCTCGCGCAGCAGCAGTCCCGAATCCTTATCGAAATAGAAACGAACCGGGGTGCGACCCGGACTGCGCGCCATGAGCACGTAAGCATCGTGATCGCCGACCTTGTCTTCCCGGGCGACGCGAATCTGCTGGAACTCCGTCTTGATGTCGGCGGCGAAGTAGAAGTCGGCGTTCCGTTTCTCGTTGTCGAGCTCGCCCCCGGTGATGGGGCGCGACGGACCCATGCCGCTCATCCAGCCGGTCTGGCCGTTGTAGGCCGTGACGTTCTGGCCGCGCGGTGTTTGAACCACAGTGACACGGGCGTCCGGGGCTTTCGCGTAGACTTCCACCGGCATACCCGTTGGACCAAAGCCCACGAGTGTGCCTTTCTCCAGGCGCGTACTGATCTTGTGCAGGGCGTCGGCGCCGCCGATTGCCTGAACGTATTTGTCGAGGACCTCACCAGCATTGGGCAACGCCGGCTTGGCGGCGCTCGTCTCCTCGGCTTCAGGCTTGGGCTCGGTGTCGGGGATGATCGGCGTCGAGACGGGGTCGCTCGAGCCGCGATGGCAGGTGTAGCAAGTCACTTCGGTCCGGCCATCGAAATCGTCCTTGTCGATGGCAAACATCATTGTCATCATCTTGCGCGCCGTCCGCTTCTCGTCCTTATCGTCCTTTTCGAAGGCGCCCTGGACGTGGCAGAATCCGCACTCGACGCCGAGCGAAGCGGTGATGAATTGCATGGCCGGGAAAATCTGATCGGCAGGAACATCCTTCAGCACCTGGAGGTTCTTGAACTGCTGCCCGGCGGTCGGTCCCTCATGCGGGGATGGCGTGGACTGGCTTCCTGCCGCTCCGCCGGATTGACCGCGCATTATTGGTGCCGTCAGAATCAGCGCCAATATTGCGGCCGCCATCAGCGTGCTCTTCAGCAGTTCCCTCATTTGTTCTCCCCCGATCCTTTGAGTGTGCCGGTCGTGATTGACAAAACGCGCGCCGACTGCGGCGGCGCGGAGGTACACGAATGAGACGCGTCACGGCTAATTCAGTGCTTACGATCGAATAGTCTTCGACGTGCTAAAAGGTAGAGAGGTTTCACGACCGGGATGGAACGGATCGTCCGTTCCAATCCCAGTCGATCACGAAGAGGTGCTACTTGCTCGCTGAGAGGCGCTGCCCGACGCCGTCCCAGTCCACCACGTTCCACCAGGCTGTAATGTACTCCGGCCGGCGATTCTGATACTTCAGGTAGTACGCATGCTCCCAGACGTCGAGTCCGAGAATAGGGAATCTGCCTTCCATCAGCGGGCTGTCCTGATTGGCCGTGGAGTAGATGTCGAGCTTGCCTGAATTGTCGCGATACAGCCACGCCCAGCCCGAGCCGAATCGCGTGGCCGCTGCATTTGCAAACTTCTCCTTGAACTGGGCGAATCCACCGAAAGTGCTTGCGATGGCGTCGGCGATCTTTCCCTTGGGCTCGCCGCCCTTGTTCTTGCCCATCAGAGTCCAGAACAGGGAATGATTGGCATGGCCGCCGCCGTTGTTGCGGACCGCGGTCCGGATGTTCTCCGGTACGATGGCGCAGTTATTTGCAAGCAACTCCTCCAGGGTTTTGCCTGCAAGGTTGGGTGCCGATTCCAGCGCCTTGTTGAGATTCGTCACGTAAGCGTTGTGGTGTTTGCCGTGGTGAATCTCCATCGTCATCTTATCGATGTAAGGCTCGAGAGCGTCAGGTGCGTAGGGCAGTGAAGGAAGTGTGAAAGGCACAGCGCCTCCTTTGGCGGGTGAAGTTCCCATAAGTTTTTCTCTCCTTCCTCGATCTTTGCACGGACCGGTCCGCCGGTTCGAAGCGCAGAGTCCGATCCCGGTAAACCCCTCCGCAAGGGGACGATCCTAATGCGTCGCCAATGAATCATCCCGACTGTTTATTCACTCTGTTTAGATGC
The DNA here is from genome assembly GCA_030038235.1 of Terriglobia bacterium. Taxonomy (GTDB): domain Bacteria; phylum Acidobacteriota; class Terriglobia; order UBA7540; family UBA7540; genus Gp13-AA77. The sequence goes on from JASHPE010000472.1 coordinate 23,476, forward strand.
TACCACACCGGAAACTGGATCGGCGGATACCCGTTCCGCTCCCTTGCGCAGGGCTTCCATCACGGCCGGGTCGAGCAGCAGCGCCCGGGTGGGAAATGGCATCTGAATACCTTCCTTGGCAAAACGCGCGAGGATGCGTTTGCGCAGCTCGCTCTGCACCGCGCCCTGATCCGAAAATCGCCGCACCTGGACGTAGAGAGTGAAGTCGAGGGTGGAGGCTCCGAACCCGGGAAGCAGAAGCGCCGAAGGCTCCGGATACTTCAGGATGCCATTGAAATCCTCCTGCGCGAGCCCGGCGGCGATTTCACTGAGAATCTTCTCCACTCGCTCGGGATCGGTGCCGTAGGCGACGCTTACCGGAACCGACAGCAGCAGGCGCTCCTCGGGAAACGAGAAGTTCGTGATCACCGCCTTGGCCAGCGTGGAGTTCGGCACCACCACCATGTTGTTCTGTCCGGTTCGCAGCAGCGTGGAACGCCAGCCGATGCGGGTGACGAATCCTTCCTGGCCGGAATCCAGGCGGATGTAGTCGTTCAGGTTGACGGGATGGTCCGCCAGGATGTAGAGTCCCGCGAAAAAGTTGCCGAGTGTGTCCTGCAGGGCCAGCGCCACAGCCACGCTGCCCACGCCCAGCGTGGTCCACACCGCGGTGAGATGGACGCCCAGGTTTTCCAATACGACAATGATCGCCACTGTGGAAAACAGGATCCTGATGAGGAAGCTCGCCGGCTGCGTCACGCGCTCGAGCTGGGGTTGCTTGCGCGACATGCGCATGAGGAAGAGGTGCACCGCGCGCGCCGGAAATAGAAACAGCACGATGATGACCTGCACCAGAATCGCTTGGGAGGCGATGTGGTCCCACCGTCGCGGCAGATTGAACTCTTCGATGGCGGTGTAGAGCGCGGCTAGAATAAGGAGCGGAATCGGTAACGGCTCGAGCAACGAAAAGAAGAAATCGCCCCAGGTGTTCTGGAGCCTGCGGGCATAACGCCGGAAAATGCCGCGGAGCCCGAAACCGATGAGAAGAGCGCACGTCAGGAGTACGAGCACCGCGGCGACATCGACGAGCGCCAGTGGGACTGTGAGAAAATGCGCAAGGTCGCGAAGCGGAGCACCGCTGGAGTGCGGGGCTGGGAAGATGCCCCTTGTGAACCCGCCGCTTTTTACGCCAAGCCGTGCGTCCATAAATGCGGAGCCGGGTCAGATATCGGATCTTTTCCCGGGCAAACCCGGTGGCAGCGCTCTCAGGATACCTTGCAGGATGGGGCGGCGCAATTCCGTCTGTTTCGGAGCGGCGCTTCAGGTTGAGCTTGCAGCAATCCACCAACAGTGATATCAGTTACACTCGCTTCTGAGACTCACCCGCTCCTGGCAGCGCGCCGCCTATGGAAATCGACCGCGGAGTCCGGTCTCCGCAAGCTCAAGCGACTTTAGGTGCCGAAGCCGGCGCCACCATGACCCAAACCGTCCGTCCCGTCCGCGTGATGGGTTTGCGTGACCTGGTGCTGTTCTATATCGTGACCGGCATCAGCTTGCGCTGGATTGCCACGGCTGCCGCGGCCGGACCAAGTTCTATCGTGGTCTGGATCATGGCCTGGGCCGCTTTCTACATTCCTCTCGCGCTTTCCGTCGTCGAGCTCTCATCGCGCTA
>JASHPE010000473.1 GCA_030038235.1 Terriglobia bacterium
ACGGTGGGCGCCATGCCGACAACAATGTTGACTTCCAAGAGTTCATGATCGCTCCGGTGGGCGCTCCCACGTTTGCGGAAGCTCTTCGCGCTGCCTCGGAGACCTTTCAGACCCTCAAGATGACCCTCAACAAAAAGGCCTACGCAACCAGCGTAGGTGACGAGGGTGGATTTGCACCGCGGCTCAAGTCAAACGAAGAGCCGATGGAACTTCTCCTTGATGCGATTCAGGCCGCCGGGTACAAACCGGGAAAGGATATTGCCGTTAATCTCGACCCGGCGTCGAGCGAGTTTTTTGAAGGTGGACTCTATGTCTTTCGCAAGTCCGATCAGTCCCGTAAGACGACAGCGGAGCTTATCGCACTCTGGGAGGACTGGCTGAAGCGGTATCCCGAGATTTACTCGGTGGAGGACGGCCTGGCCGAAGATGACTGGGCGGGCTGGCAGGAGGCGACGAAGAAGCTCGGCAGTAAGGTCCAGTTCATGGGAGACGATATCTTCGTCACTAACCCCGAAATCCTCGAGAGAGGGATTAACCAGGGCATCGCCAACTCGGTGCTGATCAAACTGAACCAGATCGGGACCGTGACCGAGACTTTCGAGTGCATTGACCTTGCTCACCGTAACGGCTACACGGCGGTGGTTTCTCATCGCTCGGGTGAAACCGACGACACGACAATCGCAGACCTGACGGTTGCTGCCGGAACCGGCCAGATCAAATCCGGATCGGTCTGTCGGGGAGAGCGCATCGCGAAGTATAACCGCTTGGTCGAAATTGAGCACGAGCTCGGAAAGGCTGGCCCGTACGCGGGGAGGAAAGCCTACGCACGCTGGAGGCAGAACTAGCGTCGTTGGCGGGGATTGAGGCATCCCGTCATGCCAAACATCAAAGTCGAGCAGGCGGCGGCTGGGAGCGGTCCCGGGGAGCGCTTGCGCGACTACGACCGCCTGAAGCTTGAACTCGGGCAGGCGCTGCAGACCGTTCTGCATTTGATGGGCGGGCCGGAGCGGCATGACCAACGCCGCAGGTGCCAAGAGTTGCTGACCCGGCTCGCGGAGGATCGTTTTGTCCTCGCCGTCGTTGGTCAATTCAATCGCGGGAAAAGCTCCCTGATGAATGCCATTCTCGGATTGGATCGTCTCCCGGTCGGCATTGTTCCTTTGACCTCGGTCATCACTAAGGTGGCTTACGGTAACCCCGAGCGAGTGCTGATCGAGTTCGAAGGTGGCCTACGCACGACGATCAGAAGGGAGCAGCTCGCGGAATACGTGACGGAGGCGGGCAATCCGGGAAACCAAAAACGCATCGTCGCCGCTGAGGTTCAGCTTCCGTCCGAATTCCTGCGGCGGGGCCTCTTCTTTGTCGATACCCCCGGCGTGGGCTCGGCCGTTGCGGCTAACACCGCGACGACCGAACGGTTCCTTCCCGAAGCTGACGCCGTGATCTTCGTCACGAGCTTCGATTCTCCATTGACCCGTGACGAGCTGGAATTTCTGCAGAGAGTCCGGGATCACGTCCGCAAGGTCTTTTTCGTCGTGAACAAAGCTGACCTAGTTCCGCAAGAGCAGCGCGCCCAGGTGCTGACTTTCGTCCGCGAGCAAATCGAGCGCGAGATTGGCGTTCACGAGCCACGACTGCTGGCGGTTTCGGCGCTGGAGGGCCTTGAAGCAAAACTCGCAGCATCGCCCGAGCGGCTATCCGGCAGCGGATTGCCAGCGCTCCAGGAGGAACTCTTCCAGTTCCTGACGACTGAGAAGGCAATGGAATTTCTGCTGCGCTTTTGCGAGCGTGCGTTGTCTTTGCTCGCTGACTTCGACGCCGGCCTTTTCACCAAGGCGGAGAAAGAAACGTTTGAGGACGTGATAAACCGAATTGCGAGCGTCCGTAATCAACTCAATGGGGCTCCAAGTCAACACGAGGGGTTCTCAAGGCATGCAGCAGCGTTGGCGCCTCCGCTCGAGACCGAAGTCGCGGAAGCTGTACGGAAGTCGTGCCGCGTCTGCAGCCGTGTGACTGAGGCCATGTTCAGGTTCATGGCGAAATTTCAGTTGCAGATTATCATCAACGCACGTGAGCGGTCCACGCTAGCCAGCCGGGGAGGATTGTGTCCGCTTCATACCTGGCAGTATTCCGAGATCGCGTCGCCCCAGGGCATCTCGGCATCATTTCCAGCGGTGCTGGCGGCGTTGAGCAGACGGCTGAGCGGTTTGGCCGGAGATTCGCGAAAAACATTGGGAGTGGAAGCGAGAAGACTGTTAACCAAGCCCGAACAATGCCAGGCGTGTAAGGAACAGTTTGCCGTGGAGGAACGGGTCATTGGAGAGTTGATCGAAGAGGTAACGGCTCACGGCGGCGAGAGGCCTCCGAAATTGCCTGTCCTTTGTCTGCCCCATTTGAGCGCGTTACTAGGGAAGTTGCCGGACTCCGACCTGGCGAGTGAGTTCGTCGCCTTGCAAGCCGCGATCCTGGAGCGTCTGGCGGAGAATATGGAGCGGTACGCGTTAAAGCACGACGCGCTTCGCCGGGGATTACAAAGTGAGGACGAGCGTGTGGCATACCATCGCGCGCTTAGTCACCTCGCTGGCGACAAGCGTCTTCAGGCGCTGTGGCGTGTCGAGCATCTGCTGTGAAGTCCTCGGAGGTAGAGGCTTAGCGGCAGCAGGGATGTCTCGATCACGGGCGTCGGAGTAAGGCAACGGGATTTTAACCGCAACGCTTGGCGGAGGAATGCGGAGCCTGGCGGCCCTCGTGACCGACGGCATACAGCCATGACGGGGGTAACAGCGATGAGGCCTGGCACGACCGCAGGAAGCGGCGTCATGTCGCCGCCCGCGACCGTAAGCGACGCCGACGGCGCAGGTAGGCTTTTGCGTCTCGCGACCCTGGGGGAGGAGTTGGGCTCGAGCAGGGTTCCCGAGGAGGCCCGGGCCCTTGCCGCGCGCATCTCGCAAGGCCGCTTTTATCTCGCTTGCATTGGCCAGTTCAAGCGCGGCAAGTCAACGCTGATCAACGCTCTAATCGAAGACCCCGTGTTGCCCGTGGGGTTCACTCCAGTGACTGCCGTCCCCACGGTGATTCGATACGGAGAGGAGCGGAGAGCACGCATTCACGGCCGAGACAGCTCGTGGCAGGAGATCGAGGTCGGAGATCTAGAGGAATACGTCTCCGAAGAACATAACCCGGAAAACGTGAAGGGTGTGGAAGGCGCCGAAGTCTTTGTCCCGAGCCCGCTGCTGGCCTCCGGAATGTGCCTGGTGGACACGCCGGGCTTGGGATCGGCCTTCGGCGGGAACACCGCGGCCACGCAGGCGTTCATACCGCACATCGATGCGGCTCTGGTGGTGCTGGGTGCAGACCCGCCGTTGGCGGGAGACGAACTGGCAGTCGTGAAGGCTGTAGCCCACCAGGTCCGCGACCTCATTGTCGTCCTGAACAAGGCGGACCGGACCACGGACGCCGAGCGCGCGGCTGCGGCGCAGTTTACCGAGCGGTTGTTGAAGAAACATCTAGATCGTCCGATCGGCTTCATCTTCCAGGTGAGCGCCGCCGAGCGTCTGGCGGAGCATCCCGGCCCTAAGCGCGATTGGGACCGGCTTCTCGGTGCGCTGGAGAAGCTTGTGGGGGAATCCGGCCGGCAAATCGTCCGGGCTGCTTGCGAACGGGGTGTCAGCCGTCTAAGTGAGGAATTGCTGGCAATCGTCAGTGAAGAGCGAGAGGCACTCGAGCGCCCGATCGAAGAGTCTGAGCGACGAATCGCAGCCATGAGGGAAACCCTGCTCGCAGCGGATCGCTCGATGCGAGAACTTGGATTTCTCTTCATGGCAGAGCAGCAGGGGCTCTCGGACATGTTTGGGAGGCGCCACCAGACATTTCTGGCTTCCGTGCTGCCCGTTGCGAATGAGGAGTTCGGCGATAAGCTCCGAACTGTTCAACGGGGACCGGGGCCCTCTTATCGGCGGAGACTTAATAGAGCTGCCCAGGAAATCGCTCAGCGACATGTAATGCCGTGGCTGCGGACAGAGCAGGAAGAGGCAGAAACGCAATACCGGCGGGTGGGGGACCGATTCATCCAAATCGGCAATGGCTTTCTTCAACAACTTGCGGACGAAGGCGTCTCCGAACTCGCGCGTATGCCCCATGCCCTCGACCCGGAATTGGGATTCCGGGTTCGTTCAGCCTTTTCGTTTCTCGAATTGATTGAGATTGCCCAGCCGGCCTCGCCGTTGCGATGGATGGCGGACTTGGTCC
>JASHPE010000474.1 GCA_030038235.1 Terriglobia bacterium
GAGCGGATTGACCCGATACTCTGCCGCGACATTGCGCACGGAGGGTAGTGGGTCGCCCTCTTTGAGCACGCCGTCGAGGATCATCGCGACCATGCGGTCGCGAAGCTGGCGGTAAATCGGCTGGCTGTCGTTCCACTCACGATCCGTCAGGTTGCCAAACACTTTCACGTGAGATACCGCACCATTTTCGAACACTGGTATGGTTAAGTATAACACCATATCTGCTGTCAAGCCTTTTTTCATTGGTCGGCGGTCGTTCATGAAAAAATCCAATGTCCTCGTCAAATTCCCCTTGACTTTTGGGGGCGCATTTATCGTACAATTATTACGGTCATGTCAACTCTCTTGAGCCTTGCTTTTTGCGCTGGCGAAGGAACTGTTTTCGGATCCCGGCGTCCAATAGAGATACCGAAGTCCTGCAAATCGAACGCCGCCGAGCCGCTTCCGCTCGTGAGCTTAGGCCATAAGCGCAGGGCGGCGAATCAGCCACGGCTATCTGACGCTTTTTCAGTACGTTGCGAGGAAGCCGGGCGCTGTCCCTGCGAGTCTAAAGAGATTGTGGGCAGGACCCCGGAGGTGAGGGTGGCTTGCCTACATCCGCTTTTGCCGACCGGGACGTCAAAACGTGGAGCGGGCCAAATAGCGCCCTGAAACACGAGCGAAGCTGGAATGTGAGAGAAAACAAGGAAGATATAAAAATGTCTCTCCGATTGCGGATTAAAACCGGAACGTTGCACGGCCATGTTGGCCGTGATGCGGCCGTTCGCCGGCGGGACCCCGGCGCTCCACCTCACCGGGGACGACGGAATTCCGATTTTCTCGGTCGGGACCGAGCCAACGTCAGAGGCGGAAATGGGGGGTTGAGAAGCAAAAAAGTGGTCGGAACCAAGCTGGAATGTCATTTGTTTTCAGCAGGATGGTTATGAACGGTGGGATCGAGAGTCCACGGGCGGCCCTCGGCGGTGACGCCTTCCCCGATTCTGGGCTGTCAACTGTCGACGGCTGACTGTCGACTCGCGCCCTGGTTGACAGCGGTGGACCGTATGTGTTACAAAGGAAGAGAGATCGTGGCAGGAAGGGACAGAGAAGGCGAAACCTGGAGGGCCACATAACCTTATGCCAACAAGAACAGTCAAAAAAAGTTCGAGCCGCTCGCGCCACGCTGTGGCGCCACAGCGAACTCGGACGTCCAGTAACGGGTCGGGATCGGGACGCAAAGTCGGCCGCGCACGTGATGTCAAGGCGTTGCTCGCGAGCAGATTAGCCATGGCCCATGCCATCAAGCGCCGGGAAATGCCGGTGGACAAGAACCACGTGGCCGCGGTCCGCAGCTTTGAGATGGGTCTGCAGCTCGAACGGCGCCAGAATTACCGCAAGGCGCGGGACATCTTCGAGAAGCTCGTGGCGGAGGGTCCCGCTGACGTGGCCGACCGCGCGCGCGTCCACCTGCGGGCATGCACGGCGCGGGCGGAATCTCGGAGCCCCGTGCCGCGCACGGCGGGCGAGTACCATGTGATGGGCGTCGCGGAGTTGAACCGGCGCGAGCTCGACCGGGCCGTCGAGTACCTGAGCAAAGCCCGGAAGCTGCAGCCCAAGCGCGAAGAGATCCGCTATGCTTTGGCAGCGGCCCACGCCTTGCGGGGCGACCGCGACGCGGCCTTCGAGCATCTGCAGGCGGCCATCGCCCTGCGCCCGCAGAATCGCTTCCAGGCTCGGCACGACGCCGATTTCCAGCCTCTGGCCGGCGACCCGCGCTTCGCCAGCCTGCTCAGCGTCCCCGGCGGCGACGGAGGCTACCGGTCGAGGCTATGACCTCGCCGGAGGAGGCGCGCCCATGCGCGTGGTGGCGATGGGCGGCGGCACCGGGCTTTCCACGCTGCTGCGCGGCCTGAAGACCTTCGTAGCGGAGGCGGGCGCTTCTTCCGCGCCCGAACCCGTCATCCGGCGCCTGACCGCCATCGTCACCGTGACCGACGAAGGCGGGAGTTCCGGCCGCTTGCGGCGCGACTTCGGCATGCTGCCGCCGGGCGACATCCGCAACTGCCTGGTGGCGCTGGCTGAAGACGAGCAGCTTCTCACCCGCCTCTTCCGCTATCGATTCGCCGACGGTCGCGGCCTCGCCGGGCACAGCTTCGGCAATCTGTTCCTCGCCGCGCTCACCCATCTGACTCGCGACTTCGCTCAGGCGGTCCGCCTCTCCAGCGAAGTGCTGGCTATTCGCGGCGAGATTTTTCCCTCCACGCTCGCCGACGTCCGCCTGAGAGCGCGTCTGGCGGACGGCCGGCTGCTGCGCGGCGAATCGAAAATCACCCAAACTCCGGCGCCCATCCGCCGGCTGGAGATGGTTCCGCGCGGCGCGAGACCCCTGGCAGAGACTCTGGCTGCGATCGAGGAAGCGGATTTGATCACGCTCGGTCCGGGTTCTCTGTATACTTCGCTGATTCCCAATTTGCTGGTGCGCGGCGTGGCGGCGCGCCTGGCGCGAGCGCGCGCGGTCAAAGTGCTGGTGGTGAATCTCATGACACAGCCGAACGAGACGCGCGATTTTACCGCGTCCGAGCACCTGCGCGCGCTGCGCGAGCATGCGGGCGGGCGGCGATTGATCGATTACGTGGTGTTGAACACGGCGCCCGTGTCGCGCCGGCTGCTGAAACGCTACGCTGCCGAAGGCGCGGCGCCGGTAACGAATGATATAGAGAGCGTGCGGGCTCTCGGCGCGGAGCCTGTGGAGGCGCCGCTGATGGAGGAAGGCGAAGTGGCGCGGCATGATCCTGATCTTCTGGCGCGATTGCTGCTGAAGCTCGTGTCGCGCCGGGTGAAACCGCGCGCCCGACGGACGTCAGGAACGCATGGCGCCGGGGTCTCGCGCAATTTCGATTGACAGCTTTGCCGGGACGGCTCCAGAGTAATTAGCTTTGACGCCGGTTTGGAAAGGGCCCAAGCCTGACTTTCACCCGAGGTGCTCCGTATGTCCGTGAAATGCGATCGTTGGATCCGCCGGATGGCGCAGGAACACGCCATGATCACGCCGTTTGCCGACAGCCAGGTGCGCGAAGGCGTGATCTCCTACGGGGTCTCGTCGTACGGTTACGATCTGCGCGTGGCCGATGAGTTCAAAATCTTTACCAACGTGAACACCACCATCGTCGATCCCAAGCACTTCGACGCACGGTCGCTGGTGGAGTACAAGGGCGACGTCTGTATCGTTCCGCCCAACTCCTTCGCGTTGGCGCGCTCGGTGGAGTATTTCAAGATTCCCCGCAACGTGCTCACCGTCTGCGTGGGCAAGTCGACCTACGCGCGCTGCGGAATCATCGTCAACGTCACGCCGCTCGAGCCGGAGTGGGAGGGCTTTGTGACGCTCGAAATTTCGAACACCACGCCGCTTCCGGCGCGCGTCTATTCCAACGAGGGCCTGTGCCAGATCGTCTTCTTCGAGGGCGACGAGGTCTGCGAGGTGTCGTACAAGGACAAGAAGGGGAAGTATCAGGCGCAGCAGGGAATCGTGTTGCCCAGGATCTGAGAAGCCAAAACTCAGGAGTCAGAAGTCAGGAGGCATTCGCGGTGAAAGACAAATGGTATGGCGACAACCGCGACCTCGTAAAATGGGGAGTCCTCGTAAAGGTCGCTCAACAGTCGGGGGCCAAGAGGATACTGCAAGTCGCGTATCATCGGCCAAGCGACTGGCAAACCATCGAAATAGACGGACACCAGCATCAGGTGCCGGAATGCGTAATCAGGCACTTCCGTGACATACGCGATGTAGTCAGGCTCACCGACGGCAGCACTCATAAAATGCAGATCGAAGTGCTGGATGACCCCTTCGAGAATCGCCAAGCATACTTGGAGGAGATACTAGCAAGAGTGCGAGCTCTTCGGTCGCGCGCCATTATCTTCCTTGACCCAGACACCGGGCTCGAGTGCCGCAAACCTGGATTCGAGCACGTACTCGAATCTGAACTGAAGCGAATCTGGGCTGCGATGCGATCAGGTGATGTTCTCGTCTTCTACCAGCACCAGACCAATCGGAACGGCAGCCCTTGGGTGGATCTGAAACGCGCGCAGTTTGAACGTGCCCTCGACATCCCGACCGGCAGCGCGAAGACCGCGGTCGGCAAGGCGGCTCGCGATGTTGCCTTCTTCCTCGTTCAGAAAAACCCATGATCACCCGGTGCCAGCCACACAGATCGAATGCCCGACGTGCGCGCCTCTGGATCGTGCTCCTGGTGGCCTTTTGCGGTGCAACGATCACGCTGTCTTTCGGGCATCCGTGTTTCGGCCGTGGTTCGACAGCTACT
>JASHPE010000058.1 GCA_030038235.1 Terriglobia bacterium
GTCGGCTACCATGGGGCAGTCATCAACAAGGGACTCGTCCTGAACCTTTCCAACCTCACCGCCTTCACCAGTGAGAACTACCCGGGCTCGGCGCAGACGCAGGTTGTGGCGATCAATACTGCGGGCGACACCGCGGGCTTTTACATCGATACGGCCGGCGTGGTCCACGGCTTTACCGACACCGCCGGCGTGTTTGCAACCGTCGATGCGCCCGGCACGGCCTTCAATCAGCTTCTTAGTTGGAACGACGTGGGCCAGGTTTCCGGCTATTCCTCCACAGACCCTACGGGTATGACGCTGCAAATGGCGTTTACCCTGAAGTCGGGGACTTACACCTACCTCACCAAGTATTTTCCCGCCGGCACTCAAGACTCGCAGGCCACCGGCGTGAACAACTCCGGCGAGGTCTGCGGATTCTACGTGGACAGCGTTGGGGTGAACCACGGCTTTCTGCTGAACAATGGCGTCCTGACCACTCTGAACTATCCGGGGTCCACCTTCACGCAGGCGCTTGGTTTGAACAACTCGAACGAAGTGGTGGGAACCTTCACGGATGCCGCCGGCAACAGCCACGGGTTCGCTTACAACAGCCAGTACGGCATCTACCAGCAGGTGGATGATCCGCTGGCGGTGGCTCCCGCGGGAACCGTCGTCAACGGCATCAACAGCACAGGCGATATCGTGGGCTTCTACGTCGACGTTGACGGGAATACCGACGGATTTGTGGGTACCCCTTCGGCGGCGTGCAGCACCGCGTCGCCCACATCATTGAATTTCGGCACGGTGGCGGTGGGCAGTACGAGCGCCGCGCAAGCGGTGACGGTGACCAATTGCGCTGCGACGCCGACCGTCATCACGAAATACCTGTTCACAGCTCCCTACGTTTTCAGCGAAACCAACACGTGTCCGGTGTCGCCGGCGGCGCTGCCGTCGAAGGTCAGTTGTACCGTGAACCTTTGGTTTACACCCAAGTCGGATGGGGCCGTGACAGACTTCCTCTTTGTGGTGCCGCTCTTCCCGGGGCAGCTTATTAAGCTGACCGGCACGGGTGATTAGCAAAGTCGCGCGGCAAAGCAGCAATCAAACCAAGAGGGCTGGAGCAGACCCGAAAGAAAGAAGGATCCGCTCCGGCCCCTTGGATTAGTTAGTTGAATTTAGCAGGATATTAAGAAACACTCTCGACCACTGTCATTCCGATGCGCTGTCCCGGCCCTACGGCTACTCACGGTGTTGCCCTCCGGGCAATGGGTTCGCTTCGAATAACGGTACCGTGGCCGATTTCATTGGGCAAGGCGAATTTCTGTGCTATCGCATTCCCATTTCGTTCGCCAAACGAGATGAGGTGTTTGCGTATTGCGTAACAAACATCTCTGCAACAGGTTGCCATCTGCCCCGGCTAGCCGCCCGTGACTGGCCGTCCCCGTTTGTAGCCTACATCATCAAGCCTCGAACTGCGCGTTCGTGCCCGAAAAACAGCTTGACAAATGCAGTTCAAATGTCGTATAGGTAGGCGTGAGTAATCCATCCGACTCCCTCGCAGCTTCTCAGTTGGCTGCCTCTGCGCAATCGTCCGGTGCAACCAGTCCCGTGAGCGCCCATCGCCTGCGCCAACGCTGGATGAGGCGACTGGCGGAAGCGGTCGGAAGTTCCCATCGGACGCCCTGCCGAGGTGCGACGGCAGATTGAGGATCAACTGGCGCTTTTCGGGGCCAAGCCTCGCACTCGAAAAGCCGATAGAAATGAGGCCTCCAAAGCCAACCAAACCCATTAGGCTTAAAGGCAGCAGAATGAGCAAGATGAGCCGGAATCGGATCCGTCCAAACCCATTGCAGGTATCTTCATTGTTTTCAGCCGATTACGCGCAAAAAACGCCCCTTTTTTGCAAAAGGATAGTTGCGCCGCGCTCTCCAAAGCCACCAAACCCATTGAGGTTAACCCTCACACCATCTGTAGCTTACGCTAGAATCGGCACTCTCCAAACCCATTGTGGTTATCTCCAGCTTTTTCAGGGGTTTAACTGCCAAAAAAGGCCTGTTCTTGAGCAAAGGATAGTGGCAAGGGTGATTCTCGCGTCCGACCGGCCGCGACACGGCCGATTTTGCTGTAGCGAAACTAATTTGGCTTGCCTCTCTGCACCGGCTTGGCGCTATAATTGCTCCAGTTTTCAAAGGAGACATGTGATGCCGGAAATGAGCGCCGAGCGCGGGAAGGCGATCGAGACCGCCCTGATCCAGATCGAAAAGCAGTTTGGCAAGGGATCGATCATGCGTCTGGGCACCAAGGACGCGCTGGTGCCGGTGGACGTGATCTCGACCGGCGCGCTTTCGCTCGACGCGGCGCTCGGAATCGGCGGCATTCCGCGCGGCCGCGTGGTGGAGATCTTCGGGCCGGAGTCGAGCGGCAAGACGACCCTCGCGCTCCAGGTGGTGGCCGAAGCCCAGAAGCGCGGCGGCATGGCGGCGTTCATCGACGCCGAGCACGCCCTCGACGCCATGTACGCCAAGAAGTTGGGCGTGGACGTGGATAACCTGCTGGTGTCGCAACCGGACTACGGCGAGCAGGCGCTCGAAATCGCTGAAGCCCTGGTGCGCTCCAATGCCATCGATGTAGTTGTAGTAGATTCGGTGGCCGCTTTGGTGCCCAAGGCCGAACTCGAAGGCGAGATGGGCGATTCGCTTCCCGGTCTGCAGGCGCGCCTGATGTCGCAGGCGTTGCGCAAACTCACCGCCATCGTTTCCAAGTCGAAAACCTGCCTGATGTTCATCAACCAGATCCGCGAGAAGATCGGGGTGATGTTCGGTAATCCCGAAACCACTACCGGCGGCCGAGCCTTGAAATTCTACTCGTCTGTCCGGGTGGACGTGCGCCGTATCGCTTCCATCAAGGACGGCGAGCGCGTGGTGGGGAATCGCACCAAGGCCAAAGTCGTAAAAAATAAAATGGCGGCTCCCTTTCGGGAGGCGGAATTTGATATTCTGTACGGCGAGGGGATTTCAAAGGAAGGCGACCTGATCGACCTGGCGGTTGGGCTGAACCTGGTCGAGAAGAGCGGCGCTTGGTTTTCCTTTGGTGGCGAACGCATCGGGCAGGGCCGGGAAAACGCCCGGCAGTTTGTGCGCGATAACGCGGACGTTAGCCGCAAGCTCGAACTCGAAGTCCGCAAAGCATTGCACCTTCCGTTTCCGCCTGAGTCTCAGCCCCAGGCCGAAGCGGCAACAGCATCAGCCGTCGCACGTGGAAAGAAGTAAGCAGAGTTCCGCCACCGGCCTCGCTCGCCGGGCGTAACGACCTGACTACCGTTGTCTGCCTTCCGCTGCCGGCGCCAGAAACGGAATTGCAGATCACAGACTCGACCCCGGGGGACCAGGCGCCTTGAAAAAATACGCTCTCGCTTTTACTCTTGCCGCCGGCTTGATGCTGGCTGCACTCCTAACACCCGCGTCCGCCGCGGCTTCGGCGGGCACCGCCACCAAACGATCTCTTACCGGTTCGTCTTCGAATCCCAAGCGCATCGTTCATCTGCACCATACCCGTCGCCGGGCGTCGCACACTGAGGCTCGGTCGCATAGCCAGACGGCGCCGCACGCTGGAACCCCGTCGCACACCCGATTGAGCGCCACCGCGCGCCGCCGCCACGTCCGCACGTCAGGCTGGACCTCGCCCACGTGGTTCGGCGATCCGACTCTGGGGGACGACATCGCCGGTGAAGACCCGTGGATCCGGCAGGCCGCCATCAGCGCGCTGGGGAATCTGAACGGAAGCGTGGTGGTGGTCGACCCGAACACCGGGCGCGTGCTTTCCATCGTCAATCAAAAGCTTGCCATGACGGGCGCCTTCACACCCTGCTCCACCATCAAGCCGGTGGTGGCCGCGGCCGCCTTGCAAGAGGGCATCATCACTCCGGAAAGCAAGCTGCGGGCGGAAGGCAAGTTCGCGTACATTTACGGCAGTGCGCACATCGACCTGGCGCAGGCGATGGCCGCTTCCAGCAACGAGTTCTTTGCGAAGCTCGGCCAGATGATGGGCTACGATCGCTTCAGCCAGTACGCGCACGAATTCGGCCTGGGCGAGCGCGCCGGCCTGGATATTCCGGGCGAGGCGCCGGGCGTGTTTCCGGACGCGCCGCCGGCCGAAGGCGGCGTGGGCATGTTGACGAGCTTCGGCACGGGAATCGAAATGACGCCCATGCAACTGGCGGCCATCGCCTCAGCCTTTGCCAACGGCGGCACGCTTTATTACCTGCAGTATCCGCGCTCGCCTGAGGAGCTGGCTGATTTCGAGCCGCGCGTGCGGCGGCACCTGGATGGGCTGGTTTCGTACATTCCCGGCATCCGCGACGGCATGGCGGCCTCTGTGCTTTACGGAACAAGTAAACTAGCCTACAATCCGGATGAGCAGATCTTCGGGAAGACCGGCACCTGCAGCGACGGCGGCACGCACCTGCGCTGGTTCCAGTCCTTTACCGGCGACCAGAACAAGGCCTACGTGGTCGTGGTGCTGCTGCGCGGCGAAGGCTCCATGTTCGGCCTGCACGCTCCCGAAGTAGGCGGGAAACTCTATCACGCGCTGCTGGCGTATCCCGGCACCCAGGCGACGGCGTTGCTGCCGGCCACCCTGGTAGGGAAGTAGCGCCGGGCTCTAGCCCGGCATGCCGCCCACTGCACTCGGCAAGTAGCGCCGCTTAGCCCGATATGCCGGCCTGAAGGCCGGCGCTACTTGGAGTCGTCGGGCACGGAGAAGTCGTAAAGGAATCCCGGCAGATCGCGTCCGCGAAAAAGATAGAAGCCATATTCGCCCGGATCGAGATCGTCCGCCGGCTCCAACCGAAACACTCCGCTTTCCACCTGCCGGGCATTGAATTCCACTTGCGATCGCAAAGGAACGCCGGTGTTGGAGTTCCATTCCGGGTCGGTACTGATCGTGAACTCGCGCAGCGTTTTTCGCGGGTGCAGCTTCACCAGCACCAGATCGCCGGCGCCGGTGGATTCCTGGCCTGCAGGAACGCGGTAATAGAAGACCGGCGTCGAGCTCACAACTTGCGTGGCATGCGCGCCGAGAATCTCGGCGCTGGTCTTGTTGGCGCCCGCCACCGGAATCGATCCGCTGAGCGGCACTTTCTTGCGCGAACGCGTCACGGAGACGGAGCGTCCTTCGATCCGGACGAGGCCCTTCGGAGTGAGGTAATAAAGACCGGGATCGTGCGGCGGTGTAATGGAGGCCGCGGCTTGGAGAAGAAGCAAAACGATTGCAGTCGCAATCGACATGGTATTGGGGCGCCGGGATTGTCCCTAGCGAGGATTCTATCGAATAGTGCAAGCAAGCGCCAGCGCTCCGGCCAGCGCGGTTCCGGCAAAGTTCACCACGCCGTTGGTCACGAGGCCTCGCCGCTCGATGGTGGCGCCGATCAGGCTGTCCGCGATATTACCCCCGGCCGCCGCTGCGAGCGCAATTCCGGCGCCGCCGGCGCTGACCAATCCCAGGCTCCAGGCGAGCGCCACGATGATGCCCCCGGCTGCAAGTCCTGCTGCCGATCCTACCAGCGACACGCCGCCGTTCTCGCCGGCGCGGACGCGTCGAAAGCTGGTGATCAGGTAAGCGTCGGTTGCAAGCCACTGCCCGAGCTCACTCGACACCGTGTCGCCGGCCGCTTCGGCGAAAGCGGCGGTGAAGGCCACGAGGAAGGCAGTCTGGTGGTGCGTGGTGATCACGAGTACGGCGAAGAAGGCGCCCGGGCCGACGTTCGCCAGTGCCTCGCGCCAGCTTCGCGCTCCGCGGTCACGCTCGGCAGCGCCACGCGCGAGCTTCTCGCCATATCCGAGTCGCGTCGCCAGCGAGCCGAGCAGAAAGAACGTGAAGAGAACCAGGAAGCTCTTCCATCCCCAGCCGAGATAGATCAGGACGCCGAGCACGAATCCGAGCGTGGCGCCGGAGCGGCTGGCGGATTTCAGCCGCAGCGCGATCAGAGCGAAGGCCAGGTTCACGACCACGGCCAGGATCAGGCGGATGCGGAGGTAGGGCAGGTTACTATCCAGGGCCGAGCGCGAGGTTAGCCAGGCGCAGAAGATGAATCCGCCGGTCGAGAGCGGCACGGTGAGATTGTCGTCGAGCTTGATCGGCGCGCTCTCCACGGCTGCGCCCAACAGAGCAGCCAGAGCTGAGATCAGAAGAGTCTTGCTCACCGGGAGTGCAGGATTCACCCAGAGCGCGAGCACCAGCGCGCCGGCTGTGCCGGCCAGTATGAATGCCGTGAATCCCGCCAAGGTTTTGGCCGGATTCCAAGGCAGCGCCGGACTCTTAAGCGCCTGCCCCGCAACTGCGGCGGCGCCGTCGCCAATCGCCATGAGCGCCCAGGCGGCCGCGGCCACGTCCAGGTGGTGGCGGAAGATCAGGATGAGGGCAAGGACCGAAATTGGGTAAAGAATAATCCCGGTCCACGGACTTCGATCGCGTTCGAGACTCGCCGTGGAGGCCGGGCTGGCGGAATGCTTGCGCAGATCAAAATCAAGCTGCGACAGCAGATGGCGAATGAAAAGCAGGGCGAACAGAGCTCCGAGCGCCGCCTGCGGCCAGGTGACAAACGGCAGCAGAAGAGCCAATCCGAGTAGAGACAGCAGCAGAATCCGGCGCGGCATGAGACCTGAAGCTGGCATGCGCATCCAATATGATCGCGTGAGGCTGGTTGCTGTAGCGCCGGTGTCCTCAGCGGCGCGATCGAGCCGAAAATCTGAAAATCGCCGGTGAGGACACCGGCGCCACAGCAAACTGGAGCACTACCTAATGCCGATCTCGCGTTGAAACTTCACGCCTGAACGGATAAAATACCAGATTGCATCCCGAAGGAGATTCATGAAAAAGGATATCCATCCCGCTTACCACGACGTTACGGTTGTCTGTGCCTGCGGCAGCACGTTCAAAACGCGTTCCACATACAAGGGCGACCTGCTGCATCTGGAAATCTGCTCAAATTGCCACCCGTTCTTCACCGGCAAGCAGAAGCTGGTGGATAGCGCCGGCCGTGTGGAACGTTTCCAGCGGAAGTACCAGCGCGGGCCCAAAGCGGAACCGGCAGAGACCAAGGCTCCAGCCGCCACCACTCATTGAGCGCGTCCGGCAGTCCCATGAGCGAAGAGAAACCCTCGGGAACGACCGTGGCTACCGAGCAGCCCCCTGATCCCTACATTACGAGGCCGAAGGTCTACCTGCTCGGCCGGCAGGTCGTGGTGGAAGACGAACTCGCCCGGTTTCTCAACGACGAGGGGCTGCAATTCTCGACCGATACGCCCCAGGCGGCCGAGGTGCTGGCCGAAATCGCCGGCCGCACCTGCTACATGTCGTTCGGCAAAGGCCGCAAATCCAACCAGGAATACATCGAAAACATACTGGCTTCAAAGCACGGCAGCGTTCTCGAGCACGCGGTCTGGAACCTGCTGATCACGGGCGTGAGCCGGGCGCTGACCCACGAGTTGGTGCGGCATCGCGCGGGATTCGGATACTCACAGCTCTCGCAACGCTACGTGGACGAGAGCGACGCGCGCTACGTGGTCCCGCCGCTCTACCAGCGGAACGAAGAGTTGCGCGCCAAATGGCAGGAGACCGTCGACTTGCTGCGCCAGGCCTACGAGAACTTGGCCGTCGCTACGACTGATTACGTCCAGCAACAACATCCCGAGATGGCGCCGCGCGATCGCCGCAAGTGGGCGCGTCAGGCGGCGCGATCGATTCTGCCCAACGCGTGCGAAACCAAGATTTTTGTTACCGGGAACTCGCGCGCCTGGCGTCACTTTCTCGAACTGCGGGGCAGCATCCACGCCGACACGGAGATTCGTCTGCTCGCGGTCGAAGTAGGCCGCGTGCTGACGAAAGAAAGCCCGAATATCTTTCATGACGTCGAGATTGTCGACGAACCCGACGGCATGCCGTCGGTGCGCGTCCAACATTCCAAAGTTTGACCGTGTTTCCGTGAGGCTCGTCTGTCGATGTGTCAGTCTAAAGCCGCGCGATGAGCTTGCGAATCCCTTCCGCGAAAAGTCCAGGAGCCGGCAGCAGGCTGAGCACGAGGTGGCCTTCATCGGGGAAACCGTAGAAATGGCCCGGGTGCACGAGTACGCCGTCTTCGCGCGCGAGGGCTGTGGCAAGCTCGTCGTCGGTGTGACTGGTGCCGGCGTCGAGTTTCAGAATCGCGTACCAGCCCCCTTCTACTCGCAATCGAACGGCGCCCGCGCCGGGTTCTTCGAGGCGCCGATCGAGCTCCGCGAGATTCTGCCGGAGCCGAGCGATAAGCTGGGGCTGCATGCCGCGCCGTGTTTCGAGCAATTCCGCCGCTGCCGACGCCACCGGTATGCTCACCGAGAGATACGTGTCGGCGATGATCTCGAGGCGCTCCACCGCGTTTCGGCGCGCCTGCTCAGGACCGTTTACGACGATCCAGGCGAGCTTCATCTGCGGCAGGGCCGAGATTTTAGAGAGTCCGCTGAGAGTGAACGTCAGGACGGCATCGCGGGCGGCGTGCGTCAGCCGCGATTGCCCATCGAGTGCGTAATCGCTGAAGACCTCGTCGGCAATGATCGCCAATTCGCGGCGCCGGGACAGTTCTACAAGCGCTGCCGACTCCTCCAGCTTCACGAACGAGCCCGTCGGATTGTTAGGATGGACGACGATGATGGCGCCCGGAACCCCCAGCGCGTGGTTAGCGCGTTCCAGGCGGGCCGCGAGGCCGTCGAGATCGATGCGCCATTCCGATTCGTAAGTCAGGGGATAAGGAATGACCTCCAGATCGTTCAAGCCGGCAAGGAAGTCAAACAATGGATAACTCGGCTGCGGCGCGAGTACCGCGTCGCCGGGATCAGCGAGCAGCCGGAAGAGACAAGAATAGGCTTCACTGGTGCTGGCGGTGAGGAATATCTGGTCCGGATCGACACGCACGCCGCGCTCTTCGTAATACGCTGCCACGGCGCGGCGAGCTTCCCGCGGTCCGCGCGGATCCGGCGCGTATTCGAGCGCCGCAGGCTTCGAGAGCGCCCGCAGAATCGCTGCCGAGTCGTAACTGAAGCCGCAGTGAGTGGGATTCGATTCCGTCAGGTCGATGACCGGCAGGCCGCGGGCGCGCCGTGATTCGATCTCGCGGGTGAGAGCGTTCGGTTCCAGCGGCCAGTCGGTTCGGCGGGAAAACATGCAGGGTTCACAAATGCGGTCAGCTCGGTCGTGCTGAGAGCTGCGATGCTCAAGGCGATTCGTGCCGGCTCTGAGGCGCAGGCGCCGGTGAAGAGGGTTGCGTCACCGCCGCCGGTGGAACAGCGGGCTTCGGCTCGAGCACCTGTGTAAGCTCGGCGTTATAGTACGGAAAGAATGCCCCGCCGGGCGGCGCCACCGCGACCTTTTCCGAAAAGAACCCGGAGCCCAGGCGCGAAATCACGCGACGGAAAAGAAATCCGGGCGGCGGATTCGCCCCGCCCTGGGGATCGAAGGTCGCCTGCTCATCGCTGACCGTGACGTGATACTGGCTGATGAAGCCGGTGCTCGAAAAGGACCACAGCACAAAACCAGCTCCGGAAGGATCCGAGCTCAGGAATCCGGTACAGGTTTCGCGCAGGGCGGGAGAAGTCCGTCCCGCCGGCAAGGAGATTTCCTCGTGCACCAGCAGGAAGCGTTTGTCGAGCGTAAAGGAGACGGTCAAATGCACGTCGCCTTGCGTCGCCTTGCCGGTGGTGACGTCCGTCGTGTGCCCGGCCCAGTCGCCGATCAGCCAGTTGAGCGCCGAAAAATCAGGGCGGGCCGGCAAGGGAATGTCATAGGTGGACGGCGTCTTTTGCTTTTGACCCGCCGCGAACACAAATCCCGGGAGTAGCAGAACACACACCGCGCTGAATGACCGGCAAAGTCGCATTCGGAACCTCAAGACGCACGAGCCGCTGAACAACCTCGATTTACACTCCTATCATAAGACAAGCCATACGGGAAGCAGGTTGATAGATTGGTAATCGCTGATGCGCGGTCGCGCGTTTCAGCCCTATAATGTGGGGCAGGCTCAATGCGAATTCTGCTGGTTGAAGACGAGCGTAGAGTGGCAAGCTTCATCGCCCGGGCTTTGCGCGAGCAGGCTTACGCGGTCGATGTAGCCGATACCGGTGTGCGCGGGTTGGAACTGGCCTGGGATACGTCCTACGACACCATCCTGCTCGACCTCCGCTTACCGGATGTGGATGGCTTGGCAGTCTGCCGTGAGCTGCGCCGCCGTGGTGTGAACTCTCCCGTGCTGATGCTAACCGCGCGGGGCATGGTCGAGCAGCGGGTCGAGGGGCTCGACGCCGGCGCGGACGACTACCTGACCAAGCCATTTGCCATCGCCGAACTCCTGGCGCGGGTGCGCGCGCTGGTGCGCCGCGGCCTCCAGAGAAGCGACGCCACACTGCGCGCGGGCGACCTGGAGTTGGACCGCCATCGCCGGCGGGCCCAGCGCGGCGGAGTCAACATTCCCCTCACCTCCAAGGAATTTGCCCTGCTGGAGTTGCTTCTTCTGCGAGCTCCTGAGATCGTGCCGCGTGCCGAAATCGTGGAGCACGTCTGGGACGTGCATTTCGACAGTGGCACGAATCTCGTCGAGGTATACATCAACCGGCTCCGCCAGAAGATCGATCACCATTACTCCGTCAAGCTGATTCATACCGTGCGGGGCGCCGGTTATCGGCTGGGCAGGGAAGAATGAAACGCACTCTCTCGCTCCGATCCCGCATGATGTTGCTGTTCGCCGCCGTGGTGGGCGTTTTGCTCGCCGCCTGCACCCTGGCATCGTATGCGCTGCTGGCGCATCAGGCCCGCGCTCAACTCGACAAGGAATTGCTGGAGACGGCCGCTCCCGTAGCTGCCGATCTGGCGCCGGGTCCTGAAGAGCAGGACGTGAATGAGATGAAGATCCCGAACCAGTACTTCGAGCTTCTCGATCCGACACGGCGTGTGCTGCAACACTCCGGAAATCTGGCGAAAGGCCCGTTGGAGATCGGACCGGAGCCGATCGATCCGCTGCACAACCAGTTTCGCACCCTATATGAGTCGCCCTACGGAAAGCTGCGTGTGGTGCTCGTTCCCTTTGCGCAAGCAGGAAGCACGAGACTTCTGGTGATCGCGATGTCAACGCGGCGTGTGGACCAGGTGCTGGTCCTATATCGCGATGCCGTCTGGATTTTTCTGCCACTCAGTCTGCTCATTACCGCACTGCTCTCCGCTTGGTATGTTGGCCGGAGTCTAAGACCACTCGCCGATCTCACAGACCGCGCGTCCGCCATGGCCGACCGGGTCACTTCCGCGGGCAGCGCCGCCGGAAAGCCCCTGTGGTCACCCTTGCCCGCCGCAATGACATCCGACGAAATCGGCCGCCTCACCCAAACGTTCAATCGTCTGGCGGAACGCGTGGAGGCCGCGCTGACGCAGCTTCGGCAGTTTGTGACCGACGCCTCACACCAGCTCCGCACGCCCCTCACGGTGCTCCACGGTGAGACCGAGTTGGCCCTCGCCGAGCCGCGCAGCCCCGAGTCGTATCGGAACACATTGCGGCTACTGGAGGACGAACTCTCCAAGCTCAGCCGAATGGTAGAGGGGCTGTTTACTCTCTCGATGGCCGACGCGGGACAGCTTCGCCTGGCGTGCAATCCGCTGTATCTCGATGAGGTGCTCGAGGACAGTTGCCTGCTGGTGACGCCTCTGGCCCAAGCCAGGGGAATCACCCTGGAGCGCCATCTGGTGCGTGACGTTCCCTATCGCGGTGATGAGGTGTTCCTGCGGCAGCTCTTTCTCATCTTTCTCGACAACGCCCTGAAGTACTCGCCGCCCGAGAGCGTGATCACGGTCCAGTTGGAGAAGCAGGATGGAAAGCTGCGGGCAAGCTTCAGCGATCAAGGTCCCGGCATAGGCCCCGAACATCTGCCGCACATTTTCAAGCGATTCTTCCGAGTGCCGCGCCTGGGTGCGGACGAGAGCCATAGCGGTGGTCTTGGCCTCGCGATCGCCGAGGCGATCGCGCACTGTCAAGGTGGGGTGATTGAATGCCAGAGCGCACCGGGCCTCGGGTCCACGTTCACGGTCACACTTCCCTTCGAGACCGGGCCTGAGCCCGGGCAGGCGCCGCCAGAGAAGACCTCTCCGGCGCGCCATACCACGGCGGCAGAGAGAGGCATCTGATTCGAGAGAAGGCCGCGAACCTGGTCAGCTGGGCAGCGACATGCGCAGGTTCGATTTGCTGAGGCTTTTCAGGAGTTGAGTTTCCACCAGGTCCTTGCTCCAGCCGCGAGCAAACGAAATCTCATCCACCAGCAGGACCCAGGCCCGGTCGAACATGCGCTTTTCGCGGAAGGAAAGCGGCTTCGCTTGGCTGAGGATCAGCAGGGTCTTGAAGACTTCGGCCACCTCCAGCAACGAACCGCTGCGCATCTTTTCCGAATTCGCTTTGAAGCGATCCTTCCAGTCGTGGGCGGTTTTCATACCGCCCGAATCGAGGTACTCGAAGACGGCCGAAATCTCCCGCAGCCTGGCCACGCGCCGCAATCCCAGGTTGGCCACGTTGGTGGTGGGCACCATGACCCGAATCCCGTTGGAATTGAGCTTCAGCATGTAGAACATTTCGTTCTGACCGGTCAAATTGCGGTGGGAAATCTGCTCGACGGTTCCTACACCCTGATTCGGATAGACAACCTTATCGCCTACCGTGAAGTGCATAACCCCCCCGGCTAACAATTTGCCTGCTATGAAGCCAGAATAACGCCGGACCCGCTTTCTGTCAACCTGAAATGCATCTCACAGCCCTCAGATCCCCAAGTTTTCAGGCTCTTCATCCGGGCGCCCAGCGCGCCCCGTAATCGGGAACCGGATGTCGCGGCAGAAGTGATTGAACACAAGGAACATGATGGCAATGATTACGAACACCAGGGCGCTGCCCTCTGGCCCAACGCTGCCGCCGGTCAGCCAGCGCGGGCCATGAAGCGACGAGTTCAGGAGGTGCCCCGGAACCATGGCGCCGCTGTCGGGAACTGAGTAAAGGAAGCTTTCGGAAAAATCCCAGCCGGCGTGCATGCCAATGGCAAACCAGAGGCTTCCGGTCCTCCGCAACGTCAGGCAGAAGAAGAGTCCGATCAGACCGGCACATAGCGCTCCGGCCCAGTCTTCGCCGGGATTACTGATGTGGACGGCGCCGAAAACGGCGGAGAGCACGATCGCGGAAGGCCAGAATCCCATCCCAGTGGTAAGCGTGAACAGGGCGTAGCCACGGAAGACGTACTCTTCGGCGAAGCCAACTGCCAGGAACGAAACGCCCCAGAGAGCGGCATATTTCCCGATCGCGGCACCGGTCAAGGCTCTTGTCCCAAAATCAAACCCGTGGTCCAGATGAATCAGACCCAGCAGTGCGCTGAGCGCGAGGAAGCCCGCCAGGAGACCGGCCCAGAACCAGCGACCGAATGCGCCGCGGCCCGGCAGCCCGTAGTCGGCGAGGGATCGATGCTCGGTAAGGCGGGCCATCACCAGCGACGCTCCAAGCGCGGCGAGAAACGCGCTACCTTCGCCGGTGAGCACGCCCGGCGGATGGAATCGGCGCACCAGCGGTCCGATGGCAATGACCAGGGCAAAGCCGATGAGGATCATGAAAGCGACGAACGCCAGCAGACGCCATCCGGCCCTGAGGCCGTTGGGGCCGAGAAAGACTCCGTGGACGGCACTCGGTATGGGCGCGGGCGGAGGCATCGCCTCGCCGGGTTGCGGTGGATTCAAAGTCTGGCCGGGCTCATCCATTTCCTTCTCTGCTCCTCTTGACGTGGCACACTCACGCGCCCGTCAATGGCCACGGCCAAGATGGCCGTGCCACGTCAGACTGGGTCGCTGGCGGTTCGGCGCAACATTTTGTTCCTGCACAGAGGACTGGTAACATGATGAGGTGAGTGTCCACCGTGTGTTCGAAGACTTCAAGCCGCTTTCGCGGCGCTCGCTGCGGTGAGCGCCTGGTCCTGCACTTCCCCAGCATGAAGTTCGCCTGCGCAACCGTGCTCGGCGCCATCCTTGCGACGAGTGCTGCGCCTCGTTCCGGCGCGAAATCCCAGGCTGCCAAATCCTCGCCGGGAGACGCTCCGTCCTCATCCCCCGAGACTACTCCTGCAGCGACCAAACAGGGCAAGAGCGTTCCGCTCACCAAGGAGGGCGAAATCGGCCTCATCCGCGGACTCTCCAGCGAGGTTGCCGTGGCGAAGGTTGCGTTTCCCCGCGGCAAGCATGGCATTTACCTGGATTCGATGGGGAAGATTGACCAGGCCAAGGCAAAGCAGGAGATAAAAGAGAATGGGATTGCCATCAATCCCGGTTCCCCCATAGAGATCACCAAGGTCGTTTTCCGCGAGAATCATCTGCTGTTCGAAATAAACGGAGGCGGGAAGGGTGGAACCCATTGGTATCAGCACATCGAGGTCGGCATGGGGACCACCACCGCGCCGGTCGCCCCCACTAATCCGAACCAGGTGATGGCGAACGGCTCGTATATCACTTTGCGATTCCAAGGCCACGTCCCCAACCTCACCGTCGACCAGGCCAAGCTGCTGCTCGCCTACGCTCTCGACTTCTCCCGCCACTCCCCCACCGTACTCTATTCACCCTCGGTGCCGCCGCAGTTCAAGGAAGCGATCAAGAATCACAAAGTGCTGGTCGGCATGGACCACGACGCCGTCCTCTCCGCCAAGGGCCCGCCGGACCGCAAGGTCCGCGAGGATCAGCCCGACGGCACCGAGAAGGAAGACTGGATCTACGGCCTGCCGCCGCACGTGCTGTTCGTCACCTTCGACGGCGACAACGTGGTCAGCGTGAAGCAGTATTAGCCGAAGGCCCGCTCGCCGTCCGGCTGGCGCTACCACTGGAACTCCACCCTGGTCCGCCGGGTCGCGAATTCCTCATAGGGCGCGACAACCAGCGTCCGGAGAACTTCGAGCCCATCGGTGTAGGCGAGAGCTACAGTAACCACATTGCCGGTCTTGGGCCCGAAGGCGAGGTAGGGCTCCGGCACATAGAAATCTTTCTGGGGCCCTGCGATCACGTAGCGGCCTACAAAACGGCCGTTCAGATAGAGGAGCGCGTCGCGATCCGCCTCGATCGTGAGCTTGCGCGGAAGCGACCATCCCACGGGATCCGACTCCAGGCTGAATTCGGCGCGGCACCAGGTGAACGCGGGGACAATGCCGGCCGGCGCGCTCTCAGTCGCGGCCGGTGGGGCACTCGCAGCAGACCCTCCGGCTTGCGGTTGCTCCCAACCCTCACCCAGGAAGTGCACGTTGAGCTTCCGCCCCTCCATGATGGCGGGAAAGCGCTGCACCTGCCATTTATCCAA
This sequence comes from Terriglobia bacterium, assembly GCA_030038235.1. Classification (GTDB taxonomy): domain Bacteria; phylum Acidobacteriota; class Terriglobia; order UBA7540; family UBA7540; genus Gp13-AA77. Next base: position 15,350 of record JASHPE010000058.1, read on the forward strand.
AACCGTACCTGACGATTCGTCCCGGCCCATACGCACGGACTGGATGCCCCTCAACTCGCCGATTTCCACATCGAAGTTGGGATTGCCGAACTGCTCATAGGCGATCTCGATTCGGTTGGCGCCGCGGCGCGCATACCGCGCCAGGGCGAAATCGACGTTCTTGGCCGGCCGGGAAGCCTCAGGTACGAGCTTGCCGTTTACAAAGACCTTCTTGGCGTCCTTGCCGTCGTTCGCAAAGGAGGTAATGAACATGCGCGGCTGGCCCGCGTAAGCAAACTGGGCGCGATACTTCACGTACCCATAAGGCAGCGCGCCCAGATCGTCGAGCGAACGGAGCGGTGTGGCCAGCCACTCACCGGCACTCGTGCCAAGGCGTTCCACACCCATCAATTCGGGCTTGAGCGTCTGAGCTGGTACCGGCAGTTTGGGCACGCTGACGTGGAAGCGGCACGTGTGCAAGTGGCGTTCGTATTGGAAGTCTGTCTGCACGCTGTCCAGCCACATGGTCTGCGGCAGCGGGGGGACCAGCCCCGCCACATCGTGCTCGCCCGGAGCGAAATCGAGCTCGGCCCAAAGCGTTTTCTTCTCGTGGCCGCTTCCTGCCGCGAGGGCCGCGTCCGTGAAGAAGGGAACGGCGACCATGTCCTTCCGTTCATCCTCCGGCAAGGCTGCACCTCCAGGTAACGCGGCAACCGGCCATTCGATGATCCAGCTCTTGAGGGCCCGCTCGCGAGGCAGGATGATCACCTGAAAATGATTCTCCACCAGCAGCATCTTTTCGGACGCCTCTACGGTCACGCCCACCACGACCGATTCGTAGTCCTGGTCCCAGTATCGGTAGGCCGTGTCGCCTTCGATCTGCGGCTCTTTCTCGGTCGCGAGACCGAACTCGATGAGCCGTCCCGGGTCATCGTAGAGGATGAGGTGCGGCCGGCTGCCCTGGCCGTATGTCAACACCTCAGCGGTGGAGTAGCGCAAAACCGTGTCACCGATGGGAATCTGCACGGGAAGCATCTTCATTTCGCGCGCGCCCAGCTCCAGGGTGCCTTCGCGCGGCACGCTGATCATGCGATGCGTGGGCGAATTGGGATCCTGGAAGCTGGCCTTATACTGCTGGACGGCATTCGCATTTTCGCGAATGAAAACGGCGCCGCTCTTCCCGTGTGCGCGTAGTGTGACGCTGACCTGGGGATTTTCGGACTTGGCTCCGTCCGCGACCAGGTCCGCACGGGCGATCACCCGTCCGAACAGCCGCAAAGAGTCTCCGATGCCGCGCGCGGCGTAGTACTTCTCCCAAAGCCCGCCGGGCTCGCGCAGAGGGGCGGCGTAATCATAGGTCGTGGTCAGGTTCTGCGCCGCCCAATCGAAATTGGTGCCGCCGAATCCCATGTAGTAGTTGAAAAAAGTCACGCCCCGCTCGATGGCCGTCTTGCTCAGCATGTTGAGCTGGGCGCCGTCCACGCCCGGCTGATCCACCGAGAGCTTGCCGCCGAATTCGCTGAACCAGCCGCCTTGCAACTCGGTGACGCCCATGGGCGCGTCCGGCTGCTCGGAGCGCAATTGGGTGAGCGCCGGGACGGTCTCGCGGGTTATGTCCCACCGCGGATAGAAATTGCAAGTGTCGACGATGCGCGCGAAGTCGGGATCCTGCCGGTCGCGGACCTGCTTCGTCCAGCAGGTGATGAGCGGAACGTCGATCCCGCCTTGCCACGCCATCTGGGCGAGCGCCTTGATGTATGCGCGCTTCTGATCGTCCGCGAGCTTCCAGTAGTCGTACTCGTTCTCAACCTGCATCAGGATGATGGGACCGCTGTGCGTCACCTGGTGGCGCGCGATCACCGGCAGCACCTCGTTGTACCAGTGTTGCGAAGTTTGAATGCTCCCGGGGTCGTTTGAACGCAGCGGAAACTGGCGCTTGATCACCCAGCGGGGAAATCCGCCGGAATCCCACTCCGCGCAAACGTAAGGGCCGGGCCGCGCGATCATGTAGAACCCCATGCTGGCCACCAGCTTGACGAAGTCCTCAAATTCGCTGAGGTCCACCTGGCCTTCCACGGGCTCGTGATAGTTCCAGAAGACGTAGGTTTCGATCACGTTAAAACCCGCAACCTTCAGCTTCAACAGCCGGTCGTGCCAGAGCTCGCGGGGGCAACGCGGATAGTGGAAGCAGGCGCCGAACAGAAACGCGTCGCGGTCATTGATGGTGAAGCAATGGCTGTCATAGCGGATGAAATGCGGCTGCGGAAAATCGACGGGCGGGACGCCGGAAGCATCGGCGCTCAGAATCGCGCGAGCTGACGGCACGAGCATCGCGCCCGATCCCAAGGTCGAACCCAGCCCGGCGACGAGCGGCGCCGAGAGCATGGATTTCAGAAAATCACGCCGCGATTCGCGGTTCTTTCGCGAAGATGTGCCCATGCGTATATTCTCGCAGAACCCCGTGCCTCAAAGCGATAGGTCCCTTGACGTGACACGGCCATCTTGGCCGTGGGCATCGTGGGGCGTTGTGATGCAGGCGTGATGGCGCACGCCTCGTGGTGCACGCATCCCTGCGCGCGTTCCCCCAAAGCCGACAGCCATCGCAGGCTGGAAGCCTGCACCACAAAACCGGCCGTGACCAAGACGGCCCCGCCCGCGTTGGGTTCCAAATCCGCAATCGGACCGACATTTCCGTATCTTCCTTGTTTTCTGTAACATTCCGGCTTTCTTTGTGTTTAATCGCCCGGCGCCGGGCCTCCCCAGCTTCAACTCGCGCTCGAGGGCTCCCGGCACCAGCCGGCGCGATTGCAGGTTCAGCGCAGAACGGAACTTCCCGGCCTGGATGCGCGGCTCGGTGGATTTCACGGTGTTCAGACGACGGGTAGCGGTGCAGCGGGAGGCACGGGCGGGATCTCCGCGGAGGGACATAAGTTAACCTCCAAGCGCCGGCGAGTGTTTACCGGCCGGGCGCGAGTGGATCAATGCTGTTTATGTCGTAGCGGCGCGCGCCATCCGGCCTATTTGGGGCGGGGCGAATGAAGGTCGAGGGAACCCGGAATAATTCAGAAAACAGGATGCTTACAAGAATATCGCTTCGAACGCAGCATTTGCCGCAGGGGAGCCCGCAGAACCGCCGGCTCGCCACTTGCCACTCGTCACTGCTTTCGTCCGGCGTGTGTTATGATCGCTTTACGTCAGCATAGGGAAAACGAGCGATTTTCAGTTGCTGGATAAAACTATCTCCCACTACCGGATTGTGCAGAAGCTGGGCAGCGGCGGCATGGGGGTGGTGTATCGCGCCGAGGACCTGACTCTGGGGCGCAACGTCGCCTTGAAGTTTCTGCCTGACGCCGTGGCCGCCGACCCGCAGGCCATCGAGCGCTTCCGCCGCGAAGCGCGCGCCGCAGCGGCGCTCAATCATCCCAATATCTGCGGCATTTACGAGATTGACCAGCATGAGGGCCACTGGTTCATCGCGATGGAGCTGCTGGAGGGACAGACCCTCCGTGAGCGGATCTCGACCGGCGCCGGCCTCGGGTTGGCGCCGGCCCGCCCATCGGCGGCACATGGCGTCCCCCGTGGAGCGCCCCTGCAGATGAATGAACTGCTCGAAATTGCGATCCAGATCGCCGACGCCCTGCAGGCGGCGCACGCCAAAGCCATAATTCATCGCGACATCAAGCCGGGGAACATTTTCGTCACCACCCGCGGACACACATTGCAGTGCAAGGTCCTGGATTTTGGCCTGGCCAAGCTGAATGTCGGGCTCGACGTCCAAGCTTCGCCAGGCGGAGGGAACGGGCACTCGCAAGGAACGCTCTTCGGAGAGACTCTGCAGGACTCGCCCACCCAGTCGCTGAATCCCGAGCACCTCACCAGTCCGGGCGCGAGCGTGGGCACGGTTTCCTACATGTCGCCGGAGCAGGCGCGGGGCGAGGAACTCGATCCCGGCACGGACCTGTTCAGTTTCGGCGCCGTGCTCTACGAGATGGCGACGGGGCGGCAGGCGTTTTATGGCGCCACCACCGCTTTGATCCACGATGCGATCCTGAATCGCGCGCCCGCGCTGGTGACAAGCGTGAATCCGCAGGCGCCCTTCCGGCTGGAGCAGATCATCGATAAGGCGCTCGAGAAAGATCGCGCCGTGCGGTATCAGCACGCGTCCGACCTCGAGGCCGATCTGAAGCGCCTGAAGCGCGATCTCGAATCGGGAAAGTCGGCGGTGGTCGCAAATGCCGCTGAACGGGCCGAGTTTACCGCGCCCGCAGTGCGGCGGGCTCCCCGGAGATGGCCATGGACGCTCGCCGCACTGGTTGTGGTGGCGGGCCTGGCGCTCGTTTACGAGTTTGCGCGTCCGTTGCCGGTCCCGAGCGTGACGAAGTACACCCAGCTCACAAATGACGCGCACGCGAAAGTAAACGTGTCATTCTCGCCGCCTCGAATCGTTACCGATGGAATCCGGCTTTACTTTCTGAAGACCGTCGAAGGACGCTCCGCCATCGCCCAGGTATCCACTTCGGGCGGCGACGTGGCACTGGTACCGACCCAGTTTCCCAACGTGGCCCTCTGGGACATCGCCCCCGACCACTCGCAACTGCTGGTGTCCGGCTCGATCAGCGACCTCGACCGCGAGAGTCCGCTGTGGATCGTGCCGCTGCCCGCGGGGAATCCGCGGCGGCTCGACGACGTGACCGGGCATGACGCCTCATGGTCTCCGGATCAGCGTCACATTGTCTACGCGCGCGGGACGGACCTGTACGCGGCCCAAAGCGACGGGACGGGCGCGCGGAAGGTCGCAACCGTCTCCGGGGTGCTTTGGTGGCCGCGGTGGTCGCCCGATGGAAAGGCCATCCGCTTCACTGTTGTGGACCAGGCTGGGACCAGCTCGCTGTGGCAGGTCAAGGCCGACGGCAGCAAGCTCGAACGGCTGCTCCAGGGCTGGAACCAGCCGGCCGCGGAATGCTGCGGCGACTGGAGTCGGGACGGGCGCTATTACTTTTTCCAGTCCACGCACGATGGCGACACCGGCATCTGGGCCGAGCGCGAAGCGAGAGGCATTCTCGGGAGGGAGGGAAGCCCGGTGGAGTTGACGGCCGGGCCGATCCATTACTTGTCGCCGGTGCCCGGCCTCGACGGCAAAGAGATTTTCGTCATCGGCGATCAGCCCAAGGGCGAGTTGATGCGCTACGACCGGAGGACCGGCCACTTCTTTCCTTTCCTTTCGGGCATCTCGGCCCAGGGCGTCAGCTTTTCGAACGATGGCCAGTGGGTAGCCTACTCGACTTACCCCGATGGCAGTTTGTGGCGGAGCAGGATCGACGGAAGCGAGCGCCTTCAGCTTGCCGCGGCGCCGATGGTGACGCATCAGGCTTACTGGTCGCCGGACGGGAAGAGCGTCGCCTTCATGGCGACGGAGCCCGGCAAGTCCTGGCAGGTTTACGTGGTGCCGGCGGATGGCGGCGCACCCCGCATGGTGACGCCGCCCGACCGGAATCACGGCGACCCGAGCTGGTCGCCCGACGGAACGTCCCTGGCGTTCGGCGCCATGCCCTACTTTGAGCCGGACAACGCCGGTGGCGTTTTCATCCTCGATCTGAAAACCGGCAGGGTCTCCAAGCTCCCCGGCTCAGAGCACATGTTCGCACCTCACTGGTCGCCGGACGGCCAATTCATCAACACCCAGATCGCGGACAGCCAGGAGCAGATGCTCTTCGATCTTCAGGCGCGAAAGTGGCAGGAACTCACCAGCGGCATTTATGTTGGGTATCCCAATTGGTCGAGAAATGGGAAGTACCTTTATTTCGACTCCGAGATAGGGGACCAGGCCGGCTTCTATCGCGTGCGGATCAGCGATAAGAAGGTGGAGCGGCTGGTGGACTTCAAGAACGTCACGCGCGTGGTCGGCACTCTCGGCTCCTGGGGCGGGCTTGCCCCGGACGATTCTCCGCTGCTGCTGCGTGACACCAGCACGCAGGAAATCTACGCTCTCGGCGTCGACCTACCCTGACTGCGGTGCTGGCGGCGGGCCCTGCGACCGGCTAAACTCGGGAAGGAGGCGACCATGTCACTTCGACCCGTCAAGCGGCTCATCAAGTCGAAACCGACCCTCGAAGGCGCGGGCGTTCACTTGCGGCGCGCGTTCGGCTTCGGCAACACGTCGGACTTCGATCCTTTCCTGCTTCTCGACGATTTCCGCAACGACGTCCCCGAGGATTATCTGGCCGGATTCCCCTGGCATCCGCATCGCGGCATCGAGACCGTGACCTACGTGCTGGCGGGGACCGTGGAACACGGCGACAGCATGGGGAATCGCGGCAGCATCGCCGCCGGCGATGTGCAATGGATGACGGCCGGCAGCGGCATCATCCACCAGGAAATGCCGAAAGGCGACCCGGCAGGACGCATGCACGGGTTTCAACTGTGGGCGAATTTGCCGTCAACCCTCAAGATGACGCCTCCGCGCTATCAGGAGGTCAAGGCGACGGACGTTCCCGAGGTCACGGACGATGACGGCACCCACGTCCGCGTGGTCTGTGGGAATTTCTGGGGTAAGAAAGGCCCGGTCGATGGCATCGCAGCCGATCCGATCTATCTCGACGTCTCCGTCCCTCCCGGCCGCAGGAAAGCGCTGCCCGTCGAGACCACGCGCCACGTGTTTGCGTACGTGTTCGCCGGAAACGGAAAATTCTGCAACGCCTCAGGTCCTCTCGCCGTGCCCACGGAGCCGGTCGGATGGCTCGATACAACGCCGCCGGCCGAAGCGGACAATCGATCACTGATCCTGTTCGACCGCGGCGACGAGCTGATGGTGCAGGCCGGCGATGACGGAATCCGATTCCTGCTCATCTCAGGTCAGCCGCTGCAGGAGCCTGTCGCCTGGTATGGTCCGATCGTGATGAATACCCAGGAGCAGCTCCGGCAGGCGTTTCAGGAGTTGGAGCGGGGCACGTTCCTAAAAGGCAGTGACAAGTGACAGGTGGCAAGTGACAAGAACAAGAGAAGAGAGGCGAGAGACAAGAGACGAGAATGAGACTCAGTCGTCTCCTGTCTCTCGTCTCCTGTCTCTCGCCTCTCGACTCCGATCACTCGTAACGCAGCGCCACCATGGGATCGATCTGCGTCGCCCGGCGCGCCGGGAGGTAGCTGGCGAGCAGCGCCACTGCCATCAGAACCGCGGAGACGGCGATAAACGTGAGTGGATCTGTGGGGCGCACTCCGAAAAGCAGACTCGAGAGGTATCGAGTCATCGCGAGCGCTCCCACGACGCCGAGACCGACGCCGATCACCGTAAGTCTGAATCCGTGTCCCATCACGAGCTTCAGCACGTTGCCGCGCTCCGCGCCTAGCGCCATGCGCACACCGATTTCGTGGGTGCGCTCGGAGACTCCGTATGAGATCACGCCATAAAGTCCGATCGCGCCGAGCAGCAGCGCCAGCACCGCGAACGATCCCAACAACTCCAGCTTGAACCGCGAGGGGGCAACCAGGTTCTCGACGTGCTCGTCCATCGTCTCCATCCTCGCCACCGGCTCATTCGGGTCCACGCTGGCCACGGAGCGCCGCAAGCTGCCCACCAAAGCCATCGGATCACCTTTCGAGCGCAGTACGAAGAACATGACGAGCGTTGGATCCTGTTCGTACGGGACATAAATCTCCGGCCATGGTTCGCGCTCCAGCGTGTAGTTCCGCGTGTCCGCGACTACACCCACCACTTCGCGCCATGGACCCTTGGCGCCGTCCATGCTGATCTCGTGACCCACTGCGTCGCGTCCGGCGAATATGCGGCGCACCGCTGCTTCATTCAGGATCACAACCTTGCGCGAGTTGTCCGCGTCCTGCTCGTTGAAGAACCGTCCCGCGCGCAGTGGAATGCCGAGAGTGCTGAAAATGCCCGGACTGACGTCGGCGGTGGAGATTACCTGGGAAAAGACCGACGTTCCCACCGAGCCTGCGCGACCAGCATCATCACCGGGCTCGGGAACGGGCCCGCCGGAAACGAGCACTCCCGCTGTCAGTGAATTGAACACGCTCACCGGCGGATGCGTGGTGGCTGCTGCGGATTCCACACCGGGCAGAGCGCGCAGATGATCGAGCGCTTCGTGAAAAAAATTGGCCTGGCGCTGCGGCTGATCGACCAGCGTCACGGGCAGCGTGGTTTCGCCGAGCAGGAGGTGATGCGGATCGAAGCCGAGATCAACTTCGGTGAGCCGGTAGACGCTGCGCGCCAGCAGGCCCGCGCCGGTGAGCAGGATCAGAGCCAGCGCCGTCTCCGCGATCACCAGCAGGCCGCGCAGCCGATGCGTGCCGCGTCCGAGGCCGGCGCGCTCACCGCCTTCCTTCAGTGCCTCACTCACATCGACGCGCGACGCCGAAAGCGCCGGGATCAGCCCAAAGAGCATTACGGCGCAGGCCGAGATGCCAATCACGAACGCAAGAATCCGGGCGTCGAGACCAACGTCGTTCGGAAGCTGCGGCGGAATCAATTGGGTCATGGCCCGAACCGCCCAGATACCGATCAGAGCGCCAAGCGCTCCTCCCAAGGCCGCGAGCAGCGCGCTCTCCACCAGGAACTGCCGTACCAGCCGACCGCGGCGTGCGCCCAGCGCCGCCCGCAGCGCCACCTCTTTCCTTCGAGCGGCAGCCCGCGCCAGCAGCAGATTGGCGAGATTCGCGCACGCGATCAGGAGAACGAAGCCGACCGCGATCAGCAGGATCACCAGCAGATGTCCGACGTCGCCCGCCAGCAGTTGCCGAAGCGGAATCACTTCCACATGCCAGCGCGAGCGTCCCTTTTGTCGTCCTGCCGAGAACTGGGAGTCGAGGCGATGCGTCACGACCTCTAGGTCCGCGCGCGCCTTGGCGAGGCTCATTTCCGGTTTCAGGCGGCCGATCACGAACAGCATCGGCCAGCTCGCGCTCTGGGGCAAAGAGTTGGAAGCGTCCAGCACGGCCGGCACCCAAAGATCTCCGGGCGGATAAAGCAAGCCGGCCGGCATCACCCCTACGACGGTAAACGGCATTCCATCGAGATGGATGGTTTTGTTCAGCACATTGCGGTCACCGCCGAACTCGCGGCGCCACACGGCCGCGCTGAGGAGCGCCACTTGATTGTGACCCGCCCTCCCTTCATCCGGTCCGAACTCGCGGCCGAGAATCGGACGCACTCCGAGCATCTTGAAGAATCCGGGCGTGATCGAGTGAACCTCAACGTGCGCCGGCTCACCGGTACCGGTAAGATTCGCCCCCCGGCTATACGAATTCCAACCCGCTCCGAAAGCGCCAACGGAGTCGAGTACCCCGCTCTGCTCCCGCCACACTTTGAAATCCGGCGCGATTACCATCCCGTTGCCATTCAGATGCAAGGTTGAGATCTCGACGAGCTGCTCCGGCCGGTCGTAGGGCAGAGGACGCAGCAGCGCGGCATCGATCACGCTGAAGATCGCAGTGTTGGCGCCGATGCCGAGGGCCAGCGTCACCACCGCAACCGCGGTGAACCCCGGCTTCATCCGCAGCATTCGCAATCCGTACTGAATGTCCTGGGCGAGTGCCTCGAGCCATGGCAGACCATAGAGAGCGCGGTGTGTCTCGCGAAGCTGCGTCAATCCACCCAAACGCATCCGAGCCGCGCGGAGGGCTTCTTCCGGCGTCATGCCGCCCCGAAGATTCTCATCAACCAGCAACGCAAGATGGGCTTCGAGCTCGCACTCGAAGTCCCGGTCGATACCTCGCCGCGTCAGTAAGCCATGAAGTCGCGAACTCTGGATCCTCAGCCAGCCGAACATGACAAGTCCTCAAACTTTGCTGTAATCGTCCAGTCGCTCAATCGCTCAATCGCTCAATCGCCCGATCACCCGATGACTTCGCTCGCACCGAAGCGCGTCCATGGGGTCCACTCTGGTGGCCCGGCGCGCGGGGACGTAGCTGGCGGCGAGCGCAGCGACGGCGAGCACCGCGGCCACGGCAACAAGGGTCGGTAGGTCCCATGCCGCGATGCCGAAGAGCAGCCTGCGCATCAGTGTGGCCGCGGCCACCGAACAAGCGACCCCGGCGCCGATCCCGATGCCCGTCAGCCACGCCGCCTCTTTCAGCACGAGCCCATAGACCGAGCTGCGCTGTGCGCCCAGCGCCATGCGAACTCCGATCTCGCGCGTCCGCTGGCTGACCGAGTAGGCGATCACGCCGTAAAGTCCGACGACGCCCAGCACGAGCGCCAGGGCGGCGAATCCTCCAACCAGCCACATGACCGATCGGTGCAGATAGGCCGTGGGCGAGGCGTCGATTCTCTCGTTCATTGTGCTTTCGTTCACCAGGCCGATGTCGCGGTCGATCTGATGAAACACCGTCTCCAGCGTAGGGAGGATCGATTCTGGCGCCTGCGCCGTGCGAACGATGACGCCCATATAGGTGTCGGGGCTCTGGTTAATCGGTAGATACTCCGTGGGCCAGATTTCGGAATCGAGCGAGCCTTCGCGGACGTCATCGACAACGCCGATGATCTGCCGGAGGGACTTGGGCGTCAATTGGGTGTCGCCGAACTGGTGACCGATCGGGTCTTCGTTCGGGAAGTATTTTCGGGCCAGAACCTGATTAATGATCACCACGTTGGGCCTGGACTCGTCCTCAGCGTCAGTGAAATAGCGGCCGCGCCTGAGTCTGGCTTGCAAGGTCGTGAAATAATCCCCGCTCACGTCACGCTCGCTCACCTCGATATGGTGGCCGTCGTAGGGCTTGCCCACGAATCGGATCCAATCGGTGTCGTTGTTAGAGCTCACGGGAAGCTGCCGGGTGGCGACGGCCACAGACCTCACTCCGGGCAGGCTCGCAATTCGACTCGTGATTTTACGTTCCAGGACGATCTGCTGCGCGTCCTGCCCATAAGTGGCATCGGGAGCCGCGATCTCGAGCGTCGCCAGATGATCGGGTTGGAAGTTCAGGTCGACGTGGAGCAGGCGATAGAAGCTCTGCCCCAGCAATCCCGCGCCGACCAGCAGCACCACCGCCACGGCCAGCTCCACCACCACCAGATTGGAGCCGAACCGCCGCCACAGATTTCCCGTCGAACTCCGCCCGCCTTCTCCGAGACCGTTTCGTACCTCGGAGAGCGGCAGGCGCAAGGTTGGAGTGAGAGCCAGCAGCCCGGCCACCCCGAACGCGATGGCGGTGGTGAAAGCGATAACCCGCGAGTCCAGGCCAAGTCCCTGGAGATAAGGCATGGAGGCCATCATGTCCGCCGGGATAAGCCCGACCAGGAGCTTCATGGCCCAGGTGGCCGCGAGCAGCCCGAGCACGACCGCGGCGGCGACCAGAACCAGACCTTCGGTAGCGAATTGGCGAACCAATCTTGATGACGATGCGCCCAGGGCGCCCCTGACGGCGATCTCGCGCCGGCGACTCTCGGAGCGCGCGAGCAGCAGGCTGGTGACATTCACGCAGGCAATCAGCAGCAGCAAGGCCGCTCCGCCCAGCAGCAGCAGGAGAACGGGCCGAATCGTTCCCACGATGTCTTCGCTCAGCGGCGCCACAATCGCGCTCCGATCGCGATTGGAATCGGGGTACTGCTTCTCCAACTGTGCGGCGACCGCCTTCATGTTGTCCGAAGCCGTCTGCAGGGAGATGCCGTCCTTGAGCCGCGCTATTCCATTGAGGGTGTGGCAGCTTCGCAGGGGCGCACAGGAGTCCGAGGCATGAAGGGTGGTCCACAGCTGCGCGGCGCCCTGCGGAGCGAACTGAAAATCGCGCGGCAGTACTCCGATGATCGTAAAGGAATTCCCGCTGAGCAAGACCGACTGGCCAAGCACATCGCGCCGGCCGCCGAACCATTTTTGCCATGCTGCATAGCTCAGAATCACGCTCCGAGGCCCGCTCGGCAGGTCCTCTCCAGGGTAGAAATCCCGTCCCAAGATCGGGCTGACGCCCAGCGTGTGAAAGAACCCGTCGCTGACGCGGGAGCCGGGAACAGGCTGCGCGCCCGCCGCGGTCCTCAGCAGGTAGCCGGTCCCGGTGTAAACGTCGATCGAACTCAAGACCTTATTGAGCCGCTTCCAATCGAGATAGTCCGGATACGACAGGTTGGCGCGCGAGAACGTTCCGTTGCGCTCCCCGTTGCTCTCCGTGGCCATCGCCAGGCGATCGGGATTCGGGTAGGGCAAAGGCTTGATCAGCGCTGCATCCACAAAGGCAAACATGGCCACGCTGGCCGAGATGCCAAGGTCAAGCACCAGCACGGCGATCGATGCAAATCCCGGATTCTTGCGCAACATGCGGAGCGCGTAGCGGACGTCCTGGGTCAGCGCCTCGAGCCAGGGCAGTCCCCGCAGCTCGCGATTCGTCTCGCGGAGCTGCGCTACGCTCCCCAGGCGCATGTGCGCCTCGCAACGGGCCTCCTCCGGCGTCATGCCGCCACGGACGTTCTCGTCTGTAAGGAACGACAGATGAGAATCGAGTTCCTGCTGGAAATCCTGATCCAGCCGGCGGCGCGTCAGCAGTCCGCGAGCCCGCGATGCGAGAATACGCAGCTTGTCGAACATCGCCTCACCTCCACGCCTTCGGCATACTTAGGCGTAATGTCCTGATTTCAGACGTACGGGCGGCCCTTGTAGCGGTCCAACTGATGGCAGGCCAAGGAATGCGCTGTGATTGGGCGGCCACAAGGGCCGCCCGTACGTCTGAAACTCTAGCGCTCCGAGAGATTTAACAATCTTCCGATCACGCCCGAGACTCGCTCCCAGTTCTCCGCTTCGGCGGTGAGCTGTTTGCGGCCCCGCCTGGTGATGGAATAGAACTTCGCCTTGCGATTATTCTCGGACGCGCCCCACTCCGCGCTGATCCAGCCCTTTTGCAGCAGCCGCACCAGCGACGCGTAAATGGTCCCCTGATTCACCCGCAGCACTTCCTCGCTGAGCTGCTCGATGCGCCGCGCGAGGCCGTAGCCGTGCAGCGGTCCCATGGCTTCGAGCGTCTTGAGCACCATCAGGTCAAGCGTCCCTTGCAGAATCTCCGACCGATCGTTCGTCATCCTCCGGCCTCCTGTGGCTTACCCAGAGGAGTATGGACCCGCGTCTTGTGGGATGTCAACAGGAAAAGTTGGGAGCGGGCCGGCAAGGTAGCGCAGGGCCCGCCTTCGGCCCTGCGGCATTTGCCCCGGAATTCTGAAATGCCGCACGGCATGGAAGACGAGCCGTGCGCTACTTCGCTATCACTTGCGTTCATAACAACGAAATCGCTTGACGCCGGGGGGGGGGTAACGCAGCATGATGGACGCCATGCTCGGGTAAGTCTCCATCAGCAGTGGCACAGTTACTCTTGACTGTGCACGCGAAGGTCAAGCAACGGGAATGCACAGGCAAGAGTGCCTGTGCCACTCACGGCCGATGTACGGGGAGGACACGATGGGCGACGCGTCGCGACAGTCTGGACTTCGGGCACTTTTCTTATCGAGAATTCTCGCGAGCCTGCTGATCGCTCTTCCGGCTGCGGCAGCCGGGACGGCGTGGGCGCAGTCGAATCCCATGCCGCTGATCAATCAGCCGCTGGTGCCGGATGCCGTCGCGCTGGCTCAGAGTTTCAGGACGCTCTTCAACTTCGACTCTGCGGACGGTGACCTTCCGTTCGCGGGCCTCATTCAAGCCACCGACGGCAATCTGTGGGGGACGACCGGTTATGGCGGGGCTGATAACGGATGTGTTTCTGGTTGTGGCACAATCTTTAAAATCACTACCAATGGCGAGCTAACCACGACGCACAGCTTTGCCGGTTACCCTACGGAGGGCTCCTCTCCCGCTGCTGCGCTGATCCAAGGGACTGACGGGAACTTCTATGGGACAACCTTCCTCGGAGGCGACGAGTGCGAGGCGGGTGGCGGCTGCGGGACCGTATTCAGAATGACCCCGAGCGGGACTCTGACAACCCTGTATAGCTTTTGCTCGCATACCAACTGCGTCGATGGTGTATTCCCTGAGGCGGGCCTGATCGAAGGCAGCAGCGGGAATTTCTATGGAACGACGAACGAGGGCGGGGTGAACGCTGACTGCAATGGCGTCGGCTGTGGAACTGTTTTTAGAATCACGCCTACCGGAACTCTGACCGTCTTATATAACTTTTGTTCCCAGAGCAATTGCGTCGATGGTTCCCGTCCATGGGCGGGGCTGCTTGAGGCTAGCGACGGCAATTTCTACGGAACCGCAGGAGCCGGCGGGGCCAATGGCTATGGCACGGTGTTCAAAATCACCCCGGCGGGCCAACTCACGGTGCTCTACAGCTTTTGCGCCGATGGCGGCTGCTCGGACGGGGCGGAGCCTGAAGCAGGCCTGATCCAGGCGACGGACGGGAACCTGTACGGCACAACCTATGGTGGTGGTGCTCACCAGGACGGCACCGTTTTCAAGATCACCATGCAGGGAGTGCTGACCACTCTCTATAGCTTCTGTACGCAAACAAACTGCTCGGATGGTTACTTCCCGGCCGATGCGTTGGTTCAGGCAACGGACGGCGAGTTCTACGGGACCACGCCTGGCGCCGGGCTACTCAACCAGGCGAAGGGCACGATTTTTCGGATCACTTCCACAGGATCGTTTACGACGCTGCACGCCTTCTGCTCCCAAGACGATTGCCAGAACGGCGCTGCTCCCCTGGGAGCGTTGATCCAAGAAACCAACGGCAGACTTTATGGGGTGGCTTCAGACGGTGGGTTGGGCAGCGAATGTGCAGGTGGGTGTGGCACGATCTTCGGCTTGTCTGTGAACCTTGCGCCATTTATTGAACCGCAGCCTAGCTTCGGCGTTGTAGGGTCAACCGTAAAGATCCTGGGTAACAGCCTGAAGGGTGCAACTAATGTGACGTTTAACGGCACCCCGGCGACTTTTGGCATAAAGGGTCCAGCTCTCATCGTTACCACCGTACCCGCAGGCGCCACGACCGGTACGGTCCAGGTAGTCACGCCCGGCGGGACGCTGTCGAGCAACGTGCCGTTCCGCGTGGTCCAGTAACGAAGCTTTTGAGTGCGCCAGTCTTGCTGCCGCTTTAGTGGGGCCAGCTCGCTGGCGGCGGACAGGGCCGGGATCGAGAGAATTGCGCGAGACGCCGCGAGCAAGCTCGCGGGAAGAAAGCGGCGGCAAGTCTGCCGCACTCAAGAGGCTTGCGCCGTCGGCTGCATGACTTCGCCCACAGCACGGCCTCCTGCGTCGAACCCTCCGGGTAATGACACCGGAAGTCGGGTGGAGTTCGTTGTGCACGGGCGCCCGACCACAGCCACGACGAGACTCATGTCCTCACACGGCTTCAAATGGGCGAATTCCTGCCACAATGAGTTAGGGACGGCTGACGGGGTGTTCGATACGATCGATACGATCTTCGAGGCGGCGAATCTCCGAGCGGATCCAGTCCTTGAGGTCGTCGAAGCGCTTGTCGATCGAGCTTTTCAAATCGTCAATGCGCTTGTCCATCGCCTCGAACTGCTTTTCCAGCGCGTTGAAGCGTGCCTGGTTGTAGACGAGCGTGACGGCGATGCCGACCACGATGATCGCACTCTGCGCCAGGAGAAGCTCGTTCGTGCTCACCGCATGATCGTAGCGTTAAAAGGACGTCAAGAACAAGCACCACCCCGAGCGAAGCGAAGGTCCCCGTGCTCTTATACGAGCCGGCCCGGCCAATTGGTGGGTGGCTCGGTCGGGAGGCCGTGCCGTGCCACAACGAGACATTGGTCCCCATGCGGCAATCTCGCGCTATCGCCGGCCGGCCTCGCGCCGGAGGGCTTCGCGCAACAGCATTCTGACGTAGGTCTGGTATGCGATGCCCTTTCGGGCGGCCAGGCCGCGCGCGGTGTCAATGTCCTCGATGGGCAGCCGGATGGTGACGGGGCGCAGTTTAACGCGGGTCCCAGCCTGCTCAAGGCTCAGCGTCGAACCCTCCCGGATGCGCTGCTCCACCGCTCGTTCCAATTCCCGCCGGTGCCGATCGTGCCATCTCGCGTCGTCGGCTTCGGAAGCAAACTTCGGAATGATCGGTTTCGTTTTCGCCATCCTCTCACCTCAAAGGCTTTTCTGGCTGAACCAGGCTTCACGCAGCTTCCGGCCCGCACTCCAACCCGTAACCGGGCGGATACACTCACCGCGGTAAGTGAACACCATGAAGAGAACACGTGAAGCCCCGGTCGCACCCAACGCGTACCAACGTTCTTCGCCGCTTTCGTCGCTGAAGTCAACGAGGATCGGGTCATTGGCCATAGCTTCCTCGAACTCCTGCCGGTTGATCTTGTGACGCGCCAGATGCTGCAGGTTGGATTCGTCCCATTCAAACTCCATAGGCGATCCTTTGCTGGAGCCGCTCACTCATTGTACACACAATGTAAAACAGGCGGCAAACGTCCGTGGCGCAGAGCACCAAGCGTCTCCAGGGTATTGAACCACCCGAGTTCCTGGCTGCGGATCGGCGACTACCGTATCCGCTTCCATCGGCGGCACAAAGGCAGGTTTGCAGGTAGTGACTCAGTCTGACGTATCACGGGCGTCTCGCCCGTGAATGCTCACGGCCAAGATGGCCGTGATACATCAAACTGAGTCACTACCGGTCTGCACACCTGCTTGACTTTTGGCTCCGACTGGTACTACCTTCTAAATATCAGCTCAAGAAAGCGACACGAAAGCGACCAAGGCCGCTCGATTGCCGCGCGTTTGAGGTGCGGGCAATGTCTCTGCGATTCACCTCCGTCACTCCCAGTTCCCTGGCCGCTCGCCGGTCGAATGCCCTTAAATCCACCGGACCGCGCACCCGGCGCGGCAAGGCTCGCGTCTGCCTGAACGCTCTGAAGCACGGCCGGTATGCCGTCCTCGTGGGGCGCTCGGCGCGGCTTCGGGAGAGGCTCTTCGAAGCCGGCCAGACCCAGCAAGAAGCCGTTTACGGCGCCGTCCGATCCCGGGTGGTGCAGGCCATTGGCGCCCAGGACCCGGCCTCGCGGCGGAAAATCGACGAGATCACGCTGCGCGTCTGGTGCCTGACCTTGCGGACGCACCCTGTGGGAACAAAGCTGGAAAGTCCCGCAGATTCAGCAAGTAAGAGACCTCGGGTGTCGACCGAGTGCAGATTCGCCCCCCGGCGGCACACGATTATCGACCGCTGGACGCGCGCCGCGGTGGTTTTCTGGTGCCAGCGGCGTCGCCGGCTGACGGGTTGGCCCGCCGGCTACCGTTTGTACGAGGGGGCAGTGCGCTCTCTGTGGTACCGGATCGCCAAACCGGGAGCGTTGGAGCGCTATCGGTACAAACTGCTGGCCAACGGCGATCCGGACCGGACTCAGGAACCATGGAAGAGTCTCAAAGGCGATGAATGGAGAAAATTGCCGCGGCCAAAGGGCTCGCCGTGGGGATGAAACGGTGTATGGTGTCTCAGTTTGTGGTGCGGGCGTCTTGCTCTATGCTCCAAGCGTACGCGAGGAAGCGTGCGCCGCGAAGTCAGACAACGACGGCTGGAAACCCGTCGCGTCTTCCCGTATGCTGTTAAACGTGGCTGTGAACGTGTGTCCCCGGCCCCGGACGATCATCTAACGGTATGAGCGAGACTTCGCCACAGACGGTCGAGCAGAGTGAATCGACGCTGGTGACGGCCGCCAAGGCGGGCGATTACGACGCCTTCGAGCAGCTCGTCAACCGGTACGAACACAAAATCTACCGCCTGGGCCTGAACATCACGGGCAACCCCGAGGATGCTGAGGACGTGCTGCAGGAGACGTTCCTGAAGGCGTTCGAGAATCTGCCGAGGTTTCGCGAGGACTCGCGGTTTTACACCTGGATTGTGCGCATCGGCGTGAATCAGGCGCTGATGAAATTGCGCAAGCGCCGCACGGACAAGTCGGTCTCGCTCGACGATCCGATCGAGGAGAACGGCGAGGTTATTCCGCGCGACTTCGCGGACTGGAAGCCGAACCCGGAGCAATTGCTGGGGCGCACCGAAACGCGGGAAATCATGGAAAGGGCGATTCAGAATCTTCCGGTTTCGTTTCGAACCGTTTTCCAGTTGCGAGATGTGGAGGGCCTCTCCACCGAGGAGACGGCCGAGATGCTGGGTCTCACGATCAGCGCCGTCAAAGCGCGGCTGTTCCGGGCGCGCCTCCGGCTGCGCGAGGAATTGGCCAAGTTTTTCAAGCGAGGTTAGCTTTGGACTGTCAGGACGTTTTTCGCCAGATTTCAGATTACCTGGATGGGGACCTGGACGACGAGTTGAAACGCGCTATTAAGGCGCACGCCTGCGGCTGCCATCACTGCGAAGTGGTGGTCGACACCACGCGCAAGACGATCGAGCTCTACTGCGACGGGCGCTTGTTCGCGCTGCCCGTGCCGGTCCGCACGAGATTGCACGCGGTGCTGCAGCGCCGATGCCGCGACCGGCTGGCGTGAATCGGTTGCCGGTTGTCAGTCGTCGGTTATCGGTGGCGGCGGAACTGGCGGCAACTCAATCTCGACGCCGGGCCGGCTAGCCGGGACTCACCTGATAGCCCACCTGACCGCGCAAAAAGGAAATCCGGTAGAACGAATATGCGAGAACCAGTGATTCTTTCCGCAGTCCGGACTCCGATCGGGAAGTTCCAGGGGTCGCTTTCCCCGCTTTCCGCGACCGATCTCGGCGCGATTGTAGTTCGCGAGGCCGTGAAACGTGCCGGTATCGAGCCGATCGCGGTCGACGAGATCATCATGGGCAACGTGATCTCGGCGGGACTCGGCCAGAATCCCGCCCGCCAGGCGGGACTGAAGGGCGGGCTCGACAATCGCGTGGCTGCCATGACGATCAACAAGGTTTGCGGCTCAGGTCTGAAAGCCGTGGGCCTCGCGGCGCAGGGCATCCAGACCGGCGACGTGGATGTGGTCGTCGCAGGTGGCATGGAGTCGATGACCAACGCGCCCTACCTGCTGCCGCAGTTTCGGCAGGGCTATCGCCTCGGACACGCCAAAGTGCTCGACTCGATGATCCAGGACGGCCTCTGGGACCCTTACAACGACTTTCACATGGGCATGACGGCCGAACTGGTGGCCGACAAGTACCAGATCACGCGCCCGCGTCAGGACGCCTACGCCGTTGAGAGCCATCGGCGTGCGATGGACGCAATCAAGAGTTGCCGCTTCAGCCAGGAGATTGTCCCGGTGACGATTCCGCAGAAGAAAGGCGAGCCGGCGGTGTTCAAGACCGACGAGTCGCCGCGTGCGGACACGACGCTCGATGCTCTGGCGAAGCTGAAGCCCGCTTTCAAGCCCGACGGCACCGTGACGGCCGGCAACGCCCCCGGCACGAACGACGGCGCCGCCGCCCTGGTGGTGACGTCCGCCGAACGCGCGCGCGAATCCGGGCAGAAACCGCTAGCTAGAGTTGTAGGCCAGGCCGTGAGCGGCGTCGAGCCGAAATGGGTGATGATGGCGCCGGTCGAGGCGGTGCGGAAACTGCTGGGCAAGGTCGGCTGGAAGCTCCAAGACGTGGACCTCGTCGAGTTGAACGAGGCCTTTTCCGTGCAGGCTCTGGCCGTGATTCAGGAACTCGGACTCGATCCCGAAAAGACCAATGTGAACGGAGGCGCGGTGGCGCTCGGACATCCCATCGGAGCGTCGGGCGCCCGCATTCTGGTCACGCTGCTGCACGAAATGGGTCGGCGCCATGCGCAACGCGGCATCGCAGCTCTGTGTTTGGGCGGCGGAAATGCTGTAGCGCTGGCCGTGGAAAGAGATTGAGTCATTGGGTCTTTGTGCCATTGACTCAATGAATCAATCACCCGATCATCAGATGATCCGATGACTCAATCACCCAATCTCTCGATCAGTTCGGTTGGGGTCGTGGGCGCCGGCGCGATGGGCCACGGCATCGCTCAAGTCCTGCTTCGCCACGGTTGCAGCGTGGCGTTAGCCGACGCTTCCGAGACGTTCCTCGCCAAAGGTAAGGAGCGCATCGCGAAAGGTCTGGCGCGCGACGTGGAAAAGTCGCGGCTGATCGCCAAGGACCGCGATCAGGCGCTGGCGCGGCTCAGCACCTCGACATCCCTCGAAGCCGTTGCCGCCGCCGACTTCATCATCGAGGCCATCACCGAGAACTTCGACTCCAAGGCGAATGTCTGGCGTGAGCTCGACGCAAGCGCGCGTCCCGAAGCGATCTTCGCGAGCAACACCTCGTCAATATCGATCACCCGTCTGGCCGCCGTCACAAAGCGTCCGCAGCGATTCCTGGGTCTGCACTTCTTCAATCCCGTCCCGGTAATGAAGCTGGTCGAGATCGTCCCGGGTCTCGAGACATCCGCGGAGACCTTGGACGCAGCGGAGAAGCTGGCGGTGTCGCTCGACAAGACTCCGGTGCGCGTCAACGACTTTCCCGGGTTTATCTCGAATCGCGTGCTGATGCCGATGATCAATGAGGCTGTTTATGCGGTCATGGAGGGAGTGGCCGAACCGCAGGCGCTCGACAGCGTGATGAAACTCGGCATGAACCATCCCATGGGTCCGCTCGAACTCGCGGACTTCATCGGACTCGACGTTTGCCTGGACATCATGAAAGTGCTCCACGAAGGCTTTCACGATTCCAAATATCGCCCCTGCCCTTTGCTCGAGAAGATGGTGGCGGCAGGAAGGCTGGGACGCAAAACGGGTCGCGGGTTTTACGACTACGCCATGCAATAGCCTCGCGGCGGTCGGCCTTCCGTGTTTCAGACAAGTCCCTTTGATTAGACGGGTGTTGGCGATAAAGGCGTCAAAATCTATCAAGAATCCCTATTGACAAAGGGGGGGGGAAATCTGCTTATCCTCGTGTATCGTAGGCAGGAGGGTGACCATGGCGAGACTTGGGACTGTCCTTTGGTTGGCCTTAGTGGCGGTTTTTGCGGCCGCTCTTGGTGCCAACGCTAACTTCCCATACGACTGCGTCGGCGGCAATAACAACCTCGGGCAGTACCTCTACGCTTCGTGCCAAGCCGAGGTTTGTGGCCCCGACACGTGCGAGACTGACGAGTGCGGCGGGACTTGCGGGCCCGGATACCAGCAGTTTTGCGTGAGCCCTAACTATTGTGGCGTCATTCAAGGCTGCTTTAACGACAGCTGTGCTTAACTGCAAAGAACGCCAGGGCAGCATCCGCTTCCGACAAACACGACGTGGATACTGCCGGCGCTTTCGAGTCGGAGGTGCTGTATGCAACGAGTGATGCGGCTGATTGCCCTGACTCTGCTCGTCTTCATCGCGGGGTTCTTTTCTGCCAGGCAAGTGCGGGTGAGGTCGCAGGAGCTGGGCCGGAAACCCTTCACGGCCATGGTAGTGGAGCGGCAGTATGACGGCAGCGGACGGCAAATTGTTCTCGAGGAAATCGTGAGCGCCGTGCGGAGCGATGGCTCGCAAGTGCGCATGTTTCACCGGCAGCTACCGGACGGCAGTTGGTTTCAGCCAAAATGGGTTCTGCTGGTCCCGGCGGGGGTCCGCATTTCAGTCGACCCCGCAACTGAGTCCATTGTGACCTATCACCTCCCGTCACGTCCGGCAGCTCCGTCTTCGACGTGCGGCGTCAGCCCCGACGCACCACGGTCATCTTGGCTGGGCTATGCGGTCGTCGTCGACGATGTGCGTGTGAAGCCGCCGGAGATGCTGAGCGACAAGCACTGGCTGGCTCCCAATCTGGGATGTTTTCCGCTGCGAGATGAAATCTCATATGCGCCGGGCCCGGCAGGTGCAGCAACCAAGATGGTGCGCGAGGCCGTGTTCGTGATACCAGGGGATCCTTCACCTTCGCTCTTTGAGATTCCGGCGTCTTACCGCGAACGGTCTCCTTCAGAACTCGCGGCTGAGTTTGCGCGCCGGTTTCCGGGGCATCAGGCTTGGCGTAGCGGATCGTCTTCCGTGCTCGATCAAGCCTACCAGTCGTCCGGCGCGCAACGTTAGTATGTCCGGGTAGGAATCCCGGTTCAATTGGCGCCGTTCCCGCGAGCGCCGAAGTTCGGGCCATCTTTAACTGTGTAATCCGCAGGAACCTGGAACAGAGCCGCATTGGGCTCCTGGCGTGAGATGTTGGTGAGCTGGTAGATCGTGGTGCCGAAGCGCGGATCGCTGCGCTTGCTGTAGATCGTCTCCTGCAAGTCAGGCGAATACCAGCGTTCGGAAACAGTCACGATCGCGTCCTTGTTGCCCATGGCTCCGGCTGGGATGGTCTCCGTGGTCCGCGCGCCCTCGGCGTTCACGCCCGCCATCACCTGACTGCCCAGCGACTCGGTGGTGCGCTGAATGTTCCCATTTCCATTGGGCCTCATGCGCGGCTCCCCGCTGTTTGACCTCTGGTGATACGGCAGCTTCACCACCGTCTTGCCGGTAACATCCACCATGTAGCTGGCTCCCGCCACCGGGTCGACGATCCTCACGATCTCGCGCGGCGTGCCCGCTGCGGACCACGGCCCGATGTGCGAAATGGTGCTATCGTGCCGAGTCCGGCCGGCTGAGTCACGGGCCACGGTCGCGGTTTCGGTGTGATTGATCTGATTGCCGTCCGCCAGCACCTGGGTTGTCTGGGTCGTCGCCGTCGCGGAAAACGGCGCGCCTGTCACCGGCTTCACGCCTTCGAACATCGGCCGGCCGTGCACAAATGCAAAGTGCCCGTCGGGCGGTGGTGGCGGGGGCTCGGTAGAATCGGGCGCTTGCGCCCATCCCGCGGCGGTGCACAAGAGGAGAGCGAGCGCGAGGCCTAGCTTGGGGAAGATCGCTGCTTTCATGGTTTGGCTCCTTGGTCGTTGGATGTTGTAAGGTTCAACTGCGCCAGTTCGGCAGGGACGGGTCCGGAGACGATGCGGATGGCGCGCGCCACGCCGTCCTCGCCGATCACGACATCGGCGGTAATCGGTTGCGCCCGCGTCTCCTCGCTTACCGGGAAACCGAGAAAGCCGAGGGCGGATTCTGACAGGCGGACCCGGATCAACTCACCGGCTCCGAGGGGCGTATCGTCATCAGCGTAGGGCAACGGAATAAACCCGGTGAGATCCGCCATTTCATCGAGTTGCGCCGCGGACTTAGACGTTCGAGCCGCCTTCGGAATGTGGGCCTTTGTCTGCAGACCTCGAACCGGGGACAGCGCCGGTCCGATCGACTCCGGCTGGACATCCGTGCCGGCCGCCCGACTCCCGGGTGTTGCTGGCAAGGGGCGGGCGATGATGGACGCCTGCGCCGCCCTTGTTGCCGGCGACGACGCGCGAATGTGGCGCCAAACCAGGAGAGCACTGCCCGCCAGAATCAGTATGGCGGCGGCAGCACCCACCCATCCGAGCGTACGTCCCGCATCAATCCGCACCGGGGCCTGCGCCCGGAAGGCCCGCAGGAGCTGCGCTTGCACTCGATAGGGCGTCTCGCGGCGCTCATCGGCGCGGGACAGCGCTTCGAGCGACACATCAAGCCGCCGGGTCTGATAAAGCAGCCGGGCGCAGCGGGTGCAAGTCTGCGCGTGCGCCACGGCTCGGTCGTAGGCGCCAGCGTCCAGAAGGCCATCTCGATCCATCTCGTGGACTGCTTCCCGAAAAGATGTGCAGTTCATCGGATTCCTTCGCTCTCGCGTGGCGCCGCGACGCCTATGCTGGCGGTATGCAAGGCAAGGCTTCGCAGTTTCGCCAGTAACAGGTCGCGCGCGCGGTGAAGCCGCGACCGCACCGTGCCCACGGGACATTTCAGCACGCCAGCCGCATCCTCGTAGGTCATCTCATGTAGATCGCAAAGCACGACCGCTTCCCGGTAAGTCGCAGGCAGGGAGAGCACTGCCTTTCGCACCTGCTTCACCGTCTGGGCCGTGGCCAGATCGGCGAACAGATTCGAAGAGTTGGCGATTTCCGAGAAGCCGTAGCCATCCTCCACGGCGGTGTCCGTCAGGCCCAGGTAGGGACTCTCGGCCGCGACGGAGCGCAGCACATGGTTTCTGCAGATGCCGTAAAGGAAGCCCCGCAGGGGGCCGCGCGAGGCATCGTAGTTGCGAGATGTCCGCATCAGGGTCATGAAGGTGTCTTGGACGATCTCCTCCGAGAACCCGGCGTTGCCGGTCATCTGCAACGCAAAGCGGTACAGAGGCCCTTGCCAGCGCCGGTAAAGCTCGGCAAACGCGTGTTCGTCACCGGCGATCATGCCTCGCAGCAAATCGCCATCTGACGCCTGAAGTTCGAGTCCCATTCCCTTAGCTTGACGATCCGCTTGCGTCCGAGTTACACCCATATTCACGAAATACCGGCCGGGAGTTCCAAAAAAGGCGTGCCTGAGACAAGAATTCGGAAGGTGGTTCGCTCGTGTGAAGGGAAGGCTTGCGCGGCGTTCGCTGCCCGGTGAAAGCATATCCCGCCCGGTTCTCCGAGTTATGCCTCAGCCGGCGCTGTCAGTCTTTTCCGGGCGTCTTCGTCCGATGCGAGATCGATCGCGGTCCAGACCATGGCCAGGGCACCGTCGACCAGCGCTTTGTCCGCTGCCGGCGTGATGCAGTGCGCGGCGAATTCGGGCTGGTGGTTCACTGCGGGCAGCGAGTCGATCGCAATCATGATCGCACACACCGCGCTCGACGGTGAAGCCGGCAGCGTCAAGCGATTCCGCCACCCAGGCCGCAGATTTCTCCTCTTCAAATCCCAGTTCCGGATGGGCATGAATGCGATGGCTCAGTGCGATGAGGTCGACACGAACCTCGTGGAAGCGTTCGCGGGAGCCGGTTTTGGCGTCCATGGGTCTTCCTCCGTTTCCAATCTTACGCCCGGCCGCTTCTTGTTGAAGCGATGAGCGCTATTACGAAAAAGACGATTCCGCCGAGCGTGCCAAGCATTCCGAGTACGGCCCAGCCTCCACTGCTGGTGACGGAGAAGTAGATGGAATTGGCGCTCAAGGGATATCCGAACTTCGCGCCGGCATTTCCGTTGGCGCCCTGGGCCAGGGAACCCAGACCGACAATCGTGAGAACGAGACAGATCAGAAGGTAGCGTGTGGTTCGCATCCCGGAATCATAACACCGCCCGGCAGCCTTGCTTGCTCTTTCACCTTTCCGCGTTTTCTCATAAAATGCCAGCCATGAGAATTACCACGGTCTGCCTGCCATTTCTGCTGCTAATCCTCGCTGCGAGCCTTGGAGGATCGGGCGCGCAATTTGAAACTGTCGGCGCCGTTGAAAAGACGGACCCGGGCTTTGACGCGATTGTCCCCGCGGGCGCCAAGATCGAGAAGGTGGCGACCTGCTGCAAGTGGCTGGAAGGCCCGGTCTGGACGCATCAGGGCTATCTGCTGTTCGCCGACATCCCTGGCAATCGCATCTTGAAGTGGACGCCCGAAGCCGGTATTAGCATCTTTCTCCAGCCCAGCGGCTATCTGGGCAAGGAGGCTTATGCCGGACCCGAGTCAGGCTCGAACGGCATGACGCTCGACCGTCGCGGACGCCTGACCGTGGCCGGGCACGCGCGCCGCAACGTCTACCGGCTGGAGAGCATGAGCGCGAAGGCGCAAATCACGGTGTTGGCCGACCGCTATCAGGGCAAGCGATTGAACAGCCCCAACGATCTGGTCTACCGAACGGACGGCTCGCTGTACTTTACCGATCCGCCTTATGGATTGCCGACGCAAAGCAACTCCGATCCGCAGAAGGAACTCGACTTCAACGGCGTGTTCCGCGTCCGCGATGCGGTGGCGCACAAGCCGGGTGCGCCAGCCGATCCCGCCAGGCTGGAGCTGATCATCAAAGACCTGACGTGGCCGAACGGCATCGCCTTTTCGCCCGATGGGAAGTTCCTGTACATCGCCGTCTCCGATCCGCAGCATAAGATCTGGATGCGCTATGACGTGAAGCCGGACGGCTCCGTCGAGAATGGCAAGGTATTCTACGACGCCACGTCGGCGCCGGGCGACGGCGGGCCGGACGGTATCAAGGTGGACGAGAAGGGCAATCTTTATGGTGCGGGACCGGGCGGCGTCTGGGTCTTTTCGCCGGACGGGAAACACCTCGGCACCCTTAAAATACCCGAGCGAGTCGCCAACCTGAACTGGGGCGATGACGGCCGGATGCTGTACATCACCGCCAGCAGCAGCCTTTACCGGGTTCGGCTGAAGATTCCCGGTGTGCGGCCGTGAGGGGCAACGGCCATTGCGATCGATCCGGTTTCACCAGATGGTGTTCAAGAGAGGACTCCGCCGGACTCCCTCGTCGCGCGTGACCAGTGCCAGACCCTCTGCCCTCGCCGTGGCACCAATGAGCCGGTCGGCAGGATCGCGCGGATAGTCATCGGGGAATTGGGCCGCCAGCGCCGCAATCTCGGCCGTAAGGGGTTTGATCGTTACGCCTTCCACGAGCAAACGCACCGAAGCCTCAAGTGTTCCATAAGCTTGGATCCGCCCTCTGGCCATCAGGCTCGCGAGTTCCCAGAGTGTGATAGCAGCGACCGCCAGTCCATCCTCCGTGCGGGCTTTGCGGATTGCTGCGAGAGCGGGGCGGGACAACCGCCTGGACTCAGCGACCGCCCAGACCAAGGCATGGGTATCCAGAAGGATCATCTGAGCGCCTCCCAACTCTCGGGAGGCTCCACCGGGGATTCGATGTCGCCCACGACCCTGATAACACCTTCAAGGTGTCCGATAAAGTCGTCACGTGCGGTATCAACAGGTACCAGCTTAGCCACCGGACGTCCCCTTTTCGTGATTACGACAGGGTGTCTCGTCGAGCGCACCTCATCCATGACGGTGAGGCAATGGGTTTTGAATTGAGCAGCGGACATCTTCTTCATGACCATCTCCTGATGTCCATGATCATATCATGGAATCTGCTCGAAGTCCTGACTGGCCTCCCTGTGCCCCAGACGCGGCTCGGCGCAGTGTTATAACTGTAGCCTACACATGGGTTTAGTCCCTCGACAACGGGCGCGTGAAATGGTACAATAATTGGTGTCCAAGGCCCAAAAGGGCGGTCATGGTACTTGCAAGGAGAGCGGGCGCTAAGTAAAGGCCTCTAAGGCACTTAGTTCTATTTTTTGACCAGCCACATCGGGACACAACCTCGAGAATTCAGCCCGAGAGGCATGGGGCCGTGCTGTCGTCGAGAGGGCAGATCCGGGCGTCGTGTCCAGAGAACCCGCGCAGACTGATCTAGAGAGGAACAAGTTCGAGTGAGCGAAGCAACCGAAGCGAAGAAGGCGAACAACAGTCAGGTTTACGACGCCCAAAGTATCAAGGTGTTGGGCGGCATCGAGGCGGTGCGCAAACGGCCCGCCATGTACATCGGATCCACCGGGGCCATGGGTCTGCATCACCTGGTGTGGGAAGTGGTCGACAATTCCGTGGATGAAGCCCTCGCCGGCTATTGCGACAAGGTCCAGGTCGTCATCCATTCCGATAATTCCGTCACAGTAATCGACAACGGGCGCGGCATTCCCGTGGGCATGCACAAAGAGGAACGCCGGT
The DNA here is from genome assembly GCA_030038235.1 of Terriglobia bacterium. GTDB lineage: Bacteria > Acidobacteriota > Terriglobia > UBA7540 > UBA7540 > Gp13-AA77. The sequence continues at coordinate 42,722 of JASHPE010000058.1, forward strand.
CGGCGGCGGAAGTAGTCATGACCGTGCTCCATGCCGGAGGCAAGTTTGACACCAACAGTTACAAAGTGTCGGGCGGTCTGCACGGCGTAGGCGTCTCGGTGGTAAACGCCCTTTCAGAATGGCTGGATCTCGAGATCTGGCGGGAAGAAGGCGCCAAGGACCCCACCCGCTACACCTGGGAGCAGGAATACGAGCGTGGAGTGCCCAAGGCGCCGCTCAAGAGAGCCGGCAAGACAGAGAAGCGCGGCACCAAGATCACGTTCTTGCCGGATGCCCAGATCTTCGATTCCATCGATTTCCACTACGACACGCTCGCCCAGCGCCTGCGCGAGATCGCGTTTCTGAACAAGGGCCTGACGATCGCCCTCAAGGACGAGCGCAGCAACAAGCAGGCCGATTTTCATTACACCGGCGGCATCTCGGAGTTCATCAAGCACCTCAACAAGAACAAGGAGGTGCTGCACTCGCAGCCCATCTACGCCGAAGCCGAGCGCGAGGGCACGACCATGGAATTCGGGCTCCAGTACAACGACGGCTATGCCGAGACCGTCTTCAGCTTTGCGAACAACATCAACACCGTGGACGGCGGCACACACCTCTCGGGCTTCCGTTCCGCCCTGACGCGCGCCATCAACCAGTTCGGCCAGAATCAGAACCTGTTCAAGGACGTGAAGGAGAATCTGCAGGGTGAGGACGTGCGCGAAGGCCTGGTGGCGGTGATCAGCGTCAAGCTGCCGCAGCCGCAGTTCGAGGGTCAGACGAAGGGGAAGTTGAATAGCGATATTCAGTCGGTGGTGGGCAGCTTCGTTTACGAGAAGCTGATGGAGAACTTCGAGAAGAATCCCGCCATGGGACGCAAAATCTGCGCCAAGGCCATCGATGCGGCCCGGGCGCGCGAGGCGGCGCGCAAGGCGCGCGAACTCACCCGGCGCAAGGGCGCGCTCGATTCCGGCGGCCTGCCGGGCAAACTTGCCGATTGCCAGGAGCGCGATCCCGAACGCTGCGAGCTGTTCCTGGTAGAGGGCGATTCGGCCGGCGGTTCGGCCAAGCAGGGCCGCGACCGGCGCTATCAGGCGATTCTGCCGCTGCGGGGCAAGATCCTTAACGTGGAAAAGGCGCGCTTCGACAAGATGCTGGGCCACGAGGAAATCCGCTCGTTGATCACGGCGCTCGGCACCGGCATCGGCAAGGACGATTTCGACGTTGCCAAGCTCCGCTACGGCAAAGTGATCATTATGACCGACGCCGACGTGGACGGCTCTCATATCCGCACGCTGCTGCTGACGTTCTTCTATCGCCAGATGCCGGAACTTGTGGAGCGCGGTCACGTCTTCATCGCGCAGCCGCCGCTTTACCTGATCAAGAAGGGCAAGAGCGTGCGCTACATCACCGACGAAAAGGATTTCCGCCGCGAGATCATGCGCCGCGCCACCGAGGACCACGCCGTGGAGACCGGAAGCGACGGCAAAAAGGTCCGCCTGGAGGGCGGCGAACTCACCAATTTCCTGCTGGCGCTTGCCGAATACAACGAGCTATTCGAGAAGCTTGAGAAGCGCGCGGGTGACGCGCGCGCCGTGGACGCGCTGCTGGCTGCGGAAGTGAGCAAGAAGGCCGAACTTGAGGACAAGACCAAGCTCGAAGCCGTGGCGCGCGATCTGAAGTCGCAGGGGTTCAAAACCGCGTTGCGCTTCGATGAGGAGCACAGCCTTTACACGCTCGCCATTTGGAGCGACACCATGCCCGAGCGCGTGGTGGATTGGGAACTGCTGACCAACGCCGATTACCGCAGGTTGTTCGAATTGCACAAGCGTGTCCGCGACAACGACAAGCCGCCCTTCGCGCTCTCCAACAATGGCAGCAGCCTGACGATTCCCAACCGCAAGGAACTGCTGGACCACGTGATGAACATGGGCAAGAAGCTCCTGACCGTGCAGCGATTCAAGGGCCTGGGCGAGATGAATCCCGAGCAGCTCTGGCAGACCACCATGGACGCCGAGCAGCGCACGCTGCTGAAGGTCCAGGCCGAAGACGTGGCTGGCGCCGATGAAATCTTTACGATTTTGATGGGCGACGCGGTCGAGCCGCGCCGGCAGTTCATCGAGCAGAACGCGCTGGACGTAAAGAATCTGGATATCTGATGCTGTAGCGCCGGTGTCCTCACCGGCGCCGTGGCGGTCTATGACCGCCAGGCGTTTGCGCAGGCAGGGAAACCGCCGAAGAGATTTGAGATGACACTCAAAGTTATCGTTCACGAGGCTGAAGAAGGCGGATTCTGGGCTGAAGTTCCGGCGATCCCCGGCTGCGCAACCGAGGGCGCCACGCTCGAGGAACTGATGCAGAACGTGCGGGAAGCTGTCGAAGGCTGTCTGTCCTGCTGAACACCGCACTAGAAGCTACAACTCTCATGGATCTTCAGAAAACCAGCGCTGAACAATCAGGCAGTACCGCGGCCGGGACGTCGCGAATCGGACTCGTCTTCGACGAGACTTGCCTCCGCCATCTTTCCGGCAATGTTGGTCACCCCGAGCGGCCCGAGCGGCTGACCGCGGTGCAAACGGCACTCGAGGCCGCCGGCTGGCTCAAGACAGCTCAGCGGATCAGGTCGCGTGCGGCCACAGACGAGGAACTGGCGCTCGCTCACAGTTGGCGCTATGTGGACCTGGTGCGCCGGGAATTGTCAGGCCTGCATGTTCTCAGCGAGCTCAGCACCGGCGACACGCTGGTTTCGGCGGACTCGCTGGAAGCAGCTCGCTTCGCGGCAGGCGGCGTACTGGCGGCCGTGGACGCGGTGATGGCGGGCGAGGTAGGAACCGCATTCTGCGCGGTAAGGCCGCCCGGCCACCACGCCACGCGGGATCGCGGCATGGGTTTCTGCATCTTCAACAACGCGGCCGTGGCGGCGCGGTATGCCCAGCAGAGGCATGGGATCGAGCGGGTTCTGACTGTCGATTGGGACTACCATCACGGTAACGGCACGCAGGACATCTTCTACGAAGACGGCTCAGTCTTCTACTTCAGCACTCACCATTTCGGAGCTTACCCGGGTACAGGTCACCCTTCGGAAACGGGAGCGGGAAGCGGCGCCGGAACCACCCTGAACGTGCCTCTGCCTGCCGGTGCGAGCGACGCACAGATCCTGGATGCGTTCGAGAACAAGCTTGTGCCCGCCGTGCGTGACTTCGGGCCGGACTTTGTTCTGATTAGCGCAGGCTTCGACGCGATGCGTAATGACCTGCTCGGCGAGTTCGACGTCACGCCGGAGGGCTTTGCGGCGCTCACGCGTGTAGTCGTGAGGTTGGCCGGTGAATTTGCCCGTGGACGCGTGGTCTCGGTCCTCGAAGGCGGGTACAGGCTGGATGGCCTCGGTGAGTGCGTGGTTGCGCACCTGAACAGCCTCGAGGCCTTACATCACGCCGCCGTTTGATGAACTCCGCGCGGAGACGCCTGCCGCAGATGGACACGAAGGCTGAACTGAGAACTGCCCGCCTCGTCCTACGGCGCTGGCGACCCGCAGATCGCGCGCCCTTCGCCACCCTCAATGCCGATCCCGCAGTCATGGAGTATTTCCCCGCCCTGCTTTCACGCGCCGAGAGCGACTCTGCCGTGGGTCGGATTGAAGCTCATTTCGCGAAGCACGGCTTCGGCCTCTGGGCCGTCGAAATCCCAGGCGTGGCGCCCTTCGCAGGATTCATCGGCCTTTCCATCCCGTCATTTCAGGCGCATTTCACGCCCGCCGTCGAGATCGGCTGGCGCCTCGCGCACGACCAGTGGGGAAAAGGCTACGCGACCGAAGGGGCGTGCGCGGTCCTTGCGTTTGGATTCGAGGAACTGAAGCTGGACGAGATCGTCTCGTTTGCGACCGCGGCCAACTTACCCTCGCGACGCGTGATGGAGCGGATCGGCATGAGTCATTCGCCCGCAGATGATTTCGATCATCCCGGCCTTCCGGAGGGACACCCGCTGCGCCGTCACGTGCTCTATCGCATCCGAAGGCGGCCGGAACAGCCGTGCCACACTGCGGGCCAGGGTAGCGCCGAATGAGCTTTGAGGACTGCAAGATTGTGCTCTATCGCCGGGAAGGCGCGTCGTGGGTGATCGCGGAAGAATACCGCGAACGCGGGTCGCCACGGTCCCGTACCGCCACACCAACACCCCGTCATCGCAGGGCGCACCTACTTGTACCCTCCTTCAACCTTGATCCCGAAATTCACTTTCCCATGTGGGAAGTGCCTCTGGACCACGGTTGTCTTTGATAGGTTCGCGACTTGGACGCTGTATCCTTCCGGAACATCGATTTGATATGCCCGTGAATCTTCAGCACGGGTCCAACGCATGAATACGAACCCATCCGGAGTGGGCACGCGGCCTTCACACCAGTCGAGCGACAAATCCGTGAAGCGCAGGTGGACCGTTTTGTGAACCATGTCCACCTTGTAGAGGCCGAGCATGTCGCGATATAGCGCCGTCACGATATGCGCTTCAAAAGCGTGGTTCATGCTGGCTTCATTGGTGCTGTTCTCCCACAAGGTGCCGCTGATTTCCGCCATGTAGAGGAGATTGCTGATGGCTTCGTGCAGCAGTTGCTCGGTAAGGCCCGCACGCGAAAGCAGGTCCTGCCGCATGACATTACCCATGAAGGCATTGGACGGAGGTATGTCGGGATACGCATGGGTGGTGTGGCGGGCCGGTCCGAAGTCCGTGACGAGCGTGTGCCACAATTGCGGATAGCTTTGCGGCGTGGCAAGGTCGAAGAAGAAGGCATAGTACTGGCACGTTTCCGTGCGGTTGTGCGTGGGAGTCAACTTCCCGTCCTGGCGCACGGCGTTATCGACAAAGAAGTGACCGTCATATGATTGCTGACGAATAACCTTGCGAAGCGCTTCCGCCTGATCCGTCAACGTCGCGAGTTCGTAAAGGCGGCCGGCTGCCGCGAGCGCCGCCGCGTACAGCATGTTGCTGGGATAATTCACCGGCTGGACATAGTCGTTGGATTTCGACCACTCGACAAAGACCCATCCCTTCAAGTTCTCGACGAGGCCGTCGGAATTTTGAAATGGTTTGAAGTAGTCAAAAACCTTCAGCACGCGCTCCCGCAGCCCATCAACCATGGCGCGATCGCCGCTCCGCTCAAGGTATTGTTCCAGTTGGATAACGAACCAGAGAGCCCAGTTGGGGACGAAGTCTCCTCCCAGATGATCCGAGGGGTAGCAATCCGGCAGCATGCCGTCAGGCATATCCGCAAAATGATCGGGCAGCAGGTAGTTTTGAAACAGATTCCTCTCGGCGCAGGTGTGCCCGGTGAGCAGCGGCGCGGCGCTGGCTGAGAACAAAGGATCGCATAGCCAGCCGCCGCGTTCGCGCGTAGGGTTGTCCTGGTAAGTGTCGATCACGTTGCCGCGGAAGCATTCCCGTCCCGCCGCGAACAGCTTGTTCAACCGATCGTCACTGCTCGAGAAGTGTGCCGTCCAGACATCGGAAGCGGCATATTCGCGCAGATAGATGTGGTCGACGTCGCACTCGCCTTCGGTCACCATCAACTTGAGGAACTCAAGCCCGTAGGGCTCGAACGTCTCGAGATGGTACTCGCCGGGAGCCAGCCGGTAGGCAACAATGTTATCGCACATCAGGCGCTTGAAATCCACGTCGCCGTCGGTCAGCGTTTCGTCGAACGTGAAATAGAGCTTCGTCGGCGCGTGCGCCGTGACATGCGCGCCAAAGAAGCCCGGCAGGTCCGTGCCAAAGTCAAGCGTCTTGAATTGATTGGCCTTTAGCCGGATAGGATCATCACAAACGTAAGGCTCGTCAATGCGCGTGTTGACCGTGTTCTCCGTTCCTTGCAGCTCCAGGTAGGGTATTTCCGTCAGATCCGACCAGGCGTAACCCAGCATGTCCGGGCCGATTCTGGCCGCGGAGGGAATCGAGCGGTCCTCGTACAGACTCTTTGGCGCCTTTGCGCCCCACTTGAACTCTCCCTCCGCCGCGATCATTTCCGGTTGACGCTTCGCGTAGTTCGGATACGGAACTCCACGATCGATGTAAAGTGCAGGCGGAAACACCGCGCACGTCACCGTCTGCATCGGCGCCTCGGGTCGCTCGCGCCACGCCGCCGATTGCTGGTCCAGGTGGTAGATCTCAGAGAACGTACGCTGGAACGTGTAGCGTTGCACCTTCTGCACGCGCTCGGTAAGGATCTGCGCCTCAAAGCGCTCCCCTTCGCCTGCGGTGGACGCCAGCACCTCGGAATCCGTCGTGACCTCGGCTTGGAGAAAAGATGGCTGGTCCAGGACGTAATAACTGTTCACGTTGTAGCCGGCCACTTCGGCACAGACAAAGTTGCGGCCATTCACCAGCAGCGGAGTGATGTCCCAAAGATCAACCCGGAAGTGGCCTTTGGGACCGCGCGCGGGTCCCCAGGCGTGAAACCTGCCATTAAGATAAAGGCGATAAAACGTGCACCCCGCCATGCGCAAATAAACGCGCTTTCCGACGGGAGCGTCAAACCCCGCGCGGAACCCAACCCAGAGATTCATCTCTTTCTCACGGCCCTCCGGCCAGATGCGCTTGGCGGAACGAAACGCAATAAATGACCCTCGCGCAGCACTTCCCTGCCCGGCGTCATCAGCCGCGTACACCGGGAGATTCTTCGGCAAGCCGATGGATGCAACGGTCGCAGCAACGGAGCGGCCCAGAAATCGCCGGCGGTTGAAGAGTTCGTTTCTCACCCGATTCTTCAAGATGGTCTCCTCACGAATTGCCCTGGGGAGGCGAGCAGGCACGTCGGATTAGAGCGTCTTCAGGTACGCGATCAGCGCGGCTTTGTCCGCAGCAGACAGGTCCAGGCCGTATTCATGGCCGGGGACGGCACGGTGAATGACCCCATATCCCTTGAATCCCGTGGGCACGTAGTCGTCACGCAGGCGATTGGGATCGAACCAGTCTTCGAGCGTCGCGCAGGAGCCGTCGTGAGGAAACATACCGCGGTACCAGACGCCGCGCAGGGACGGCACCTTGTAGAAGCCCGTACCGCGCCGGGTCTTGAGCGCCAGCGCCGGGTCGGTGTGCAGTGAAACCGGCAGGATGTCGAACTCCTTCAACCGATCCGCGGGCGGCGTGAAGCCTTCGGCAGGCGTCAGACGGTTGTTGGTGTAGAGCGGCGGCGTATGACAGCGCCCACAACCCTCCTCGGCGAACACCTGCTGCCCGCGTGCCGCGAGAGCGCTGAATTTGTTGGGATTTGGCGGAGGCTGGAGCGAATAGATGTAGAGCGCCAAAGCATAGAGCTGCTCGTCGCTGTACCGCTTGCGTTCCATAGGATCCGGAAGCGCTCCGGAGCCCGGTCCTTCGGGAACAAATCCGCTATAGCGTGCGAGGCCGCCCACGTCCTGATTGAGCGAAGCGTAGGTCATGAGATCGCCGATCGACCTCTGCCGAACGAGGCCAGTGTGGTCGAGGTAGCGCCGCGCTTTCAGGCCCATCAAGTCCGGAGTCTGCACAGGATGAAACAAGCTGCTTCCGCTGCGATCCGTCATGCCGGGAGGAATCGCGCGCAAAGCGTCCACGATTTCATCGAGCGACATGGTTTCGAACCGATCGCTCAGGCCCGGGTCGATCCACGGCGCCGCGAATGACGATCGCAGAAATTTTCGCACCTGAGCCAGCAGCGCCTGGTGATCGCCCGCGCGCTCAAGTCCTTCGAGTCTTTCTGCCGCAGCCCCGTCGAAGGGGAAGTTTCCCTGGGCGCCCTTCACGACGGTTCCATCGTTCAGCACGCGGGTGTGACACATCCCGCACGATTGCTGCCCGATCTCCACCACGCCTCTTTTGCGGATTACGTATCGGGCGAAGGGCAGGACGCCGTCACGCCCCACAGGCGGATGGATGGCCCCATACCAGGCTGGGGTTCGAACCTGGTCCACGCTGACCACCGACGCCCCCCACGGGTCGGTGTCGTAGGCAATGGGAGCGTCGAAAACAAGTTCGCCGGCCTTGATCCAGTCCGCCTCGGTCTCAAGCGGAGGCGCGTGTGACTGTCCGTCGTAGCCGACACCCCAGAGAATCTGCGGCTCCTGCTGCTTGAGCCAGTCAAAGTATCCAGCGGGCTCACGGCCGGGCGCGTAGACCGCATAGCTCTTGTAGATCAGCCGCCGCGGGATCCGGTAGTAGTACTCCCAGGCGATCTCCACGGGCGAGTATTTCGCTTCAGCGAGAGGCACCTGAAGGTTGACGACCGTTCCCTCGTCCCACCCTTGTGGGATGTTCGGGCGAAACCCTGGAGCGGCGGCCGGCGCGGACCCGTCCGCCGCACGCGTATTTACCGACAGGATGCCCGTGTGACCCGCTTTTTCGCCCTGGCCGGACCGCACGCCGCAGTAGTCCGCCGTTGCGGTCGCGAATCCGAACCATGAGAGTGCGAGAACAATGAGCGCGCGTCGCATAGCGTATTATCGAGTTTAACGCGACTCGGGTGGCATGAGCCCACCACAAACTGTAAGACCGTGGCGCGAATTCAACCGAAAGTCAAGGGTCTCGTGAACAAGAGTTCAATCAGAACACACCATCCCCTGGGCTTCGGTTCCAGCGGCGGCGAACATCACCCCCGTTGGCGGAGCGGGCGGGCTGGCGCGGGGTCGAAACCCCGGCTCGTGAAAAAGCAGCCGCCTGCGCCAGCCCGCTTTTTTGCTTGACATCTCGACCACAGTATGATAAGAGTAATATTTACATGTCAATCGGATTGAGCCTCGCTCATTCCAACGGCTCCTCGCCACCTACCGGACACCGTCGTGCCTTCCAAAGCCAACCAAACCCATTGCAGTTAACTGGCGTGGATTCAGTGGGTTACGTCATAAACTGGGACTGCCAAACCCATTGCGCTTATCCCGAGTGTTTTCATCAACTTAACCCCGAAAAATGGCCCCTTTTTCGCAAAAAGATAGTTGTCCGCCGCGCTCCAAAGCCAGCAAACCCATTCCAACTAACCTCAACGTATTCAGTGGCTTATACTCGAAATGGCCTGCGCCAAACCCATTGCAGCTATCTCCTTCTGTTTCAGTATCTTAAGCCAGAAAATCGCACGCTTTTGAGCGCAAGATGGCCGTTCGTAGTGTCGGTGCCGTCCCATGAGCTCAGTCATCAGTTGGTCAGGCGGTCAGGACGTCAGTTCGTCAGAGTTCTCAGTCACCAGGGATGGGGCGGGCGCTCGGCGGTCACTGGGGCGGCCAAGAGCCGAAAATGTGGTCGGAACGAAGCTGGAATCTCCAACCGATTCAGCGACTTGTCCCGAAGACTTCGCCCTCTTTGGCTGTCAACTGTCAACTCCCTTCAAAATCCACTTTACCTACCGACCGGTCGGAAGGTATTATGATTGGGTCAGAATTGAGGGAGAAGGTTGAGCCATGACCAAGACCGGCGCCGCGATTCTTTGGGAATGCCTGGAGCGCGAAGGCGTGCAGCATGTCTTCGGATACCCGGGCGGTGCGATCCTGCCCGCCTATGACGCGCTGAAGCACAGCACGATTCATCATGTGCTGGTGCGCCACGAGCAGGGCGCCACCCACATGGCGGACGGCTATGCCCGCGCCAGCGGACGCGTGGGCGTCGCCGTCGCAACCTCCGGGCCGGGCGCGACCAACATGGTCACGGGCATCGCCACCGCCATGCTCGACTCGTCGCCGATCGTCTGCATCACCGGCCAGGTGGGCAGCAAGCTGATCGGCTCGGACGCGTTCCAGGAGACTGACATCACCGGCGTCACGCTGCCCATCACCAAGCACAATTACCTGGTGACGCGCCCGGACGACTTGGCGCGCACGCTGCGCGAGGCGTTCTATGTGGCGCGTTCCGGACGGCCGGGGCCGGTGCTCGTGGACATCACCAAGGACGCGCAACAGTCGTCCTGCGAGTTCGATTGGGAGGCGGCGCGGCCGCAGTTGCCCGGCTACCGTCCCGATCTATCGCCGACCCCGAAAGAGTACGCGCAGGCGCTCGACTTGATCCAGAACGCGAAGCGCCCGGTGATCCTCGCCGGTCACGGCATCCTGGTGTCGGGCGCGATGCCAGAGATCCGCGAGTTCGCCGACCGGACCGGCATCCCCGTCGCCATGACGCTGCTCGGTCTCGGCGCCTTGCCCGCTTCCCACCCGCTTAATCTCGGCATGATGGGCATGCACGGTGAAGCCTGGGTGAATCAAACCATTCAGGACGCCGACCTGCTGATCGCCGTCGGCATGCGTTTCGACGATCGCGTGACGGGCAGCCTGAAGACCTACGCTCCGAGCGCCAAAAAGATCCACCTCGATATCGATCCCGCCGAAATCAACAAGAACGTCAAGGTGGACGTGGCGCTCATCGGCGACGTGCGCGAAGTGCTGCGCGAGCTGCTGCCGCAGATCCAGGCGGCCGATTGCAGCGAGTGGCGCGATCATATCGACGGTCTGAAAGGCGACGCCGCCGTGCGTGACATCCAGAACCTGCCCGACAACGGCCATCTCTACGCCGCGCACGTGATCAACGACCTGTGGCGCGAGACCCGCGACGGCCAGACCGTGGTGGTTACCGATGTAGGCCAGCACCAGATGTGGGAGGCCCAGTACTACAAGCACGATCAGCCGTACTCGCTCATCACTTCCGGCGGCCTCGGCACCATGGGATTCGCGCTCCCGGCCTCCATCGGAGTCAAAGTGGCGTGCCCCGAGGCGGAGGTCTGGGTTGTGGTGGGCGACGGCGGATTCCAGATGACCATGGCGGAGCTCGCCACCATGGTGCAGGAGAATCTCAAGATCAACATCGCCATCATCAATAACGGCTATCTGGGGATGGTGCGCCAGTGGCAGGAGTTCTTCTACGAGCGCAACTACGCCGCCACGCCGCTGCTGAATCCCGACTTCGTGAAGTTGGGCGAGGCGTACGGCATCCGCAGCCTGGCGGTCAGCGAGCGCGCGGGCGTGATTCCGGCCGTGCAGGCGGCGCGCGAGCACGATGGTCCGGTGCTGATTGATTTCAAGGTCGAGCAGGAAGACTCCGTCTATCCGATGGTCGCAGCCGGAGCCGCGCTGCACGAGATGATCCGCCGGCCGAATCCGCTGGAGGAGACAGCGGAGGACGAGTGAGGGTCGAAGTCGAAAGCTGAAAGTCGAAAGTCGAAGAGCGAAACTCGGTGTCCTTAGGAGTCAGACCGGCTTGGTGCTGCGAGTTTCGAATTTCGAGTTTCGGCTCTGAACTGTCGACTCTCGACTTCTGGACGACAGACATGATGAACACATTTGTAGTCTACGTGGAAAACAAGCCGGGCGTGCTGACGCGTGTGGCGTCGCTGTTCCGACGCCGCGCCTTCAACATCGACTCGCTGACCGTCGGGCGCACGGAAAAGCCGGAAGTCTCGCGCATGACGATCACGGCGGACGCCGACCCGGACCAGGCGCGCCGCATCGAGGCGAATCTCTACAAGCTGGTGAACGTCCTGCTGGTGGAGAACGTCACCCAGGAAGCCACCATCGTGCGCGACCTTGCCATGATCAAGGTCTCGGCGCAGCACGAGGAACGATCTCACGTGCTGGAGCTGGCCAGCGTATTTCGCGCGCGCGTGGTGGACGTGTCGCCGGATTCGCTCACCATCGAGATTACCGGCGCCGAAGACAAGATCGATGGGCTACTGGAGGTCCTGCGGCCTTACGGCGTGCTGGAAATGGTGCGGACCGGGATCGTGGCCATGCGGCGCGGCAAGAAGTCCGGCGCACTGGCCGCGTCGGCGACTAATGGCACAGCGCAAATTGCAATGGATGACGACGCGTCGCAGTCGGTGTAGCGCCGGTGTTCCGGCGGGCGGTTGTAGCGCCGGCATCCTCACCGGCGGGCGGTTGTAGCGCCGGTGTTCCGACGGGCGGTTGTAGCGCCGGCATCCTCACTGGCGGGCGGTTGTAGCGCCGGTGTCCTCACCGGCGGGCGGGTTGTAGCGCCGGTGTCCTCACCGGCGGGCGGTTGTGTGTGAGAGGCGGGAGGAAACGTTAAAAAGACGGATTCCAGATCGCGCGCAAATCCAGCACGAAGCCGGGAGGCACCGGCTCACCCGAGATCGAGGCAGGCGCCTCGAGGGTCCGCACTTCGCCGGGAGTATAAACGTTGACTTGAACCGACGCGGGCAGGATCAGCCATCCGAGACGCAATCCGCACTCGCAGTATTCTTCCATCTTTGCCGTCAGTTCGGAGATCTCATCCGTCGGCGAGGCAACCTCGATCACGAAATCCGGACACAGGGGCAGAAACCGCTTCTTGTCGGCGCTCGCCAGTTCCGCCAGCCGCGAACGCAGGACCCAGGCTGCGTCCGGCGCGCGCGTGGCCCCATTGGGAAGCGCAAATCCCGTGCTGGAATCGAAAGCGACGCCGGTACCGTCTTGCAGCGCCCAGACCCTGAGTTGTCCAAACACTTCTCCGCTTTGATAACCGGAGTAACCCCCTGCCGGCGACATCACGAGGATCTCTCCTTTCGCGGTCCGCTCGATGCGGAGTTCACGGTTGGCCTGACAGAAGCGGAAAAACTGCTCCTCGTTCCAGTTCAATACGCCGGGGGGCAGGCGCAGCGCGCCCGGGACGTCCGGAATGGAAACGGTGAGTTGCATCGCACTTATTCTACATCAGGGAGCGGGGAATCGGGAGTTGGGAGTAGGGCGGCGAGGATCTCGCGAATCCTACGCCCTGTTCCCGATTCCCAACTCCCTGCTCGCCACTCCGGTTATAATCGTTCATTTCCAACGGGCCAAGCGCAAATTGCCAGGCAGCGGCCGGCGCTTGCGGCGCATCGGACTTTCTGGACTTGCTCGGGCGGAATCCGTAATCAGTGGAGACAAGGTGAATTCGTTGCACACTCGACGTGTTTCGGCGGCGCTTGGCGCGGTAACGGCTTGCTTGCTGGCCGCGCTCGGCGCGCGCGCGGCGGGTCAGGCGGGCGGCGCCACATCCGTGCTGTCCGCCACCAGCTTTACCTTCGGCGCTGAGCCCGTGGGGACGCCGGGCCCATCGCAGACTCTGACCGTGACCAATACCGGCGCTGCGACGCTCAACATCGTGACCATCGCCGTCGTAGGTCCCGACTTCTCTCAAACGAATACCTGCGGCAACTCGGTTGCCCCCGGAACGAACTGCGCCATCGACATCGTATTCGACCCTATCGCGTTCGGAACGCGAAACGGGAGCATTACCATCTCGTCGAACGCCGCCAATAGCCCGCAGAGTGTGACTCTTGTGGGTACGGGAATGGGCCCGGCCGTGAGGATCTCCTCCGCAGCTCTGACCTTTCCGAGCCAGCTCGTGAGCACCACCAGTCCGCAGCAAACGCTGGTGGTCGGCAGCACGGGTGACACACCGCTGACGATTTCCACGATCACCGTGACAGGTCCTTTCAGCGAAAACGATACCTGTGTGATCGCGGCGCTGGATCCCGGTCAGGTGTGCTTTATCAATGTTTTCTTCAGTCCGCTTGCCGGCGGCCCAGCTCCGGGCACTCTGACGCTCAATGACGACGCTTACCCCATTATACAGACGGTAGCCCTGAGCGGCACGGGCGCCGATTTCTCCATGGTGCTCTCTCCAACCACAAATTCGACCTCGTCGGGCGGGAGCGCCAATTACAGCGTGTCGGTCGGTTCGGTTGGCGGCTTTTCAGGCACCGTGACTCTCGGTTGCGGCGGTCTCAGCTCCGGGATCGGCTGCAGCTTCTCTCCTTCCAGCGTCTCCGTGAGCGGGTCGACTGCCGCAACATCCATGATGACGGTGTCCACCACCGCGTCGTCGTCCCGCGTTCCGCCCGGCGGAGGCCGGCGTCCGCGGGATCCTGGCTTCCGACTTGGTCCGTTGTGGCTCGGGATTTGCCTGTTGTCAGCTCTGACCGGCTTGGCTGTGCTTCGCCGGCGTCACAGGGGATTGGTGCTCGGAACAATCGCCGCGGCTGCGGTGCTTCTGGCTGCTTTGGCGATGCCCGGCTGCGGAGTCAGTCACAGCACCGCTCCCAAGACTACCGGCGCGGGCACTTACTACCTTATTGTGACCGGAACCACGCCCGCGGGATCTCTTACGATACAAAACACCGCGACTTTCAGCCTGGTCGTGAACTAGCCCGAGCCAGCCGGGCGACTGGCGTCACCCGCGCACCCGCCAACACAACGCGCTACCAAACAGCCCTGCGGCTCGATTATCATGAGAGGCAGGGCGTTGCCGCGGGCGGCTCCAAGCGTACAGGTTGGGGTCAGCCGCGAGCTGGGCGGTCTGTGCAGGATTTTCGAGTGCTGGAGCACACGGCGGACGTCGGTTTCGAGGCTTTTGGCGCCACGCAAGCCGAGGTCTTTCGAAATGCAGGCCGCGCTCTGATGAACGTCATCGTCGACCTTGAATCGGTGACGCCTCGGGAACAGGTCGCTGTGACGGCGCAAGGCCGCGAGCCACCCGGACTTCTGGTGGCGTGGCTCAGCGAGATCCTTTATTTGTTCGACGCCGAGGGCTGGCTCTTCCGGGATTTTGAGGTTGCCGGGCTCACGGATCGCTCCATCGAGGCTTCGGGAGGCGGGGAGCGCTTTGAGCGCGGAAGGCATCAGATTAAACTGCTGGTGAAGGCGATCACCTATCATCAATTGGCCCTCGACGAGATCGGCACAGGGCGTTGGCGTGCACGGGTCTATGTGGACATCTGAACGGCTCCGGTGTGTGAGAGCGCTGGCCTTGCGCCACCCGCTTTTGACTTGCGCCGCGTTTCTCGCGGCCGCGTTCGCGGGATTGCTGTCGGTGATCGGCCGCGCGGCGGGCTGGCAGTATCAGGTTCGCGAGTTGAAGCCCAGCGTGTTCGCCTGGATCCCCGATGACGTCATCGAGGCGGACGGCGATCCCCAATACGAACGCGCCGGCAACGCCGGATTCGTGATCACTGCCGAAGGCGTGGTGGTGATCAATGCCACCAACAGTCCTTTCCATGCCCGCGAGGTGCTCTACGAGATTCGTCATCACACGGAAGCGCCGGTCCGCTACCTGATCGATACCGGAAGCGCTAGCGACGAGACTCTGGGTAACCAGGTGTTTGGCGATCTGCAGGCGTCAATCCTCTCCACGCCACGCATTCAGGCCGAAATCCGCGATCGCGGTCAGGCGCTCTTGCAGCGTGAGAACGGCAGCGAGGAATTCCAGCGCCGTCTGCGCGGGGTCCACATCACTCCTCCAAACCAGACCTTCGACAGCGCGGAAACGATCGCGCTCGGCGGCCAGACCGTCCGGGTGCTTGCCTTTGCGGGACTTGACGCGCTGGCCGTCCAACTGCCCGCTCTCAAGGTCGTCTATCTGGGCGACCTCTTTGACAACCAGTATTTCCCGAAGTTGGACTCGAGGGATGTTCAGCGATGGATCGAGGCGCTGCGCGAAGCCGAGGCGCTCGACGCCGACGTCTACGTTCCCGGACATGGTGATCCGGGCGGCAGGCAAAACGTGAGGGATTTCAGGCAATTTCTCGAGTGGATCACCCACGAAGTCCAGGTGCGCCAGGCCAAGGGCGAGACTCTCGAGCAGACCGAGGCCGACTTGCTGCCCTTGAAAACTTACTCCTGGCATGCCGCCGAGCTGCAACACGATCTGGTGAGTGATCTCTATCAACAACTGGCGTCGCGCGGAAGCTCGGCGTCAAATCCGCCTCGCTAGTTGTTGTTCTGCCCCTCCACAAGCTGGCGCGCTCGGCCGGCGGCCCGGACCACGGCCTTGATCAGGGTCACACGCAGGCCGCCCTCTTCGAGTTCAAGCAACCCGTCGATCGTGCATCCCGCGGGTGTTGTGACCACATCCTTGAGCTTGGCGGGGTGCTCGCCCGTCTCGAGAACCATCGCCGAAGCGCCGAGCAGCGTCTGGGCGGAGAGCAGGGTCGAGAGTTCGCGCGGCAGGCCCATCTTCACGCCGCCTTCGGCGAGCGACTCAATGATCATGTAGACGTAAGCCGGGCCCGAGGCGGAGAGTCCCGTGATGGCGTCCATGTGCTTCTCATCAGCCACAACCGTGCGTCCCATCGAACTGAACAAAAGCTCGGAGAGAGCGACGTCGGCATCGGTGGCGTGGTGGCCGCGAGCGATCGCGGTCATGCCCTGCCGGATCAGCGACGGTGTGTTGGGCATGGCGCGGACCACTCGCGCCCCGGATCCGAGCTCCTTCTCGATCAGCGCCGTGGTCACGCTGGCGGCGGCCGAGATCAGCAGGGCGTCGTGACGTAGTTGCTTCTTCACGTCGTGCAGGAATCCCTTCACCTGCTGCGGCTTCAGGCAGATCAGCACCAGGTCGGCGCCGGAAACCGCGGCCTGATTGTTCGTGCCCGCCTCGATCCCGTATTTCTGCGCCAGATGGTCGGCCCGCGGCTGATGCGCGACCGTCGCGACCACATGGCTGGCCGGTACCAACTGCGAAGCCAGCAGGCTCGAGAGCAGGCCTTCACCAAGCTTTCCTGCGCCGATCAGCGCCAGTTTCTGCACGCCGGCATCGCGTCCGCTCGACGGTGGATGCTTTTCACTCTTTGTCTTCATGGCCCTCGGTCCTTCCTTGTGTGCCCAGCGCGGGTTGCATGCGAGACGATGGCCACGCAGTGCCATCCGGCAGGCGAATCTGATTTGTGGATGGCTAGAATAGCGCAATCGGCCCGGTGTGGAAAGCCTCGGGCATAGAGGGCGATAGAGAGTAATGACTCATGGCGAAGTGGCACGGCCAAGATGGCCGTGCCACGACAAATGAGTCGCTACTTCAGACCAGGAGCGGAGAGCGCTGCGTCAGGTCCCGGCCCACGGGCGGAACGGTTCGAATGTCAGTTCCGGTCGCGTTCCAATCGCGAGCGCCGGAGTTGCTGGCCCGGAACTGCGCCACCGTGGAAGCCACACCATGCCACGCCAGGCAATCCGACACCGACCTCGCTGTGGATTCGCTTTCGGCGCCTTGACTGAGGATTCCGATGGACGGCCCCGACCCGCAGACGAACGTCACTTGACCGGGGGCGCTGAGACGCAACGCCTCGTCGAGACCCGGAACCGTCTTTTCGGCCACGCCCGCCAGGTTTCGGTCGAGTTCGGCGGCGCGGCCCGGCTGCGAGAGCAAACCTGTCAAGAGCGCTGCGCGATCGAGGCAGGCGGCGCGGTCCTTGGCCGTCAGATTGAGCCCGCCCGCCGCGCGGTTCCGCACGCTACCGATCTCCGGGATCACGACGCTCAGCACCAGATCGTCGGGGACCATCGTCGAGCGATAGAGCAGCGACGGTCCTTCCTGGAACGACGCTACAAATCCGCCGAGCCACGCTGCCCGCAGATTATCGGTGCGCGGCTCCAGCATCGAAGCGAGCTCGAACAACTCTTTTTCGCCGAGGCCGAGCCGATAAAGGCGGTCGGCAGCGAGCAGTCCCGCCCAGACCGCCGCCGTGCTCGATCCGAATCCGACGGCGACCGGAACGGATCCGTACATCTCAAGCTCGACGCCGAGAAACGGCTGCTCCTTGTGCTCCAGAGCCGATTGCATGGCGCGCACGGCCAGGTTGCTGGAATCGCGCGGCACTCGCTCGCCGTTCTCCCCGAAATAGCGAACGCTCACGCGCTCGTCGCGCCGCGCGCTCGCCCGCACGTTCAGGGCGGCATCGAGCGTCAGCGCGGCGCAACCGGTAGCGCCGCCGAAATTGCCCACTGTCGCGGGGACACGTATCAGCACGGATCGATCGGTCATGGCCAGCCTGCCTCCTTGAGGCGTATTCAGGGTAACTCTACAGATGTCATGTTAAGGAATGGTCAACGGGAAGGGAAATTTGAAATTTTTATCAGCCCGATTAGCGGAGCAGTTCTTCCAATCGCGCGGCTACATCGGTCTTCTCGTCGCGATACTTCACGATGACGGGCGCTTGCAGCGAGAGGCCCAGTTCGCGCCCGCGGCCGGAGGTGATGGCTCGCGCGCCCGGCACTACCACGGCGCCCGCGGGAATCCGCAGCGGCATCTTTGCCTCTCGGCAATGAACCACATCGCGCACCAGATCGAAGACCGGCGTGGAGCCGGTCAGAATCACGCCCGCGCCGAGCACCGCGCCCTTGCCCACGATCGCGCCTTCGTAGACGCCGCAGTTGCCGCCCACCAGCACCTCGTCTTCGACGATCACGGGCAGGGCGCCCACAGGCTCGAGCACTCCGCCGATCTGGGCGGCGGCTGAGAGATGACAGCGCTTGCCGATCTGAGCGCAGGAACCGACCAGGGCGTGCGAATCGATCAGCGTCTCGTCGCCCACGTACGCGCCCACATTTACGTACATCGGCGGCATGCAGACGACGCTGCGCCCGATGTAACAGCCATCGCGAATCGATGATCCGCCGGGCACCACGCGAATGTTGCGCTCGGCCGGCAGGCACTGCAGCGGATAAGTGCGCTTGTCGCGAAACTGAAATCCCGCATCCAGTGTGCCCGCAGCCTCATCCGCCAAATGCGCGCATGTGCGCAGCGACATCTCGACCGTGTGCCCGATGCGGAATCCGAGCAGAATTCCCTTCTTCACCCAAGCATTCACACGCCATCCGGTAGGCGCGGCGGGATGGGGTTCGGCGGCCCGGATCGTGCCCTCGTTGAGGCCGGTTTTCAATTCCTCAAAGGCTTGCAGACAGTCCTCGGGCGAAGAGTCGCGGGAGGCGTAGAGTTCTTCAATGATTCTCGGCAGTTGGTTGTCCCAAAGCATGACGGCGACCGCTAGAGAGCAAGCACTTGTCGCAAACCGGCTTCTACCTCGGCCAGCAGGTGGCTCGGCATACTGTGAACTCGTTCTGTCAATAGTCGCCTGTCCACAGTAAACAGTTGCGACACAATGACAACGGAGTGGCGCCGAAGGCCAGTGTCGCGTGGCCCGCATAACACGTTGCCCGGCGCGGCGGCACGGCGCAGGTTCGACGTGATCACTACCACGACGACGGTTCGAATTCTGCTCTCATTGAATTCGTTAGCCTGTACGATCAGGACCGGCCTGCGATAACCGGGTCCCGCGTCAGTCGGGTCGGCCAACGAAGCCCACCACACTTCACCCCGTCGCATCACCAGTCCTCGCGTTCGAGGGAGGTCAATTGCATCGCCATGAGTACCGGATCGAGACTGGAGTCCTCCTCAGCGTATACCGCATCCAAAGCCTCCTTAACACCCTTCGCCCGGTTCGCCTTCACGTACGCCTCGACGGCCTTGCAGTAGAACTCGCTTCGTGACATGCCCAAACGCCTCGAGGTGCGCTCCGCCGCCTTGAACAAAGGATCAGGAATAGAAATGGCTGTCTTCATGCGTAGAGTATAACTGTGGTTATACCGGTTGAGCAAGTGCGCCGTCAGGGAAAGAATTATAGGGGCTCGAACAACTTGTTGAGGTCGAGCGCGAACCCCGGAAGCATGCCGAGGACAAACGTCTCCTTCTCGCTGAAATAGCGCACGGGCTGGCCTTCTTTGCCTGCCGCCAGGAACTCTTCCCAGGAGATTGTGGTCTGCGTGCGCATCGCTTCACCTTGATGCCGATGGTGTCACAGCCCATCTCCGCTCACAAGCGTCGGTGCTAGGACATCAGCCGGTTAATCTCCGCATAAGGAATCGCCCAGTCACTGAGCGTCGCAAAAGTGCGCTGTTCGATCAGTTCGCGTGTGAATCGAGCAAAAAAGCCGAGGGCGGCGCGCGCCGGCCACGATCCGAAGCTCAGTCGCCGCACGCCCAGGCGTTCCAGTTCCTGAATCGACGGCGATGCCGGATTCGCGAGCACGTTGAGCGGACCGGGCGCGGCTTGGGCCAGCCTGCCGATGGTCTCAGCGTCGTAGACGCCGGGCACGAAAAGCGAATCAGCGCCCGCCTTCCGGTAGGCTGTGAGGCGTTCGAGGGTGTGGTCGAAGCGGCTGGAGGGCTCGCCGATGCCGGCGAGATATGCGTCCGTACGGGCATTGATCACTACGTGCACCCCCATGCGCTCGCCCGTGTCGCGAATGCACTTCACCTTCTCGACGTGCTGCTCGATGGGAATGAGCGCTCTCTCTTCCATGCTGTCTTCAAGATTTAACCCGACCGCTCCGGCTTCGATGAGCGCACGGGCGGTTCCCGCCATCTCTACGGCGCTCTCGCCGTAGCCGGCTTCGAGATCCGCGCTCACCGGTACCGACACCTTGGCGGCAATGCGCCCCACGACGTCGAGCATCTCCGACCGGCTGATCTGCTGGCCGTCAGGATAGCCTAGTGAGTTCGCCACCGCGGCGCTCGAGGTGGCGATGGCCGGGAAGCCCGCGTGCTCCACGATGCGCGCGCTGGCCACGTCCCAGACGTTGGCCAGCACCAGAATCCCGGGACCTTGATGGAGCTTCAGGAACTGATTGGCCTTGGCTGCGAGAGTTGGATTGGACACGGCAAACACCTCGGAGCAGTCAGGAGATTCTTGGCGACGCTCGGAATGACAACGTAGAAAAGAAGCCGCAATCAAACGCTAAGCGCTGCGCCTTGATTCCGCCTTCGCGGCCAGCAGTCCTTGCGCTTCCAGCACCTTCTCCAGCCTGACGCGATTCTCCGACTTCAGCGGCACCAGCGGCAGGCGGTAGACTTCCTCGACCATGCCCATCATAGCCAGTGCAGCCTTGACCGGAATCGGACTGCTCTCGATAAAGTTGATCTGCATCAACGGCAGCAGCTCGAAATGCAGCTTGCGCGCTTCCTCGATCTTGCCGTCGAGCATGAGCTCAACCAGCCGAGACATCGGTCCGGGTACTTCGTTCGAGGCTACAGAGATGATCCCGACGCCGCCGAGCGCCATCAGCGGGAAGGTGAATGCATCGTCACCGGAGAGTACGCGGAATCCGGACGGAACCTGCGCCAGAACCTCCATCTGCTGGGTGATGCTTCCCGAGGCTTCCTTGATGCCGATGATGTTCGGAATCTTCGCGAGACGCGCCACCGTCGCAGGCTCAATATTCGACGAGGTGCGGCCCGGCACGTTGTAAAGTACCACTGGGATCCCTGCCGCCTCTGCAATCGTCGTGAAATGCCGGTAGAGTCCCTCCTGTGTCGGCTTGTTGTAGTAGGGCGCAGCTGAGAGGATCGCCTGGACGCCGAGCGACCCAACTTCGCGCGCCATGGATGCGACTTTGGCGGTGTAATTTCCAGTCACGCCCGGCACCACGGGGACGCGGCCCTGCACTTCTTCGACGACGGTGCGGATAACGGCCAGATACTCGTCAGGCTCGAGCGTCGGCGTTTCACCAGTGGTCCCGCAGGGAACCAGGAAGTGGATGCCTTCGTGAAGCTGGAATCGCACCAGACGGCGCAGCGTGTCCAGATCCAGCGATCCGTCGCGCTTGAAAGGAGTGATCAGGGCTGTCCCGCAACCGCGAAGATCGAGATTCATGGCTCTCTCCTAACCTTCCAAGAAGTGGCGAGTGACAAGTGACGAGTGGCAATTGACAAAGCAACCGCTGCTACGCCGCAAACAAATCTGCAAACGCGAACAGACCCTTCTTCCCCATCACCCACTGAGCCGCATAGAGCGCGCCCTCGGCAAATCCCTGGCGGCCGCGCGCCGTGTGCCGCAGAATCACGCTGTCCGCTTCGGAATCGAATCCCAATTCGTGGACGCCGGGCACGTATCCGGCGCGGACACTGCCTATCGTAATCTCCCGATCGCCCAGCGCAGGTTGGATGCGGCCCTTCAGCTCCAGCGCTGTCCCCGAGGGCGCATCCTTCTTGAAGCGATGATGCATTTCGGTGATGTACGGCTCGTACATCGGAAATCCGGCGAAAACGCGCGCCGCCTGCTCGGCCGCCCGGAAAAACAATTGCGCGCCGATGGAAAAATTGGGACCGTAGACTATACCAATCCCGGTGCGATCCACAATTCCTCGCACTTCGTCCAGATGTCCTGTCCAGCCCGTGGTACCCACCACCAAGTTACAGCCGAGCGCCGCCACATGGCGGATGTTGTCAAGCACGACTCCGGGTGTGGTGAACTCGATACAGACATTGACCCCGCGGAATTGCTCGGGGACGATGCCCGCGCCGTCGCGATTCGAGTCTTCATCGAGGACCAAGCGGACCTCAAAGCCGCGAGCCGGGGCAATCTGCTCCACGGCTCTTCCCATTTTGCCGTGACCGATCAGGGCCAGACCCAGAGGTTGTCGGGACTCAGCGCCCATTGAATTAGCTCGCACCCGGAGCGTGCATAGGAATTACCCACACACTCGTTCCGAATGGGATAGTGGGTTCGTTCTTCGATTCAGGCTCGTGGGTCACCGGCGGCCGTTCTTTCGAATCATGTTGTCAACGATGTCGATAAGACCGTCCAGCTTCTCGCCTATCTCATGAGCAACTCGTGCTTCGCCAACCACTTCTCGTGGCGCCGGATGTCACTGCCTGGGCGAAACGGCGATCTGCCTCGGCCGCGCGGCGATCTGCCTCGTCGGTGCTCTTGAGCATCCGAGCTTCGAATTGCGCCTGGGCCTCCAGGATGAACTGCATCGTTTTTTCGATGTCCATTGTGATCTCTCTCCGGTTCCAATCCACTTTCGCCGGCGCTTCTTGCACTTTCGAAATCATCGGCGGCAGCCGGGAGCTAATCGAGATATCCTCCCGCTTTCATCAATTCGGCGTTCAGCAGCGCGGCTCCCGCTGCCCCGCGAATCGTATTGTGGCTCAAGACCACGTATTTGTAATCGAGCACCGGACACGGACGCAGCCGCCCGACCACGGCGGCCATGCCGTGCTCGGTATTGACGTCAAACTTGGGCTGCGGCCGATCCGCTTCGCCGCGGATCACGATGGGGCGGCGCGGCGCCGACGGCAAGCTCCGGACTTCGGACGGCGCCTGGAACTCTTGCCAAGCCGCGAGCACTTCTCCTGGAGTCGCTTTCGACCGTAACGCCACCGAGACCGTCTCCGTGTGTCCGTCTTCCACCAGCACCCGGTTGCAATGGGCGCTAACGGCGAACTCGCCCGACTTGACGTGTCCATCATGCGACGAATCGGCATCGAGCGATCCCAGCAGCTTCCGCGTCTCCGCTTCGACCTTCTCTTCTTCGCCCCCGATGTACGGGATCACGTTGCCGAGGATATCGAGCGTCGGCACACCGGGGTATCCGGCGCCCGAGACCGCCTGCATGCTCGTCATCATGACTTTGGCAAGTCCAAAGGTCCGGTCGAGTGGCGCAAGCGACATCACCAGTCCGACGGTGGTGCAGTTGGGATTGGTCACGATCATTCCGCTCCAGCCGCGCTCGCGCCGTTGGGCGCGCACCAGAGCGAGGTGGCCGGGATTCACCTCCGGAATCACCAGGGGCACGTCTCGCTCCATGCGGTAGTAGGAGGAATTCGACACCACCGCGTGGCCGGAGCGCGCAAACGCGCCTTCGACCTCGCCCGCGACTTTGGAATCGAGCGAGGCGAAGAGCAACTGCGGCGCCTTGCCGTCCGGAACGCAGTCGTTGACCAAGAGGCTCCTTGCGCCGGCCGGCATGGCGTCGCCCAGCCGCCAATTGCAAGCCTCGGCGTACTTCTTGCCGGAAGAGCGGTCGGACGCGCCGAGCCATCGGAGGTCAAACCAGGGATGGTTCTCGAGCAGGCTGGCAAGGCGCTGCCCCACCATGCCCGTCGCGCCTAGAATCCCGACTTCGAGTTTTTTCATGACGCTCATTTTGACACACGCTCACCGCTTGGGGAAGCGGTCTTGACACGTAAGCACGAACGCATCAAAATGATTACACGCGTACAACGATAGAGCTTCCGGACGACTTATATCGAACTCTCAAGGCGCGCGCCGGCTTGACCGGCGTTACGCTGCGGCAACTCGTGCAGCGGCTCATCGAGCAAAGTCTCCGTTCTTCGAATGCCACGCCGTCTGCGAAAAAGCACGGTCCGCCGCCGGTTATCATTCCTTCTCGAGGAATTCCCATTCGCGCTCTCTCTCGCGCTGACTTGACGCGTCTCGAGGAAGAAGAGGACGAAGCGAGGCATGCGAGATCTGCTTGACGCCAGTGTCTGGCTTCCACTAAGTGCTCCCGATCACGACCACTATACCCAAGCACGTCGGTACTGGGATGATGAGGCCGGGGGCGATGTCGCCTTCTGCCGCGTCACAGCTCTCGCCCTCTTGCGTTATCTCACAAATCCGAGGATTCTTGGCCAAGCAGCCTTGAATTCCGGTGCGGCCTGGCGCGCCCTTCAGACTTGGCTTGCAATGCCTGAAGCATTCTGCTGGCTGAACCGGCCGGCTTGGACGAGTTGCTCGGGCAATGGGCGGGAAAACTCGATCTGCGAGCCGGGCACTGGACTGACGCCTATCTTGCCGCCTTTGCCGCGGCGAGCGACTGCCGCCTGGTTGCCTTTGATAGCGATTTTCATCGCTACCCAGGCGTCGAGTTCCTCCATTTGAGGCCGTAGCAACTCGGGGTTCTTCAAACGCGGAGCCCGAATCGCGCCAGCATTTCCCGACGTCCCGGGCTGGTGACGGAGAGCGCCCGGTTATCAAGTTCCTGGATCACCCACTTTCTTTTGAGGGCGATCTTCAGCAGCGCCGCTCCGATCGCGCCACCCAGATGGGAGCGCCGTTCGCTCCAATCGAGGCACGGGAATGCGAAGCGACGGCGCGTCATGCGCGTTGCAGCCACATCTACTCCTAGCGCTTCCAGGGCCTTGACTCCGTCGGGCGTGAGATCGTAGGAATCCTCGCGGCCGTTTGAGCGCGGGGCAAGCCACCCCAGAACCTTCAGCCGGTCGTGGAGCGCCACGCCCAGCGTGCCTGCGATGTGATCGTAGCAAGTGCGTGCCGCACGCAGATAGTCCGGCGTCGCGGGCACGAATTTGCCGCGCGAAACTCCGGCCAGGACGCTGAGCGCTTCGAGCGCACTCGCTACCTCGGGTCCATCGAGACTGTGGTAGCGATGCTTTCCCTGCACCCACACCTTGATAAGCCGTTCCGCCTTGAGTCGATTCAGATGTACGCTCGCCGTTGAGGGGCTCACCTCAGCTACGATCGCGAGTTCGGTGCTTGTTCGCGCATGGCCGTCCACAAGTTGATAAAGCATGCGTGCTCGCGCCGGCTCGCCGATGGCTGCGGCGATTCTGGAAACGGCCAGGTCGGCTTGATCGTCCGCAACCATACTTTGACGTTAAACGAAGTGTAGATGTTTTGCAACCCCCATACTTGCGAGCGACGGAAATCACTGCGCCGGGTTGGCAACGCCGGACAACGAGAGGACTGGGATGACTATTACCTGTTTCATTCGCTACCAGATCGACCCTTTCCAGAAAGATGCTTTCAGGAAGTACGCCGAGAACTGGGGCGGCATCATTCCCCGCTGCGGAGGGCATCTTGTGGGGTACTTTCTGCCGCACGAAGGCACGAATGACATTGCGTGGGGTCTGATTTCATTCGAAAGCCTTGCCGCGTACGAAGCCTATAAGACGCGCATAAGGTCTGACAGCGAAGCCATCGCGAATTTTGCCGCGGCTCAAAACCAGCGCTTCATCCTGCGTGAGGAAAGGAATTTTGTTGAGGTGGTGGAGGGAACCTTCGGGGTTCCATCGACGCTCGCAAGGTAGCCCATGGCTTTCAGAACCGGAATGCGGCAGTCGCCCGCGCTCTTCGCGAATCAGCATCGCGATCGCATCGTGTTGCGGCCCCGCGGCAGTGGAGATCTCGCGACGCTGGTCCAGAGAGTTCCCGATCTCCGCATACGTCCCCAGGCCGCCAGAATCGCGATCAAAGATCGAGGCAGAATTCTCTTCATCAATCCAGCCGACGTCCTGGCGATTGTGGCGCAGGGAAACTACGTCCTGCTGCAGCTCGAGTCCGGCTCGTATTGCCTGCGTGGGCCGATTTCCGCAATGGCTGTGAAGCTGGGACCTTACGGATTTGTCCGTATCCACAGGTCCGTTCTGGTCAACCGGGCCTGGGTCGAAGAGGTCCGGCCGGATTTCGCCGGAGAGCAGGTCTTGCGTCTAAAGAGCGGAAAAGAGTTCACGGTCTCGAGGACCTACCGGAAGAATCTCCGATCGCTGGCGGAGCTTTGGCTTGGCAAGGAGAGTTTTCCGGGAAGATGAGCGGTTGTCGAGTCGGAGTGCGAGCATCGCGCTGGCGGTGTGGTCTCAAGGCCCGCACCGCTGCAGCAGTTCCTGCACCAGCCGGGCGTAGATCTCTACCGCCTGGAGCAGGTCGGCCTTGGCCACCTTCTCGTTTTCAGTGTGGGCCTCGTGGATGCTGCCCGGACCGATCAGCAGCGGACGCCCCCAGTTGCCGAGCGAGGGCAGGTCGGTGGCAAACGATACGACCTGCGTGTCGAAGCCCTCGATCGCCTCCATTCGGAGCGGGGGCGTCTCGCGCAGGAACTGCACCTGGGCGCGTCCGCGCAACAGAGCCTCGATGCTGGCCTTCAGATGCGGACCTTCGGGCGATTCGGGCACGGTGCGACACATGATGTCGGCTTGCGCCTCGTCGGGAACGACGTTGGGAGCGCGCCCGCCCGAGATCAGGCCGATATTCATGGTCGCGGAGCCGAAGACCGGATCGTGCGGGAGCGCCAGGCGCCGCACGTCGTTCAGAATGTCGAGCAGCTTTTCGATCGCAGACTCGCCGAGCTCGCTGTAGGCCGAATGCGCCATCCGGCCGCGAGTCTCAATCCGCAGCCACATGTTGCCCTTGGTGCCGATCACCAGCCGGTTCTCAGTTGGTTCACCGTTAATAAGGTATTGCGAGCCGCGCGGCGTCAGGTTGGCGGCGCGGGCTCCATCACTGCCCGTCTCTTCGCCCACCAGGAACAGCAGCCCGAAATCGCGCTGTCCTTCGGCTGTCAATCGTTCTGCCGCCGTGATCTGGGCGGCGACGATGCCTTTGGCATCGCAAGCGCCGCGCCCGTACACGTAGTGCTCGTCCTCGCGGGCTTCGAGGAAGGGCGGCACCGTGTCTAAGTGCGTGCTCAGCACTACGCTTGGCTTGCCGCGCGTTGCGAAGACGTTATAGCGCTCGCCGGAAACGCGCTGCAAGTTCACGTCGAAACCGGCTGACGAGAGATATTGACGCAGAAATTGGCCGCAAGGGCCCTCATTGCCGGTAATCGAATTGATGTTCACCAGCGCCTTGGTGAGTTCAAAAAGCTCCATAATAGTTAACAGTCGACAGTCCACAGTTGACAGTCCGAGGCCCAACATGCCCAATGAAGGCCGACGGTCTCCTGTCTGCTGTCAGCTGTCGACTGTCAACTGCTTCAAATCACGTTCAGGACGACAAGAGTCATGTCGTCATGCTGCGGCGCGCCGGACGCAAAGGCGTCAGCTCCTGCCATGACGTACTCGATGATGCGCTCGGCGTTCAATCCCCGGCAGCGCTCCAGCGTTTCCATCATACGCGCTTCGCCCCACTCTTCGTCCTCAGGATTCATGGCTTCGCTCACGCCGTCCGTGTAGGCCACAAGCAGGTCGCCGGGATCGATCGTCACGCTTCCTTGCTGGAAAGGGAAGCTCTCCAGCAGACCGATCACCGTCCCGCCGACTTCAAGGCGCTCCACGGCGCCGCTGCCGCCGCACCGGCGGAAGAGCATGGGCGGATTGTGTCCGGCGTTCACGTATAAGAGCGCGCGCCGGGCCGGATCGTACTCCGCGTAGAAAAACGTGGCGTACCGGTTGGCAGTCGACGCGTCAAACACCAGCCGATTCACGCCCGCGATCATTCGGCCCAAGTTTTCGGAGCCGCGCATGGCCTCGCCGCGCAACGAAGCCTGTAGGGTGGCCATCATCAGCGCCGCGGCGATCCCCTTGCCGGAGACGTCGCCCACCGCGACGCCGAGGCGTCCTTCGGGGAGCGCGAGAAAGTCGTAGTAGTCGCCGCCCACTCCGAGCGCCGGCCGGCAGGCGCCCGAATAGTCAAGGCCGGGAACAGGCGGAAGCTTTTGCGGGAATAATCGCTGCTGCACTTCGCGCGCGATTTCGACTTCGCGGTTCAGCTTCTCCCGCTGGGCCACCTCGCGCGCAACGGTCGCAGTCAGGCGGGCGTTTTCGAGTGCAAACCCGGTCTGAACAGCCAGAGACTTGAGCAGGCGCAGATCGCTTGCGGTGTAAGGCGCTTCACTGCGCTTGGGTCCGAGGCTGATGAAGCCCAGCAGATGATCCTTGGCCGGCAGGGGCAGGAGCAACTCGGCGCCGAGTTGCTCGATCTGCCGGCGCTCCTCATCGCTCAGGTCCTGGCGGCGATAGAGCCAGGAGTCCGGATCGTCTGCATAAACGCGCATCGGCTCACCGGCTTCGGCAAGCTGGCGAACCGTCGCGGCATTCTCAGGAAACACCACAGCCGGAGTCTCGGGATATCCGAGCGCGTAAGCGGGGCGATACGGGCCGCTGCCATCGATCAGCGCCGCAATCCGCGGGACGTGCAGCGACTCGGCGATCCGATGCGACACGGTGGCGAGCAGCGGTTGGGTCTCGACAATCGTGCGCACCTTGTCACTCAATTCGCTCAGGATCTGCTCGGCGTTGTAGGCGTCGCGGAAGAAGCGGCGATCCGTCCAGCCGCGCAACCAGTCCGCGCCGCGCTTCATCCACAAGACGGCCGCCATACCCAAGGCTACGGCCTCGATCTTCTGCGGCAAGCGTATTTTGGGGTTCGACGCCAACAGAGTGGCGGTCAACACGACTGCGACTATCAGGATGAACTGCAAGGCCCTCACGCCACTCCGGGCGAGGGCATACTGCAGCCCCTGGCGGATCACCACGCTTACGTCCATGGCGCGCTGCACTACAATCGTGTAGGCGAGAGTCAGCGGAAAGAGAAACAAGAGCACCAGCACCGTGAAGAGCAGCCACCCCGGGACCACTTTGCCGATATCTCCGCCCGTGCCCCTTACAAGGCTAACCATGACGACCAGACAGACGGGAAGGAGGCTGATCGTTGAGCCCAGGTACAGGAGCCGCAGCCGCCGTTTGGCGTCGCGTGAAACCGCCATGCTTCCTTTCATGAAGATCGAGGCGAAGAAAACGCTGACGGCGATAACGTTAAAAGCTTGGTTGGCGGCGTAGAACGGCGCCGCCCGCGCGCTTAACCATTCCACCGCGGCGTAGTTCTCCACGTCGATCGTCTTGACGACGATTTCCGGAAGGGCGGAGATCGCCAGAGAAACAATCAGACCCCACTTCACCCACTTCCAAAAGGTCCGGCCCTGATTCGGAAACGGCTCGGGGAAGTACATGCCGAACAGGAGCATCGCAATGCCCCAGAAGTTGCCGGCAAGGAGGTGATATGCCCTGGCGACGTCGCGAATGACGGGACCCCAAGCTCCCGTCCCGATACCGAGAATCTGGGTGAAGCCGAGCATGAGGCTCAGCAGCAGCCAAGCCAGCCGGTCGCGCGGACGCACCGCTGCCACCCAGAAGCCGAGGATCAGGCAGAACCACGGCATCAGCACGAAAATAATGAGGCGCAGGACGAGATTCGACCCAGCGTTAACGTTCCCTGCCTTAAAGCTCGTGAGCGGGATTCTCAAGGTCCGATTTTCGCTCTCGCCCGGAGAGCGTACGGTCACGGTAAGCTTGCCGTCCGAGTGCGGCCGGGCCAGCGCTTCATCCACGAAGTGCGCGCCGGTGTAGGGCACACCCTCGACCGCCAGTAGAAGATCGCCTTTGCGCAGTCCCACTGCCGCGCCGGCGCCGGCGTCATCGATTCTCCCCGCGCTCACAGCAAAGGGCTCCAGATAGACGTCGTCCGAGTGAAGGATGCCGCGAAAGATGTCCCGCGCGACGAGCGTCTGATACCCGGCGGCAATGATCAGCAATATAGCGAGGGCGGCATAGGCGTAAGCCTGATGCGTCGCGGACCGGATCATGCGGCGATTGGTGGCGAGGTGGTCCATGTCCTAGAGATTCCACCAGAGACAAGCCCGATTGTCCAGCGCTCCCGAAGCTTTCGCCGGAGCCGGCGGCAGCTTAGAATAGGACCATGACGAGCAGACACCCGAAGGTGCTGGTAATTGACGTCGGTGGAACGCACGTGAAGGTGCTTGCCACCGGTCACAAGAATGAAATCAAAATCGATTCGGGTCCAAAAATGACAGCTGCGGAGATGGTTCGCGCGGTGAAGAAGGCCGCGGCGGACTGGGAATATTCCGCCGTTTCCATCGGGTATCCCGGGCCTGCTGTACATGGGCGGCCGCTTCACGAGCCGTACAATCTGGGCGGCGGCTGGGTGAATTTCAAGTTTGAACGCGCCTTCGGCCATCCGGTGAAGCTGGTCAACGACGCGGTCATGCAGGCGCTCGGTAGCTACGAGGGCGGACGCATGCTGTTTCTCGGCCTTGGCACCGGACTCGGATCGGCCATGATCGTGTACGGCATCGTGGAGCCCATGGAACTGGCTCATCTTCCTTACAAGAAGGGTAAGACCTACGAGGACTACGTGGGCGAGGGCGCGCTCGAGAGCATGGGCAAGAAGAAGTGGCGCCGCGAGGTGTTCGATGTCGTCGAGCGGCTCAAGGCGGCACTGGAGCCGGACTACGTCGTCCTCGGAGGCGGGAACCTCCGGCTGCTGAAGAAGCTCCCGCCGGGTTGCCGACTGGGCGACAACCGCAACGCATTCCGTGGCGGCTTTCGTTTGTGGCAAAGCAAAGGCGCTCCGCGCAGAGCGGCTCGTTAGGCAGACGGGAATCATCGCCGATTGAGAGATGTGCGTGTTGCCAACACGCGTATCAAGCATGTCGGTCACAGGCAGCTATGGCATAATCGGGACCTTCCATGATACTCTTTCCTACCGTATCCAGCCGCCGAGTGGGGATGGTACAGGGCACATGAAGGTTGCCGTGCCGCACCTCAGCCTCGATCGGTCAATGGCTTAACCGGAACGTTCGGCAAGGCCCAGGGGTTCTGATCCTCAAAGCTCGTTCTCCGGCCCGCGGCGTCGGGGCTTCTGCACGAATCGGACCTGTTTTCGACAACGCGTCACCATAAGAGAGGGTAGAAATGGGCACAGCAGTCTCGAGTCCCCCGCCGGAAACACGCAGAGCGGTCGGCAAGAAGGTCCGCCAGTTCTACGAGGGGTGCTCGTTTCCGGGCTACGACGATTACGACAGTCCGCAGGCATTGCTCGACAAGGCCCAGAAGGGCATTTACGCGAGACTGCTGGACGAACAACTGCCGCTCGGGGCGCGCGTGCTGGACGCGGGCTGCGGCACCGGCCAGCTTGCCATCTTCCTTTCCATCGCCCGCCGCGACGTTGTCGGCATCGACTTTTCGTGGGGCTCGCTTAACAAGGGCAACGGCTTCCGCAAGAAGTTCAACATGAAGCATGTGGACCTGGCGCAGATGGATCTGTTCGCGCTGGGTCTGAAGGAAGAGAGCTTCGACTACGTCTTTTCGAACGGCGTGCTGCACCACACGGCCGATCCTTATGGCGCCTTCAAGAACGTCCTGCGCCTGGTGAAGCCGGGCGGTTATATCACCATCGGGCTCTACAACACCTACGGGCGGCTGTTCCTCGACATGCGGCGCATCATCTTCAATCTCACCAAGGACAAACTCGCCAAGCTCGACTATTTCATGCGCCAGAACAAGATCGGCGAAGACAAGCGCCACACCTGGTATATGGACCAATACAAGCATCCGCACGAGATGAAGATGTCGGTTAGCGAAGTGCTGAAGTGGTATCGCGACAACGGCGTGGAGTACATCAATTCGGTCCCCAAGATCCGGCTCGGCGACCGCTTCACCATGGAAGACAAGCTGTTCGACAGGCACGAGCCCGGCACGGCGCTCGAGAATCTGTTCTGCCAGCTCGGATGGATCTTCACCGAGGGCAAAGAAGGCGGATTCTTCCTGACCATGGGCAGGAAGCCCGAGCGCGCGTAGCCGCCTGCTCAAAAGGCCACGAAAGGGCTGGGCTTCGGCGCCACCGCACGGAAACCTTAAGGAAGTCAGCAAGATTATTGGGTATGTCTTTCGGCGGGGCTGCGAAACCCGCCCTTTTCCGTCCTTTGTAACCGCAATATAACACAAGCACAACCATCGCTTAACCATCGCTTAATAAGCGGCCTGTACTCTCCGAGTGCTGCAACGGCCACAGCGCGTGGCCGCAAATCGTCACTACGAGGAGAAGAACAAGGTTATGCGTAGGGCCATTGCACTCTCGCTCGTCACGGTGTGGGTTGCCGGTATCGTTCTGAATCCCGGCACGCTCAGCGCCGCCGTTCCTGGCAAGGCTGCGCCCAGCCATGCCGACTCGACCAAGACCAAGTCACGTGCTACCGCCACCCCGATTCAGCACATCGTAGTGATCTTCGGGGAGAACATCTCCTTCGATCACTACTTCGGGACGTATCCCAATGCGGCTAACCCGCCGGGAGAGCCGCAGTTTACCGCTCTTCCCAACACTCCGACGGTGAACGGCTACACCCCTGAGTTGATGACCAACAATCCCAACTTCCTGAATCAGACGGGCAACGGTTCCGGGGCGGCGAATCCCTTCCGGCTCGATCGGAGCCAAGCCTTGACCGCGGACCAGGACCACGATTACACACCCGAGCAGATGGCTGCTGACCACGGGCTCATGGACTACTATCCGGGGTCTACGGGCTCGGCTGGCCCACCGCCGAATGCTCCTCCCAATACGGTGCTGACCACCGGATTGGTTATGGGCTATTACGACGGCAACACGGATACTGCAATGTGGAACTACGCCCAGCACTTCGCGCTGGACGACAACAACTACGGCACCACTTTTGGTCCCTCCACCGTGGGAGCGCTCAATCTGATTTCGGGTCAGACCAACGGCGCGATCGCCACCCTGAATGGCACCGGCGACGAAACCGACGGTGGCGACGGCTCGCTGACCGTCATCGGCGACCCCGACCCCATTGGCGACATGTGTTCCGGTGCGACGAAGAACCAAGTCACTATGGGTGGCACTAATATCGGCCAGCTTCTGACCAATGCCGGCGTGACCTGGGGCTGGTTCTCGGGCGGTTTCAATCTCAGCATCGTGAACCCCAACGGCAGCACCGGGTGCAGCCGGAACCACACGGGAGTTACCGGTGCCAACGAAGACGATTACATTCCTCATCACCAGCCGTTCCAGTACTATACAGCGACCGCCAATCCCAACCACACACGTCCGACCTCGGTCTACACCATCGGGCACGCCGGCGACCCTGCCAACAATCAGTACGACGTGCAGGATTTCTTCTCCGCGGTCCAGGCAGGCAACTTCCCGCAAGTGAGTTTCCTCAAGGCCGATGGCTACCAGGATGCGCACCCGGGATACTCCGATCCGCTTGACGAGCAGAACTTTGTCGTCACTACGCTTAACTTCCTCCAGCAGCAGCCCGAGTGGAGCAGCACGATTGTGATCATCACCTACGACGACTCCGACGGCTGGTATGACCACCAGATGGGTCCGATCGTTAACCAGTCGGCCGGGACGGCAGACACGCTAACCGATCCCGGATATTGCGGTAATTCCCTCAACAGTCTGCCGGGCATCACGCCGGGGAACCTGAACGCGCTCGGCCGCTGCGGCTACGGCCCGAGAATTCCCATGCTTGTGATCTCGCCTTACGCGATTCCCAATTACGTAAGTCACAGCCTCACGGATCAGACGTCCGTGATCCACTTCATCGAGGACAACTGGCTGGGCGGAGAGCGCATCGGTCAGGGCTCTTTCGACGCTTTGTCCGGTACGATTAACAACATGCTGAACTTCAGCCAGACTCCGAATCCTCCGCTGTTCCTCAATCCCGGAGACGGTGAACCGCAGTAGTGTTTCGCGCTCGCTTACGTTGGCAATTTGGGACGGGCATGTGCATCGCGCACATGCCCGTCGTTTTTTTTGTGATAAGAAGTTCCGCCTTTGCTATCTTGAGAAGTAACGGCTTCAGGGCCGGCAATTTCAGACGTACGGGCGGCCCTTGTGGCCGCCCAATTACGGCGCATTACTTGCGCGTGCCATCAGTTGGGCGGCCACAGGGGCCGCCCGTACGTCTGAAATCAAAACACCATTCGGAAGGGCAGGGTAAGAGTGCAAATCTCGCGGCGGTCATTTCTGCAAAAGGGCGGAGCGTTGAGCACAGCGCTGTGGGGACAGCGCGTCGCTCCAAACTCGAAACCGGTCGTCGCCCGGCCGGCGCTCAATCCGAACTCGCTCGAGCCATACGTCGATCCGCTTCCGATTCCGGGCGTGGCGCGCAGTGTGGGCTACCGTCCCAGCCCCGCCGACCCGTCCGTGCAGGTGCCTTACTATCGCCTCGAGATGCGGGAGCTCGAGGCGAAGATCCATCGCGACCTGAAGCCGACGCGAGTCTGGGGTTTCGGGAGCGCATCGCCTGGACCCACCATTGAAGCCCGCAGCGGCGACGGCCTGCTGGTTGAGTGGGCGAACGAACTGCCTCGCCAGCACTTTCTGCCCATTGACTACAACATTCACGGCGCCGAGAAGGACAAGCCAGAGGTCCGCAGTGTGATTCACCTGCACGGCGCCAAGGCTCCGCCCGATTCCGACGGTTATCCGGAAGACTGGTACGAGCCCGGCAAGTCTAAGGTCCACTTCTACCCCAATCAGCAGGACGCGGCCATGCTCTGGTACCACGACCACGCGGTCGGCATCAACCGGCTCAACATCTACGCCGGACTGCTGGGTGCTTTCATCATTCGCGACGCGGTGGAAGACGGTCTGAACCTGCCGAAAGGAAAGTACGAGATTCCTCTGATCCTCTGCGACCGGCTCCTGTCTCCTGACGGCCAGCTCGACTATCTGGTCTCGCCAGACCCCAAAACTCCGTGGGTTCCCGAAGTGTTCGGCAACGCCTTCCTGGTGAACGGCGCTCTGTTCCCTTATCTCGAGGTCGAGCAGCGCAGATATCGCTTCCGCGTTCTCAACGGATCGAACAGCCGCTTCTATCACCTCTCGCTCGCCAATGGCCAGACGTTCCACCAGATCGGAACCGATCAGGGATTGTTGGCGGCGCCGGTGGAACTGAAGAGCCTTGTGCTGGCCCCGGCCGAGCGTGCGGACCTCATCGCTGACTTCGCGGGCCACGGAGGCGAAAAGATCGTCCTCAAGAGCGACGCTTTCAACCTCATGCAGTTTCGAGTGTCCAGTCGCGGCGCGGAGGACCCGAGCGCCTTGCCCGCCGCTCTTCGGCGGGTTTCGAAGCTCGAGGAATCGGACGCGGTGAGGACGCGCCTGCTGTCCTTGAACGAGATCCTCGATTTTTACGGCAACTCTAACATCATGCTGCTCAACAACACCCACTGGAAAATGCCGATTACCGAAAACCCGGTTCTGAACTCGACGGAGATTTGGAGCCTTATCAACCTGACCGACGACTCCCACCCGATTCACCTGCACCTGGTGCGCTTCCAGATCCTTGATCGGCGGCCGTTTCACAAGTTTCCCTATCAGACCCAGCGGCAATTGGTCTATCGTGGACCGGCCGTGCCTCCGGAACCCGCGGAGGCAGGCTGGAAAGACACGGTGCAGGCGCATCCGGGAATGGTGACGCGCATCATCGCGCGCTTCGAAGGCTACACCGGACGCTACGTATGGCATTGCCACATCCTCGAGCACGAGGACAACGAAATGATGCGTCCTTACGAGGTCGTGCCGGCCTGAGAGTGGCAGTCGGCCTCGTTTAGTTTCGTTTGCTCCAAAGCGCTTGAAAAGCCGGTTTCGTTTAGCTTCGTTTTAAGTCTTCCCGATTTCGTGACGAGCTTAAAGGCGCCAGCGGCGGCTGTCAATTTGCAAGTCGGGAGTTGTAAATGCCGTGGAAGAGCAGCTAACTCACCGTTTTGCACAGTGGTTGTGAATCGTCTTGACGGCGGGCTTATAATCTTCGAAGCAGAACCCAATCAAGTAGTTACGAGATTTATGGAGGTGAATAGGATGACCAAGCGAGCGCGCTCATTGAGAATCTTGTGGACAGCAGGAATTACGGTGTTTGCCATTTTCTTTTTAGTGGGACAGGCATCCGGCCAGAGCAGGCAAAGCGGTGAAATCCGGGGGACAGTAACGGATTCATCGGGAGCAGTGATTCCCGGGGTCGTCATCACGATCACGAACATTTCGACGGGCGTTGTCCAACACGAGACAACAGACGCGACGGGCCTGTACGACGCGCCATCTGTGCCCCTCGGAATGTACTCCATTTCTTTCGTCAAGCAGGGCTTCCGGGAGTTCATTCACCGCGACGTCGAGATGCGCCTGGAGACCATCACGCTGAACGCCGAGTTACAGGTTGGGTCCACATCCCAGACCATTACGGTGAGCGCCCCGGTCGCGCTGCTCGAAACGGAAAATGCCGAGCAGAGCACGACCCTCACCGGGGC
>JASHPE010000475.1 GCA_030038235.1 Terriglobia bacterium
ACCAGGTTGGTACGGAAGACCATGTCGCCGGCCTCTTGCCGATGAGCCTTGCACCAACCCAGGTACAGGCGCCCATAGCTGGCGGTGATGTACTCCCGGGGCGCGTAGCCGAGTTCACGCGCTACTTTATCGATCCAGCGTTTCGGGCCCTCGATCTCCAGGTAAACGCCGATCGGTGTTTCATCGAAGGCGACTTCGGCGTGAGGGGGATCGGACTTGCGGCGATAAAGCGTCCGATACTTTTCGTAACGAAAGGCGACCTCCAGCCCCAAAGACTCCAGAATGCCGGCCACCTCAGGCGCATTGCGCAGGCGCGCTTCGATCTCGGCTCGCTCTTTGAAGCGCCCGGAGCCGATCCGCGGTCCCTTGAACGTCAGAAAGCTGCGGCCAGGCTGGGAGCGCAGCCGGAGCAGACTGCGCTTCTTCCTCAAGACGTGGTCGTGAAAGTCGAATAGCGAGTTGCGCTCGAAATAGCGCCTGGAAGCGCGGCGGAAACCCAATTCGGCCAGTCGGCGGCGCAGCGCGCGGGCATCGTGAACCGGCAGCTTGATCTCGATTTCCCGGCGCATGCGCCCCCTTTTGAGTTTGGCGACGGAAGAAGGACGGATTACACACCTCACCGGTTGCAAACGGGAGACGGCGCTTGTCCTGCTTGTGGTGCAGTGCAGCCATCCTGCTGCGACTCTCTCACTGCGCGGCCGCCTTGCTGCCCTACTAACGCCGGCAGGATGCCTGCACCACAAGCAGGTCACTAGTACTGGCGGTCGATGATGAAATCCGCCAGCGACCGCAGCGCGTCTCGGTAAGGCGACTCGGGAAAACCCTCCAACTCACGGGCGGCGCGCCCGGCATAGTTGCGCGCCCGCACCCGCGCCGATTCGAGCGTACCGTAGCGCACGACGAGGTCCTGAATTTCCGCCAGGGGTACGCGCGCGAACCCGGCGTCTTCCACCACCTGCGCAACTTTGGCACGTTCTTCGGGACCGCAGCGGGCGAGCACATCGATCAGGGGTAGGGTCACCTTGCCTTCGCGCAGATCGTTGCCGACGGGCTTGCCCAACCGCGCCTCTGACGCGGTGAAGTCGAGGACGTCATCGATCAATTGAAAAGCGAGACCAAGATCGGTGCCGCAGGATGCCAGACGCGCCTCGGCCTCCTCGCCACTGCGGCCCAGAATCGCGCCCAGGCGCAGGCAAGCTGAGAATAGCGCGGCGGTCTTGCGGTCGATGAGGTCGAAGTAATCGTCCACGCTCACGTCGAGACGGCTCAGCAGCGTGAGCTGGATCATCTCGCCCTCCACCATCAACTGAGTCAGGCCGATCAGCAGGTCGAGAATGGCGAAGTTGCGCTCGGCTACAGCGACGTTGAAGGCTTGCATGTAGAGCCAGTCGCCCGCCAGCACACTCCGATGATTGCCCCAGCGTGAATTTGTGGAGGGGCGCCCGCGCCGCGTCTCAGCCTCGTCGATGATGTCGTCGTGCACCAGTGTGGCAGTGTGAATCATCTCCATCACCGCGGCGAGGCGGATGGCGGACGGACCCTGATAACCACACAGCCGCGCCGCCAGCAGCACCAGCATGGGGCGCAGTCGCTTCCCGCCGCCGTCCTGCAGATACCGGCCGATCTCGTTGATAGGCTGGACACCGGCCGCGGTTTGCCGGGCGAACTCCTCCTCCACTTTCGCCAGGTCCTCGCGGACGAGGTCGAAGATTTCCTTGACCGTTATGTTGCCGGCCGATGCCACGTCGATAGTTTCCGTCTGCAGGGTCATGTTCCCATACAAAATGCCGGCTCAGCAAGCAGCGCCAGGTAGCGGGTCAGTTTGACGTGGCACGGCCACCTTGGCCGTGGCCATTCACGGGCGGACGGCCGTGTCACGTCAAAACCGGCCTTCCCTGACTCCTGCCGCTTAACCTTGTTGACGAACCCCGCCCGGGTTCGGCCGGAATCCAATCGAAAGGCCGGCTGGCTGCTATAATCGACCGGGAAGCGGCCCCAGGGCTGCAGGTCCATATGGAAGTGAGCGCGCTCCAAGACGTCAAGACCGGCGAATGGCTGCCCGGAACGATCGTTGGAGATAAGTACGTGCTCATAGAAAGGATCGGCGAGGACAGCATCGCCACCCTTTACCGCGCCGAAACGGTCGACGGCCACGAGCCGCGCCTGATCCGCGCCCTTCGAGTGGAGTTGGCGGATGACCCCGTAATCGCCCGCGACTTCAGCGAGATCTACGAGCTGGTCGGCAGGGTCATTCACCCAAGTCTGCCGTCTGTGAAAGCGACGGGAAGGACAGCGGGGCGGCCCTTCATCGTTACCACCGCTGCCGAAGGGCGGACATTGCACGAATTGCTGGGTGACGAGGGACGATTCGATCCGGCGCGTGCCTGCGCGATCGCGCGTCAGATCGCCGCAGGGCTCGAAGCCGCCCATCGACTGGGTATGCTCCATCTTGGTCTCGATCCGCGGCAAATCATCATCGGCGGCAGTGCCGGCGAGGAGCGTGTCATTGTGCAGGAACTTGGCGCGGCGCACGTTCGCATGAGCAGGGTCCGACGCTTCATGTCCGGCGCAAGTTCCTCCGACGTGCGTCTGAGTATTCATGACCTCCTGCCTGCGGCTCCGGCCTACTGTGCGCCGGAGACGGCACTCGCGAGATCGACCGAGACGCTGGACGGGCGAGCTGACCTTTACTCGCTCGGCGTTATCACGTACCGGTTGCTCATGGGACGCTTGCCCGCGAGCGTGGCGCCAGCCGCCGCCGACGGCCTCAGCATGCTCGTGGCACAGATGGACTCATCGCCGCTCGAGTTCGATTCGAGCATCCCGGAGCCGCTGGCCCGCCTCGTCCGGCAGCTCCTCGAAACTCGACGGGAACTGAGACCCGCAACCGCCAGGATGGTGACGGAATGGTTTGGTCGCGCTGCCGTGGCGGCGGCCCCGACGCGTCCCGTGCGTGTCCCGGCTCTTACGCGTGAGAAACAGCCGGCCGCTTCTGCCGAGCCTATACCCTTGCCCGTGTCTGTGCCACAAGTCGCTCCCGGGCACAGCCTCGTAGAGGCTCTTCCTGTGGCTGCTGCTGCCATCCCCGAGCCAGCGGCAGATTCACCGGCGCCAGAGCCGCCCAGCATTCCGCCAGCAACGCCGCCGGTCGAGCCCTCACTGAAGCCCGTCGAAGTGGCCTTGTTGGCCGGCCAGGCGGC
The DNA here is from genome assembly GCA_030038235.1 of Terriglobia bacterium. Classification (GTDB taxonomy): domain Bacteria; phylum Acidobacteriota; class Terriglobia; order UBA7540; family UBA7540; genus Gp13-AA77. The sequence goes on from JASHPE010000475.1 coordinate 3,201, forward strand.
GCCGGAATCGGATTCCAAAGCTGCGTATGTTTTCGCGGAACTCCCGCTCGAAGCGCCCTCAGTGCCTGAGCCCGCTGCGCCGATCGTCCTGAGACCCGGTGGCCGCGTCATCAGCCAGACCACGCCAGAACAAGGCCAATTGGCGGTGTCCGCAAATGCAGAAGTCTTATCAGCAGGACCGGCCACAAGCGGACCAGCTATGGAAAGATCCGCCGACCTGCCGTTGCCCGCGAAGCTCGGCAGCCCCACTTCCGTTCTCTTCAAGACTGAACCGGTGCCGCAGCCTTCCGTTGGATGGGGCCGGCGAATACTGGCGGGTGCCGTTGTGGCGCTCGTCCTCGCGGTGGCGATCTTCTTCGTCCGCGAATCGAAAAAACTGAAGTGGGATTCATTGACGCCGACCACGGTAGACCAGGAGCACAGCTTGAGCCGGCCCGACGCGAACGCGGAAGTCACCCCGTCCACTTCGCCCTCAAAATCGCCGTCCAATACCGCGCCCGCGAGTACGCCCGCCACAGCGCCCAAGCAGATTCAACCCGCCTCCCCCGCCCCACTCGTTTCAGGTTCGCACGGCGCCACCGCGGCAGGCCAGAACCCGGCGACCGGCGGCAGTCCGGGTAGTATTATCAGGCCGCCTGCATCAAATACGCCCGCGCCCATCTCCGAGGCAGGCGCCACCGAGGTCCGGCGCGCAGTCGCTGCAGGGGATGTCTTCTACCAGACCGGTCAGTACGACCTCGCCATCCAGACGTACGAAGGGCCGCTGAAGGACCATCCGAAGAATCAATTGCTTCGCAGCCGGATCGAGCGGGCGCGCAAGGCGAAGTCGGCCGAGCAGGAGTATCTCGGACAGTAGTGCGTCGGTACGTCAGTTGGTCAGTACGTCAGTTCCTCAACATTCGGTTGGTTTCTGGCAGTAATAGTCACGTCTTCTTGGCGCGTCTGTTCCTCCCGAACGGACATACTGAATTACTGAGAACCTGACGAACTTTTTCAGTGGCTCGGTTGCGGCGCCGGCTCACCAGGCCCGCCCGGCTGGGTTGCGGGAGGCCCGAAGCTCTGATCCTGCGGCGAGTCGTGCGAGTCGCCGCCCTGGCCGCTCATGGGCGTGCTCGAAACCACCTGCCAGTGCCCGTTCTCGAGCTGCAATCCATAGCGCACTTCCACGAAAAGACTGGAAGATTCGCGGCTCTCAAATCTCACCACCGCGTTTGCGGTATCGCCCTTGAACGCGACGCTTTCCACCTTGGTCTGGAAGCTGCCCGACTTCAGATGGCGATTCTGCGCCAGGTGATCATTGATGGCGCGCTCGACAGACGCCTTGGAGTGCGTGCTCAATCGATTGCAGGAGCACAGCAACAGCAGCGCTGCCGTCGCGATTGTTGATAACTTTAGCTTTCTCATTGCTATCGTCCTTTGCAGGGGGATGATCATCCATGCGGGAGGCGTCAGGTCAACCGCTCCATTGTCCCCAGATTCGCTTCGATGTTAGCAGACCTGGGCCATTTCGCAGAGAAATTGATACTAATCAGCCCCCTGCGATCGCCTCCGCGGTCTACAAACTACAGAAAACAAGAAGGATCGCTGAACCCTGCCGCAGCGACTCCTCGTTAGTCCTATGGCTCGCAGGAGCCCAAGGTTCGGAATCTGGAGCAGCCCATTATCAAGCCCGGAGTTTTCCATAGCCCAACGTGCTGAAAATACAAGACGGCCTACGCATCGGGTGTAGCGTTAAATCGGAATCAGTGCCGAAGCGGACAAAGCGAAAGGTCACAAGCCGAGCGAACCCGAGCGAACCCGACATACTTAAAGTGATTAGAATGAAGGCGTTATCCCATACTCGGCAAAGAGCGAACCCGACACGGTTATCTGGCTTTATTTTCAGAGGCTTACTCCCAGAAAAGGGCCTGTTTTTGGCAAATCGTATGTCTCCCGTCCGCGTCCTATTGCAGATCGGGTGTTCGTGGCCGGCGAGCAGAGTCCGCAGCGGCCAGGAAGTGGCATAGAGCGAACCCGAGCGAACCTGACGGGGTTAAAACTATTGAAATCATTGACATAGGTCATAGTCGCCAGGGAGCGAACCCGACACAGTTATCTGGCTTGTTTTCAGATCATTACGCGCCAAAAAGGGCCAGTTTTTTGCAAATCGTATGCCTACGCGCTCGCTCCAATTGCAGATTGGGGTCGCCCGGTCGGGCTGGGCCGAAATCTCGGCTCAAAAAAGCGACCCCCGAATCGACGTTGTTGCAAACGTCAACCGGCCATTTTAGGGTGTATACTTTTGGAGCCGCGAACAGCCCGGAAACGACTTCCGGGTTCGGCGCAGTCTCACACGGCGATCGAAAGATCGCCATCATTTGCCGTGGGTTGGCGTCATGTACAAGGGGGATTGATGCGTTGCAGAGTTGCGCCGCTTTACCTATTCGCGTTCGTTCTGTTCGTTCCAGCATTGCGTGCGCAAGAGGCGTCGCCGCAGCGGATTCGATTAGCCGCAACTCGCGCCATCGGTATCACCGAGCAGGGCACTGCAGGCTTCTACAAATTCATGACCTGCTTTTCGTGCCACGACCACGCGTTTCCGGTCATGGCTTGGCAAGTGGCCCGCGAGCGCGGAATTCCCGTGAATGAGGCCTTGGCCAACCAGGTAGCTGCCAAGGGATTGCTTTCGACCACGAATGTCACGTCGATCGACGTCGCGGTGCAGGGCACCATGATCATTGACCCCGCGCCCTCCGACGGCTGGGCGCTGATCGCAGCGCACGACGCGGGAGTAAAGCCCAACCTCGTGACGGCAGTCTATGCGCGGCGCATCGCCAACTGGCAGCGCCCGGACGGACACTGGCCGACGCTCGACGCACGACCGCCGCAGTCTTACAGCCCGGTAACAGACACCGCCGTGGCCGCGCGCGCGATCCAGTTGTACATGCCCGCGCAGCTTCGCCATGAGACCGCCGAGCGCCTGGATCGCGCCAAGACGTGGCTGCTGGCAACCGAGCCGCAATCCACCGAAGAATCCACGTATCGGGTGCTCGGCCTGTATTGGACGGGCGCAAGCGCGGACGAGACGAAGCGTGCCGCCGCCGATCTGCTGGCGCTCCAACGCTCCGACGGCGGATGGGCCGAGCTCCCTCACATGCAACCTGACGCCTATTCCACCGGCGAGGCGCTGGTGGCGCTGAACGAAGGCGGCGGCGTTCCGGTCACCGATCCTGCCTGGCTGAAGGGCCTGCAATACCTGTTGTCCACGCAGGAATCGGATGGCTCGTGGCACGTGCATACGCGCCAGTTGTCGCCTGCTGCCGTCAGCCCGCCGTATCTTGAATCGAGCTTCCCTTACGCGCACGACCAGTACATCTCCACAGCGGGCACTTGCTGGGCAGCCATGGCGCTGATGCTGGCCCTGCCGAGAGCCGCCACTCCCGCGGTTCCGCAGCCGCTCACCGCGCTTGATCCCGCTGGCCTGCAGCCTTGGATGGAGACTGCTCTCTTCGGCACGGCGGCGGATTTGAAGACCGCGCTCGACAACGGGCTCGATCCCAACACCAAGAGCGCCGAGGGCACAAGCCTGCTCATGATGGCAGCGCCTGACGCAGCGAAGATCAAGCTCCTCGCCGACCGCGGCGCCGATGTGCGCGCCAAGGCGAAAAGCGGATTCACCGCGCTCATGGTGGACTCAACCTACCTAGGCTCGTCGGAATCGGTAAAGTTGCTGCTGGAGCACGGAGCCGAAGCGCGCCCGGGCGATGGTGTGATGTTCGATGCCTCGCCGCTGTTTCTCGCGGCCATGGCGGGCGACGTCGATAATATCCCCCTGCTACTCGCCAAGGGCGCCGATCCCAATCGCAAGATGCGCTTGATCGGGACGCTTCCCTTCAGCCCCTTGTTTGCGGCCGTGCCCTTTGGCGACCCGGCTGTTGTCAAAGCGCTGCTGGCGGGGGGAGCCAATATCAACGAGAAAGATAACGATGGCCTGACGGCGCTGCACTGGGCGGCCCTGACCCACCGCACCGAAGTTGCGCGAGCCTTGATCGAGGCCGGCGCGAACGTGAACGCTGTGGATCGCTTCGGATATACGCCGCTGCTTTACGCCTCAACGGTGGATTTTGGCGATGCCGAGACCGCGAGGGCGCTGCTCGCCGCCGGCGCCGATCCGAACATCAAGGACAAAGCCGGCAAGAGCGCTCTCGCCCAGGCCCACGACTATCCGTATCTTGAGGCGGCCATCGAGAGCGCCGGGGCAAAAGAATAGCGCGCGGAGCCAGGGGACATGAAGCGCGAGGGCGGCGTCAAGACCATTTTCTGCTGGCGCCGCCGGGTCGACGGTTCCTATAATCTGCTCCCATCAGGTGGTGAAAGGAGCCGGGAAGTGAATGTCAGGACTCGACTAGTTGCAGGCCTTCTCGTAACAGTTGCTGTTTGCATCGGCGCTGCACCGCCACTTTACGCGCAAACAAGCAAATTCAGCGTTGGAACCGCCACTGGCACCGAACTCTCCAACTGCGCTGCGGATCCGGGGGGCGCGCCCGGAAACTGCTGGGGCTTGAACATTTCCTGCCCCAACGTGAAGGCGATTCAGCCCTATGACGCTACGGTGAAGGTAACCACGCCTACAGGACAGTCTGCCGGCACCGTTGTCTTGATGACCGGCGGTGGCGGCATAGAGTACTACGACTCTTACTTCACCTATGGAACCACGATCATTAATAGCGTCGTGGCTGCCGGTTTCACGACGGCCCAGATTGTCTTTGACAATCCCGTAAACGGATGGCTAACCGGTCCGGCGGAGGATCACAACGGGCCCATTTCGCTTGCATGTCTGCCAGCTACGGCCATGCAATGGGTCTACAACGCCGTGCTGACGTCGGGCACTCCGCTGTGCGCCACGGGGAACAGCGGCGGCGCCGGGGCCATTGCCTATGGCCTCTCGCAGTATGGGCTGGATTCCATTCTGACCCTGGCGGAGCCTACCAGCGGCCCGGAGGAAGCGCGTCTTGACTACGGTTGCTCGCCGGGAGGCCAGGTCTCAGGCTGCGCGGTCTGCGGAACGGGAACGCAAGATGAGGCCTACGGGGTGGTGAACGATGAGGATATCATCGACCCCGCTTATACGGGCGTGGAGGATGGCCAGCCGAATGGCCCCTGCTCCGAAGATGCCGAGGGTTCTACTCGCAACGCCGCACAGTTGCATCACGACAGCATCTTGTCAGATATCTACCCGCCGCAGCTATTCTTTGCCACTCAAATCCGCGCGTTGTTCGGCGGGTTGGACACGGTGGGCGGCGCGATTCCCCAAGCCTTGGACTGGATATCTTTCGTCACGAGCTCCGTGACCGTAGTGTGTTTGCCTGGGGTCGGACACGCAATGCCCGATTATACAGCCGGCGCAACGCAGATCGAGAATGATCTGATCTCATACTGCAAGCTGCCTTAATCGGTCTGCCCTGTATATCGCTCCTTTGCACCTTGCCGCTGGGCAGCGTGCAAATGGCGGCTTAGGGTCCACAATCCCAGCCAGCCCAGCACGGCCAGGTTGGGAAAGAGTAACGGAGCCATAGGCGGCGCTCCGGCGATGAAATTCTCAAAGACGCTCGGAGATGGCCCGCGCAGATTGGCCAGATTGTGCAGGACGAACCCGAGGCCGCCGACCATCGCCTCGACGAACAGCACCAACGCGCACAGAGCCAGGTAACGGCGGCCGACGGGTACGAGGAATGGCGCCACCAGAAAGCTGACGGCAAAGGCGGCGGTCATGACCGGCAGCCACTCCACGGGCCGGAAGAAGCCGTTTGCGGCATGATCGGTGAGGCTGAGGACGAAGTTGCCGAAGAATCCGCCCGCCGTGAGCAGGAGCACCCATTCCGCCCACAAGCGCGAGCCGGGGCTGACCATGCGGTTCAGGATGAGCAGGAGTCCGACGCCCGTTAGAGCCAGCGGCGCGGCGAAAGGCGCAGCGTAAGTCAGGCTGCGCAGGGTGCGCTCGTAGAAGAATTGACTGTCGAGGTGGTAGATCACTCCCGCCAGGCCGGTCAGGATGGAAATCCAGCCGACCAGATAACCGAGGTCGCGCCAGACCGCTGCCCAGCGCCAGAATTCGTTGGCAGCGATGCCGATAAGAAGGAGAAGCGCCCCAGCGCCCGCGAAATAGACCGGAAAATACTCGACAGGGCGGCGGAACTGGTTTTCAGAATGAGCCAGGAAGACGTCGAACCCCAAAGCGAAGAGATTCAGCAGCACGAACAGATCGAGCGCGACTTGAGGATCGAAGCGCACGGCCAGCGACCCGAACCGTATGCGGAGCTCGTCACTTTCCCCGGCCATGCTGCCTCCGCAGCTCCTCAGCCATCGCCTTCAATTCCACGAGCTTGCTCAGCATGGGGTAGTTTCCGTGCCACTGCACGAAGTCGGCGCCGCCCATGAACGCGCCATGCTTGGCAGTGCGGCCGTCGTAGTGCCAGAGGTCGAAGTAGACGAAGTCGATCGGATGGGAAAACGGCGGCCCGGTGAGGACGCCGTCTTTGTGCAGCCCATCGATGATCGCTTGCGCCTCCTTCACCTTGGCGTTGGTGTCGTCCACCACCTTCTCGGCGCGAGCGTAAACGTCATTCACCAGCGGAGCGGTGTGGCATTGGGTGCAGACCTGTTTCATAGCGGCTTGAGCCCGCGCATAATCGGGACGCTTCTCGGTGACGGCGTTGGCCAGGTAGTAGGAGAGGCGTTCCGACGGATCGTGCGTGAATTTCTGGCCGTTGATGCCGCTCATGTGGCAGGTGGCGCAGGTCGGCACAAACATGTCGCGGGTGGTGAGCTTCTGTGGATCGGCGTCGAGATTCAGCAGGCTGCGCTGGGCTGCAAACAGGATACCGTGCCGCGATTCCTCATAAATCTCAATCTGGGAATGGTCGGGTCCCATGTGGCACTGACCGCAAGTTGTCGGCATGCGGGCGAGCGCCACCGACGACGTGTGGCGCGAGTGGCAAGCGGTGCAGTTGCCGATAGTGCCGTCCGGATTCGGCCGTCCCACGCTGTGGCACTGCTCGCATCCGCCAGCCATGGCGGTGCCGCCTTCGAGCTGGACGAAGGGATGAGGCGGACGGCGCGTGCCGCCAGGCTGATACTGCTCGGAGAACGCCACCTGCTCCGGCGTCAACCCTTGCTGGCCATAGACCGCGGCCCAGGCCGGCGCTGCGTGCCGGCTGCGCAGAAACTCCTGGTAGATCGACTCGTGACAACTCCGGCAGTTTCCGGCCGTCAGGTTCTTCGCAATCACAAAGCCGTGGTGGTCCTCCTTCTCCTGGCCCGCTGCCGGCTGGTGGCAATCGAGGCAATTCACGTTCTTGCGCGCATGCACGCTCAACTCGTACTCGTGAACCACAGAATAGTTCTGGGTGTAGTGACATTCGGCGCACTTGCCCGTGGCGCGCACGAGGGCCGCGCTGGGCTGCTCAGTTTCCAACTTGGGGCGTTGCCGGTTAATCAGAAAGGCTGCTACAACGAGCGCGAATCCGAGGACGATGGCGATGAATACAGATCGAAAGGACATGACACCTGCCGAGAGCGGGGTTTTCAGCGCCGTTTCAACGGCTGAGGATATCACACTCGTCGCAGGTTCGACTTGCTTGAAACTCACCCCTCACGGGAGTTACCCTTCAACCTTCGAGCCAAGATTGCGCCAAGCTGGCGGGTGGGTTGCGGCCTCTCTCATGAGGGGCTTGCTTTCAGGCGACTGCGGACTCGTCACGGGAGGCCGGTCATGCGCGACAATCGAAACCTCGCGGGGCGCTCAGCAATTAGCGCTTCGCTCGTGCTTGTAATCATACTGGCCCTGAGCCGGCCGGCCGCCGGACAGTTGCAGGCAGCGGGCGCCGCCACGCCGGGTCCGCCTACCAGTAACAGCGTTACGTTCCGCGGCCCGCATCTCCTCGCGACGATCATGGTCCTCGCGCCGGACCTCGTCCGCGTCCGCATGACGCCCGCAGCACAATTCGGACCCGACCATTCCTGGGCGGTGATCAAGCAGCCTACCGACTGGCCGAAAGCGACAGTGGAGATCAAATCGGACGGGGGAAATGACCGGATTATCAGCACGGGCGAACTCGAAGTGCGCGTGAAGTCCAATCCCTTCCGCGTCCAGTTCTATGACCGCGACGGCCATCTGATCTCCAAGGACGACGATGCAGGCGGCGTGGCCTGGGAAGGATCGCGCGTTCGCGACTGGCGATGGATGCCGCCCGACGAGCACTACTTCGGTCTGGGCGAGAAAGCCGGTCCGCTCGACCGGCGCGGTCACACCTACGTGATGTGGAACACGGACCAGTACGGTTGGGGCGCCAACACCGATCCGCTTTATGAAGACATTCCTTTCTTCATGGGCTTGAACGCCGGGCGCGCTTATGGAATCTTCTTCGACAACACGTATCGCTCCAGCTTCGATTTCGGCGTCACGACACCTGACCGGTACTCGTTCGGCGCCGAGGGCGGCGAGATGAACTATTACTTCTTCTGGGGGCCTGACCCGAAGAAGGTGATCAATCGCTACACGGAACTCGTCGGACGCCTGCCCATGCCTCCGATGTGGGCGATCGGTTACCATCAATGCCGCTACAGCTACTATCCCGACAGGATGGTCAGGTTCATCGCCGACAACTTCCGCGAACGCCACATTCCCTGCGACGCCATCTTCCTCGACATTCATTACATGGACGGCTATCGCATCTTCACGTGGAACAAGTCGCGATTCCCCGATCCCTCGGGACTGCTGCAGGACTTACATCAGCAGGGCTTTCACGTGGTGACGATCGTCGATCCAGGTGTGAAGGCGGATCCGAACTATTTCGCCTATCAGCAGGGACTGGCGGGGAACGATTTCGTGAAGATGCCAGACGGCAAAGTCTTCATCGGAAATGTGTGGCCAGGTCCAAGCGCGTTTCCTGATTTCACCTGGGGTCGCGTGCGCGACTGGTGGGGCACGCTCGTCAAAGCGTGGATTCAGGGCGGCGTGGACGGCGTCTGGAATGACATGAATGAGCCCTCGGTCTTCAATGTACCGAGCAAAACCATGCCGGACGACGTGGTGTTCTACGATAACGGGCTCCAAAGCCCCGAAACCAAGATCCACAACGTGTACGGCATGCAGATGTCGCGCGCCACGCACGATGGCATCCTGATGGCGAAGCCGAACGAGCGTCCCCTGGTGATCACGCGTGCGACGTACGCGGGCGGCCAGCGCTACTCCGCCGTCTGGACGGGGGACAATTCGAGCACTTGGGACCATCTCGGCATGAGCGTGCCGGAGATCATGAGCATGGGCATGTCGGGATTGGCGCTGGCCGGCGCGGATATTGGTGGATTTGCCGGCGGCGCGAGTCCCGAGCTCTACACGCGCTGGCTCGAAACCGGCGTCTTCTACCCGTATTGCCGCACGCACGTGGAGTACGGCGCGCCCAGCCAGGAGCCGTGGTCGTACGGCAACAAGCTTGAAGCGATCAATCGCAAATCCATCGAGCTGCGGTATCGATTGCTGCCTTATCTCTACGACGCTTTCCATGAGACCAGCGAAACTGGCATACCCGTGATGCGCGCGCTGCTGCTCGATTATCCGGACGATCCGCGCGCCGTGGACCAGAGCTACGAATTCCTGTTCGGCGACGATCTGCTGGTCGCGCCGGTGATGAAAGACAGCGAGCGCGGCGGCGAGGCTTATCTGCCGAAAGGCGCGTGGTACGACTTCTGGACCGATCGCCGCTACTCGGGCTCGGCCTCCGTGGAAGTGTCCGCGCCGCTCGACCGCATTCCGCTCTTCGTGCGCGGCGGCGCGATCATTCCCACACGGCAAGTGGTCCAGTACACGGGCGAAGCGCCGATTGATCCCTTGACGTTCGAGATTTATCCCAATTGGCCTGATTCGGCAGGCTCGACAAGTTCGAGTGCCGATGCAGGCGCGGCTACATCGTCGCGCGAATACTACGAGGACGACGGCATCAGCTTCGACTTCCAGCACGGCGCATCGCTCACCGAGAAGATCACCGAAACGCCTTCGCGCGAGGGCATCGACCTCAGCCTGACGGCGCGCGAAGGCTCCTACTCGCCGCCCGCGCGATCGCTCGTCTTCAAAATCCACGCCGAACGCGAGACGCCAACGAGCGTCACCGCCAACGGAGAGACGCTCCAACCAGCCGCTTCCCTCGACGCGCTCGACAAGGCCGCGTCCGCTTGGGCCTACGATCCCGCGGCAAATCTCGTTTTCGTAAGAACCCCGGATTCGGGTCAGGCAACGGCGATCCACATCGCCATCCGCTGACGCTGTCC